>CAZXZM010000193.1:0-2506 GCA_964645365.1 uncultured Pseudomonadota bacterium | reverse complement strand
CAGCGAGATCCGCGATCCCCTCCATTCCTGTCTCATGGGCGACGTCGTAGTAGAGCACATCAAAACCCTCTTCGATCAATGTGTCGACTGTCGGATACGTAGTAAAAGCGCTATTGTAGTCGTGGGGGGAGGCAACGACGACGGCGATGGGGCGATCTTCCCCCAGCTCTTCAATGTTTTGATGATTATCGAGCAATGTCAGAATGTTTTCTAGGGAACGAATTCGATGAGAGTATTCAATGCCCGCCTCCGCCAATGTCTCTGTAAAATTTTCGTAACTGATTTCCCATTCCTCCGGAATGGCATGACCCTGCTCTGCCAAAAGAGTGATGGTATGGTCCCAAACCTCTTGCTGAACTTCTGGCTCAAGATGTCGCATCAGACGGTGATCCTCGAGGATCGCAAAAGTACCCTCTCCTGTAGTCAGGGCTGCAATGACAAAGGATGGATCCTGCTGAAGGGAAGGGTCAAGAGACCCGAGTAGATGAGGCTGATCCCGTACAACCATCTCGGCCAGTTCTGCATAATTTTCGACCGCTGTGTCGATATGTCTGATCAAGAGCGGATTCGCACGAACGGCACTCTGTGCTAATTCACTGTAGTTGGAATGGTTTGGGGGGACGCGAATAATCAAATTTGGATTGGCGGCAATCGCTTGACTGAGTAGTTCACTGTAATTGGGGAGCGTTGCATCCATCTCAAAGACGACGCCGGGAAAAATATCCACCGCCTCTTCCAAAAAAATAGGGTCGGTTTGCAGGGACTCATCGAAGTAAGGAAATGTATCTGAGATATTTCGAGAGAGACGGAGGAGTTCAAGTGCAAAGTCATGATCGGCAAGGAGGGCCGGATCGGCATTCTGCAGACTGTCGGGGTCTTTGTGAAACTCCTCTAAAACTGCTTGCGGATCGGACCAATCGATTTCTTCTGTTTGCGGGGTGGTTTCCCCCATAAAGCTTCGTGCATCTCCATGGGCTAGCATCGAGCGAGACGACCGAATGTCAGGCTGGAGCTCGGCCAGATCACCCCGGGCCCTTTCGAGATCAACCGTGGGGACAATGTCCTCCGGGGGACGTTCCGGTTCTGCCGGGGATTCGTTTTCCGTCACCGTTTCATTGAGTGACGAGACCGATTCTCGAATCGCGGCTACCGCCTCGCTGTAGTTCAAAAATGACATAGTACTCCCTGATAAAAGCAAACTGGGTGCCAACGGGGGCTTTTTACGCACTTAACTTTTAACCAATTGATATTATTGAATTATTTTACTAGACTTGTGTAGGATTTAGGGGAAAGCGGTCTCAAAAGAGTGGTATAAAAAGGGCAAAGTGGAGAAAATTGTCCACAGGTGGATTAAACAATTGTCTATTTTATTTGACGGATGAATTTCTGGACAATTGTCCTGAGTCTGGATAGGGAATGAGATCTCTGGTTTTATGGTGGCCATAGTTCAGCTGGTTAGAACGCCTGGTTGTGGTCCAGGAGGTCGTCGGTTCGAATCCGACTGGCCACCCACTTACTTACGTAACCCTTCGAAATAATTCGCAAAGCTAAGCACGCAACCTTTGACGCCTTGCGTCGAAAAGGGGGGTGCTATGCTTGTGACCCCTTTCCCCTTTGCTGCCCAGCCAGGGCTGGCTATCCCAGGCCTGATTGCCGATGCCGCCAGTTTCGAGTCGTTGGTGGCGGGGTGGGATGAGCTACAGATGGAGCAACGCTATCAATTGCTTGATGATGCCGCGGCCACCATGCGCTTGGCCCCCGATGAGCCGGAGTTGGTTCGGCGTGTTGAGACGCAGGTCTTTCAGTGGCACATGGGGCACCCTGATTACCATGATGAGGACCTTCTAGGGGACATCGTTACAGCCTTGCGGGGCATGGAGGCGGCTGGAAGACTCCATGCCGATCGGGCCCACAAGATTCTTTTTGCAGGGCAACGACTTCTGACTCGCGTTGTCGATGGGCGGACCGGACCCAGCCTTTTGATCCGGTGTCCTGCTCGTTCACTCGCTGATTGGTCTCAAGACCATGACTTGATGCGTGAGTTCGGAAAAGTCGTTCCTCTTCTTTGGCAGGAGGATCGTGAGGCGGCCCACGCTGCTTTTCGTCGATGGGTTATCGAGCAAGCAGCGGCCACCGGCTCCAATGAAATTCATACCTTTACGACTTCGGCCGAACGCGCTGCCCTCTTTGAGAATCGTTTAATCGACGAAAGCTTCGAAGTTCGACGAGCGATTATCCCTCAAGATCTCAAGTCTTTTGATGACCCAACAAAGGCGCTGCCCCCCGGAGCTGAAACCTATTGGGTTATTGGACGCGCCTCTGTTGCGCCTCTTTCGTTATGGTTGAATCGCTTTCTCCGGTCCGGGCCCGATCCCGCCATTCGACAGCTCGACCTTGCCGACCGACAAAATATTGCGCTGGACGACCCAGATATAGGCTCTCTTTTACGTTCTATTTTTGGTCGTCCCCTCGCGCTTCGAGAAGTTCTTAATGGTTTTTCAATTGA
>CAZXZM010000192.1:0-2522 GCA_964645365.1 uncultured Pseudomonadota bacterium | reverse complement strand
AATTCTCAGACACCAATATTTCATATGAAAAGTTTTTTATAGGGTATACCCCCTTTTTTTAGTATAATTAGTGTTAGGAGTCCCAATTGATATAAAAAATAATAAATTTGAAAAGTATTCAGACGACGAATTGAAGCTCTTGCTCGCAATTGCGATGCACGACGACAGCGCCAAGGCGCAAACTAGTTTCTTGCATTTTGTCAGGATTGTTTGGCCCGACTTTATCGGTGGATATCACTCTAAAATAATGGCGGAAAAATTTGAACAAATTGCCAATGGTACATTAAAGCGCTTGATCATCAACATGCCACCACGTCACGGCAAGTCCGAGTTTTCATCCTTCCTGTTCCCGGCCTGGTTGATGGGTAAGAAACCAAAAACAAAAATTATTCAAGCAACACACACCGCCGAGCTCTCTTATCGTTTTGGACGTAAGATGAGAAACCTCATGAATGATGGGCTGTATAGAAAAATATTCAAGGGTGTGAATTTGCGCGCGGATTCCAAGGCATCAGGAAGGTGGGACACGAACCACGGCGGGGAATACTTCGGTGCGGGCACCGGCGGCGCGATCACGGGACGTGGCGCGGATCTCCTGATCATTGATGATCCTCATTCAGAGCAGAACATCACGGACAGCGCTTTTGAGAACGCCTTTGAGTGGTACATGTCAGGACCGAGACAGAGACTGCAGCCAGGGGGCGCGATTGTCATCATCATGACGAGGTGGAGCGAGCGCGATCTGACGGCGCGCCTGATGCGACAGCAGGCCGAAGTGAAGGCGGATCAGTGGGAGGTGATTGAGTTTCCCGCACTGCTTCCGAGCGGAAAACCGATCTGGCCTGAATACTGGAAACAAGAGGAACTCGAAAAAATAAAAGCCAACCTGCCCGTCATGTCCTGGGAGGCGCAGTATCAGCAGAACCCGACGAGTGAGGAGGGCGCGATCATCAAGCGCGAGTGGTGGAAGAAATGGACGAAGGAAAAAATTCCCGAACTCATTCACGTCATCCAGAGCTACGACACGGCGTATTCCAAGAAGGATTCCGCCGACTTCAGCGCCATATCGACGTGGGGCATTTTCCAAACCGCCGACTACAAGGACAACATTATTTTGCTCGACTGCCAAAAGGATCGTTGGGAGTTTCCGCAACTGAAAAGAATCGCGTTCGAGCAGTACAAGTATTGGGACCCCGACACCATCGTCGTCGAGGCGAAGGCGAGCGGGATGCCCCTCATTCAGGAGTTGCGGCAGAAGGGAATTCCCGTGATGAGCTATTCGCCGTCCAAGGGTCACGACAAGATGACGCGCGTCAACTCCATCGCCCCCGTGTTCGAGAGCGGAATGGTGTGGGCGCCCGACAAGAAATTCTCCGAGGAAATGATTGAAGAGTGCGCGGCTTTCCCTTATGGTGAGCACGATGATTTGGTGGATAGTATGACGCAGGCGATTATGCGCTACCGTCAAGGAAATTTTGTATCACTGAAGGATGACTATGAAGACCCCGTACCCGAATATACACAAGCGCAAGAGTATTACTGATGGCTGTTTACGCAGGTAAAACCAAACTTCCCAAGGGGGATATTTTTGATATGCTTGAAGGTGGCAGGCATATAGGTCCACCTCGTATTTTTTCAGGAGGATTTGACGCGCCCGCGGGACTAGGGATAGCTTACCTCATAGAAAAGTATGGGATTGATGTCATTAAGGACTTATTTAAAAAAGAAACAGGCGAAGAATTAATTCTTCCCGAATCCGTGATCGCGGACACCGATCTCTCGGGCGTGGTTGTCCAATCCAAGAAGGATGATGATGACGAAGTCATTGATGTCCAGGAGGAGGATCTGGAAGTGATGCCACGGACGGACGTGTCCTCGGAACCGCCTGAAGATCCTAAAAAACCTGATCCAGACTTAATATTGGAAGGGGCGGAGACAGTGGCGAGGAAACTCGCCGAGGAAGGGACTGAAAAACTTATTAATAAAACCATAGATAAACTGGGAGAAAAATATCAACAGTTGGAGGAAAAGAAAAAACAAGTTCCAAGCGATCCCGATGAACGGGAAAAATTCTATAAAGAGAATGTTGGCAATGTCCAACGGGGCGCGCCAGAAGAAGCAATGCTGAAGGCGACTATGTTCCATTCGGGGGCGCTCTCTGAAACATTAGAGCACATAGGGGATCTGACACACCGAATAACGGAATTTCCTTTTGTCTTTGGAACAACAAAAGAAAAAGTGAGAAAAATGATAAAGGCTCTTGATAGGAGTCGGGAAGTGTGGGGAATGGATATGATGAGTTTCCTCGATGAGCACGAACAAAATATAAAAAATAATCTTAAATATACTAGGAAATTTGAGGGAGATAGGGGTTTATCGGAAGAGGAATACAGAACAAAGCTTAATAATCTTTTAGACAACTATGTAGCCCAGCACGAGAAAATTCCGACCTACAATGAGTTGCAAGAGCACGCCAAACAGGCGGCTATTGCGATGGGCAACTTGGATGTTGACACGGCTCT
>CAZXZM010000191.1:1733-2527 GCA_964645365.1 uncultured Pseudomonadota bacterium | reverse complement strand
ATCCTTGGTCTCTCAACAGGGCTTGAGTTACCTGGCCGCGCAATGGGTCGAAAAAATTATGATGGCCGAGGTCTTGGCTACCTCTGGGACGGCCGGCGAACCGATTACGGTTTCGGCGAATGTTGCCGGAATCAGCCGGACGCGCTCCATGGATACAGCTGTTTTTAACGCCGGCTTTTTAGGGGCCGAGACGTTGGGGCTTGAGACCTACAATCCGGCAACCACTCGCTGGCTCAATGGTTTGCTCCTTTTGCGCAATATATTGCTACCGGAAACGCCCGATCTCGATACCCTCTTTTCACAGCAGATTCATGGTGGCGTCTATGCTTACCCCTATGCCATCGAACAGGTGCTCACTCTGGCCGCCATTTTGGGTTTTCCCCAGAGGCCGTTCCGTCGTCTCGTCTAGTTTCCGCTACCCTCTGAAATAGTCGGGGGCGTTTCCTGACTCCCACTTGATATTGCAACCGATTGCAGGGATCTGATCTTCTGGAGCCGCTTGGCCGGCCAGAATCGCATCGGCCGCAATGCTCATATCTTTACCGGTGACCGGAATGTCATTGCCGGGTCGGCTGTCATCGAACTGACCGCGGTAAACGAGCCTTCTCTCTTTGTCGAAAAGATAAAAATCGGGAGTGCAAGCTGCTTTGTACTGTTTTGCAACTTCTTGTGACTCATCATACAGGTACGGAAAAATATAACCCTGCTTGTCGATCTCTTCTTTCATTTTATTCGGGTGATCCTCCGGGTAGTTGGCAACGTCGTTGCTGTTGATCCCTACTACCGCGAGCCCT
>CAZXZM010000191.1:0-1723 GCA_964645365.1 uncultured Pseudomonadota bacterium | reverse complement strand
ATAATCATTAGCAAACGCGGCCAATCCTTCTGCAATGTGCTTCACAAACGGACAATGGTTGCACATAAAGACGACAAGGAGTGCGGATACCGTTTCAAAATCTTTCAGGGAAACCATTTTGTCTGTTTTGACGCAGGGGAGTGAAAAGTCGGGGGCTTTCGTCCCTAATGGAAGCATTGTGGATTCAGTCATCACCATGTTAAGTCCTCCTTGTTGATATAGCGAGAGATTGGTTTTGGTACCAGCTTGTCGAGCGAACGGTCCGCTGCAATTGCTTCGCGAATTTTAGTGCTAGACACATTTGGAATTTCAGAACGAGGTCCACGTGCAAAAATAGCGATATCGACTAGCGCTTGAATTTTCTTAAAATTTTTCCACCGGTGCCGCGTCCGATAACTATCGGCGCCGATAACTAAAACAAATCGCGTTCCCGAATATTTTTTTGTTAAATATCTGAGCGTTCGGATCGTATAATTTTTCCCCGCCAATTTTTGCTCAACGCGTTTGACGACTACCTTCTTTGAAAGCTTTGAGAAGGCGAGCCGACACATCCCGAAGCGATTGGCAAAGGGGGTCATTTTTTTGTCGAAGGGATGCCGGGCGACCGGCAAGACCCAGACGTGATCGATCTCCCGCTGTTTCAAGAGCTGTCGGATCATGGCGACATGTCCTCGGTGAGGGGGATCAAAGGCCCCTCCGAGCAGGGCGATGGTCCGTCGTGACCTATGTCCCGGCGATTTCTTGCGAATCCATTGCACGTGAGTCTATAACCTCCTGTTATGAAGATCCGCAGCGCGATCCTCGTCTATAAGAAGAGCAACTACCAGATTCGGGCCCTAGAACGCAAAGAGCCTCATTTTCTTCACCTGTTGCGTGCCGAGCACCCTACCGTCTCCCACTCCAGGCGGGTGCATGAGGAGCATACGGACGTGTTACGGGAGGTCAAGGCGATCCTGGATCATCTCCAGGTCCCCTACAGGAGCTACCCTCGTTACGCCCTCCAGCGGGCGATTCGGGCCGATCTCGTCATTACGGTTGGGGGAGATGGGACCTATCTGGAGACATCACACTATGTTTCTGACAGCGTGATGTTTGGGGTCAATTCCAATCCGGACGATAGCGTCGGGCATTTTTGTACCGCGACCGTTGCCAATTTTGAAAAGAAGATCAATCAACTCCTGAAGGGAAAGATAAGACCGAAAAAGCTACAGCGATTACAGGCTACAATCGATGGTCGTAAAGTGGGATCCCCTGTTCTGAATGAAATTTTGTTTGCTCACAGTAATCCCGCCGCGATGTCGCGCTACTTGATCGGGACCCAAAAAACGAGTCGCACTAAAAAGATCAACCAAGAAGAACAACGTGGTTCCGGCGTGTGGGTGGCAGCTCCGATGGGTTCGACGGCGGCGATTCGCTCTGCGGGGGGGCCTCGTCTGGCCCGTGAGGCAAAACGGTTTGCCTATCAGGTGCGGGAACCGCAACAGCTATCTGGCCAAAAATATCGCCTCTTGCGCGGTATCCTTGAAGCCAAAACGGTGCTCCATCTGACACCCAAGATGGAAGAGGCGGCTATTTTTATCGACGGAGCCCATGAAAGCTACCCGGTACCGCGGGGGCACACCGTCTCGATCCGCCTCTCGGAACACCCATTACGAGTAATCAAGTAAGAGAGATCCTTCGTCGCTAACGCTCCTCAGGATGACCACTTACGGCGGTTATTTTC
>CAZXZM010000190.1:0-2572 GCA_964645365.1 uncultured Pseudomonadota bacterium | reverse complement strand
ACGATGGCACAGTGGCGTGAGGCGATGGAAGCAGCCCTGAGAGAATACCGGATGGCCTACGATCGCTACCAGGAACCGGATATTGGCTGGCAAATGATTCGCATCAACCGTCAACTCTACGATTGGGCAGAAATACAAGGAGAACAAGAAATCATGCAACGCGCGATTGAAGAGATCGCCCGTCTTGACTCTTCCGGAGAAATAGCCCTCTCAATCGATCGACCGGTTGAGCTTCAGGTATCTTGGGACCCGGTCCCATCTGCCAGCCGTCCACCGACTTTGACTCTCCATCGATTTGTCGACCACAACGGCTTCCTGGAACAAGATGGCACGCAAAGACTTGACCCAACAACTCTACCGGTCAACTTAAGCCTGCCACGTGGACCGGCCTACGCCCTTCAAGTAAAAGAACAATGGATGCATCCACTTTTTATCCCGTTGCCAGTTCGACCGAGCCATCAACCCCATCAAATTCGTATTCCGTTCTACGGGGCCAATGATATACCGGAAGACTTCCTTGTCATTCCAGCGGGCCCAGTCGCCGTGCGGAATCTCCCGGGGCGTTACGGAGAAAAAATGGAGACCATCCGACAGGTCCCACGTGATTACGCCATGGGACCCAAGGTAACAAACGCCCAATACCTTAACTTCCTCAAGGCAACACGGGCATCGATTGCGGACAATCAGGGAGAACGACTGACCCATTTTTCGTATCGTTACATCCCGCGCCACTGGAATCGTCGCATTCGCGAAGGACTCATTCGAGGGGAACCCACTGAAACAGCCAGCCTGCAAGATCAAAACAGGCAAAGGCTCGACCCTAATGCCCCCATCACCCACATTCCCTATGAAGCAGGAATTGCTTATCTCCAATGGGCCTACCCCAACCGAGGGGCTCGTTACCCGACACCGGATGAGTGGAAGCGCGCTTTTCGCGGCAACGACTTTCGTTCTTTCCCGTGGGGGGATGCAACGCCTATCCAGGGAACCGGAGACTGGCGCTATCCCGGCCATGAAACACCCTCGCAACCACTTCCAGCTCATACCAGCAGCGCACGCGACCGTTCCCCTTTTTCTATTTATAGTGAGAGCGGCTTGGAGCAGGGTCTCTTTTTCTTGGTGAGTGGAACGCAGATCTACTTGGCCAATGACGACCCCGAACGCTTTCTACCAGCAGTCGGTTTGACCAGAGTCGACCCTGCCGATTCGGCCACCGTCGCAAGCTATGCTTTATTGGCAGGACAACCTTACTATGCGCCCGCTCCCACCAATGCTGAAATTCTTTCCTACGTCGTCATCGATGATCACTGGCAGCGCAAAGACTCAGCACGACCACAGGACTGGGAACCAAGCTATGTTGGCGCCACTGGCATCGTCCCCGTAATTCCCTTACGCTCCGCACCTTCTACGCCTCACACCGAGACCTTACGTTCCTAGGGCGTTTCGAGGAGGAGATCATCCCCTTCCGCTTTGATATTGAATTTCTGAACCTTGGCGGCGGGATTGACCGGAGACTCACCGGTGCAAACATCAAACTGCCAACCATGCCAGGGACAAGTAACGACCGTTCCTTCCACATCCCCTTCCCCTAAGGGGCCTCCGCGGTGCGGGCAGATATTATCAATGGCGCAATAATTCCCATCGACCTGAAAAAGAGCGACCTGGCGATCGCCAACCTCTACTATTTTGCCACTTCCAGTTCCGATTTCACTTTTCGCGGCAACTTTGATCCATTCACTCATGGTCCGCTCCTTCGGTATTCATTGCTGATCGATCCGGTTTGGATTTTTTAGGACGAGGGAGGAATCCTGTCAAGAAGGGGGAAAGCGACGCCGAATTCCTAAGAAGAAAAGTGTCGTTGCCAAGAGCCAGAGACTCGGCGGCCCTTCATGGCTTCGGGAGACAGCCTTTGGGCTACGAGAGCAGTCAATTGTCCCCCCCTGACTATGGCTCAAAACCCCCGAATCGTCGTCATCTCCATGTCCAGCCCCACCGGTGGCATCGTCGTCATCATCGATGGCACCATTATCATCGTCATCGTCGCCCGCATTGTTATCATCATCGTCATCTCCTGCATCATCGTCGTCATTGTCATCATCGTCGTCGTTGCTCCCTGTCGATACCAATTCGTAGGCGCCGATATCACAAGCATCCCCTTGCGGACGAGTTACATCATCCTGGTCTTCTATTTCGCAGGCCTCTTCTTCACTCCCAGGGGTCGCCGGGTTACCGGCATCGACAGCGGGACTAGAGGAGGAGAGCGCATGGGTTCCGTCAACCAACGTACTGAGCCCTGGATCTTGACCAGTGATATTCCCGGTCGTGTCTCCTTGGATGGTACAACCCGAAATGTCTTCGATTAAATTGTACCCGCGTGAAGTAAAGGTCCCATCGCAATCATGAAATCCATTGCCATTATCGGTATTGCTACCGATCAAGGTATTGGATAGATTGACGGTACCATCACGGATCTTGAGCCCTCCTCCACTCGAAGCGGCTGTGTTATTGGCAATCGTCACGTTCTGTAAGTGGGTTGTATCGGAGAAATGATAATAGCCGCCCCCACGCCCTG
>CAZXZM010000189.1:0-2583 GCA_964645365.1 uncultured Pseudomonadota bacterium | reverse complement strand
ATATGTCCCCGGGCCAGATCGCGACCATAACAGAGGATACAAACCCCCCAAGGACTCTTGCAGGTCAACACGGAACGAATGCGAACCTGTTCGATGCCGACATCTTCAATCTTTTCAATATCTTGCTCAGCGATCTCATTTCCCTTTTTGACAATCACTTCTTCAGCATAGGGATCTTTAATATCCTCCAACGCCACTCTCCCTAAAATTCGGGATCCCAACGGTTCAATGATCTCCCCCCCTTCGTAGAGGGAGCTGATACTAATTCCGTCGGTCGTCTTGCAATCTTCTTCAGAAATAATGACGTCCTGGGCCACATCGACGAGACGACGGGTCAGGTATCCAGAGTTGGCTGTCTTGAGAGCCGTATCGGCCAAACCTTTACGGGCACCATGCGTGGAAATAAAGTACTGCAATGCCGTAAGCCCCTCACGGAAATTGGCGATAATGGGGGTCTCGATAATTTCCCCGGAAGGCTTTGCCATCAAACCGCGCATCCCGGCCAACTGCCGCATTTGCTGACTGGAACCCCGCGCTCCCGAATCGGCCATGATAAAAATCGAATTGAAACTCAAGACCTCTTTGGTTTTTCCTTCGTCGTTTTCAAATTTTTCGGTACTGATCTCGTCCATCATTTCGCGAGCAATGCGCTCGGTGGTATCGGCCCAGATATCGACCACTTTATTGTATTTTTCACCCGCGGTGATCAAGCCATCTTGATACTGTGATTCGATTTCACGGACCTCTTTTTGCGCACCACCGAGCAATTCCTGCTTCTTGGCGGGAATCTTCATATCATCCATGCAAACCGAGATGCCGGCCTGGGTCGCTTGTCGAAAACCCATATCCCTTAAGTGATCGGCCAACAAGACCGTCTCTTTATTGCCGCAAGTGCGGTAGCACTGCTCAATTAAGTCTGCGATGTCCTTTTTAGCCATCACCTTATTGACCAGATCAAAGGGGAGTTTCTTGGGAAGAATTTCATAGAGCAGGACGCGCCCAACCGTCGTTTCATAACGTTGACCGTCAATACGCGCCTGAATGCTGGCATGGAGACCGACTGCTTCTGCATCATAAGCCATCCGCACCTCATCGAGTGAAGCGAAAATCTTTCCCTCCCCTTTCGAAAAAGGAAATTCACGAGTCAGGTAGTAAAGCCCCAAAACCATATCTTGAGTGGGGACGATGATCGGCTTCCCGTTTGCGGGAGACAGGATGTTGTTCGTGCTCATCATCAAAACGCGCACTTCACACTGCGCCTCAACGGAAAGGGGGACATGGACCGCCATCTGATCGCCATCAAAATCGGCATTGAAGGCGGTGCAAACTAAAGGATGTAATTGAATTGCCTTTCCCTCAATGAGAACTGGCTCAAAGGCTTGAAGACCGAGGCGATGCAACGTTGGGGCCCGGTTGAGCATCACGGGATGCTCCTGAATCACCTCCGCCAGAATATCCCATACCTCGTCGTGTTCTTTTTCGACCATCTTCTTGGCCCCCTTGATGGTCGAGACCAAGCCACGTTCTTCTAGCTTCTGATAAATAAAAGGTTTGAAGAGTTCCAGGGCCATGATTTTAGGAAGACCGCACTGATGGAGCTTGAGTTCCGGCCCGACGACAATCACCGAACGTCCTGAGTAATCGACTCGCTTGCCAAGCAGGTTCTGACGGAAACGCCCCTGTTTTCCCTTCAGCATATCTGAAAGGGAACGGAGCGGACGCTTATTCGGACCCGTAAAAGTCTTGCCACGGCGACCGTTATCGAGCAAGGCGTCGACTGATTCCTGCAGCATTCGTTTTTCATTACGGATGATAATGTCGGGAGCATTAAGCTCCATCAGCCGTTTGAGCCGATTATTTCTGTTAATCACCCGGCGGTAGAGATCGTTCAGATCGGAGGTTGCAAACCGTCCCCCTTCCAAAGGAACCAAGGGGCGCAGATCAGGGGGAAGCACTGGAACAACGTCAAGCATCATCCATTCCGGGCGATTGTCTGACTTGAGAAAAGACTCAACAACGCGCAAACGCCGAGAAAGTTTTTTCTTGGTGGCTTCCGATTTAGTTTTCGTCAGATCTTTGCGAATTTTTTTATTAAGATCTTCTAGCTCGAGGCCCTTGAGAGCTTTCTTGACCGCGCTCCCTCCCATTTCGGCTTCAAATTTAGCGCCAAACTCTTCGACAGCTTCCTGATACTGATCCTCTGAAAGAACTTCTAATTCTTTGAGGTCTGTATTCGCTGGATCAAGCACTAGATAGGCTTCGCAACTCAAAATCCGCTCCAGGTCCTTCAGCATGACATCGAGCAGGGTTCCAATGCGAGACGGCAGACTTTTCAAAAACCAGATATGGGCCACGGGTGTCGCCAGCTGGATGTGCCCCATCCGTTCGCGACGCACCTTGGAAGGAATAACTTCAACGCCACATTTCTCGCAGACAATCCCTCGGTGCTTCATGCGTTTGTATTTTCCGCAGTTGCATTCGTAATCTTTGACCGGCCCGAAAATTCGAGCACAAAAGAGACCGTCCCGTTCCGGCTTGAAGGTACGGTAGTTGATTGTCTCTGGTTTTTTTACCTCACCATTC
>CAZXZM010000188.1:0-2583 GCA_964645365.1 uncultured Pseudomonadota bacterium | reverse complement strand
CCCGGATGACTTCTGCGGCAAAGTTTTCTTCCTTTTGGGGGATGGGAAGATAAAGGGACTGACCTCGTTCTTCTTGCCAGGAAGTGGCAACGACGGCTCCTTGATCCTGAAGGGACTCGCGGAAAGAGTGGGCCTGTTCAGCAAGAGAGGCCAGCCCCGACGCTGCCAGGAAAAATGCTGAAGAAGTGACCCCTGTCCCTGTGACCCACATGACAGGACCAGGGTCGGTCAAATACCAAAAAAGTTGCCCCTTTTGGTCTTGAGGCTATTTTTTCAGGATCTCGATCGAGGTGATCTTATCCCCTACCGCGATCTTTTCGGTGACCTCGATCCCAGCGGTCGTTTGGCCAAAGACGGTGTAGCCGTTGTCCAGGAAGGGGGTCGCGGTCAAGGTGATGTAGAACTGAGAGCCGGAAGAGCGTTGCTCTGGATTGACTTGGTCCCCCAGCCGGGCCCAGGCGAGAGCCCCTTTGATGTGTTTATGAGGGTTTCCCTTGATTTCGGCCGGGATCGTGTAGCCCGGTCCACCTCGGCCGGTCCCTTCAGGGTCTCCTCCCTGAATGACAAAGCCCGGTTCCACGCGGTGGAAGGTGAGCCCGCTGTAAAAGCCCCCTTCAGCGAGCTGTTTGAAGTTGGTAATGGAGAGAGGGGCCTCCTTTTCAAAGAGGTCGACCGTGATGTCGCCCTTACTGGTCTTGATGATCGCTTGGTAATTGACGCCTGCCTCGAGGGCCGGGGCCTTTGGGTCAGAAAAAGACATGGATTTTTTCCTTTCGGCTGGTTGTTTAGCGGTGTCCTTGGCAGTCGATTCCCCTCCTTGGCAGGCAAAGACTGTCGTGACGAGAACGATTGAAAAAAGTGTTGAGACAAGGCGCATCATTATCCCCCTGATTGGTTGAATGAAGGCCCATTACTGTCCGGCGAAATCGAAAGTGTCAACCGTGGTTTGCGGGAGGGGGAAGGAGTCGTTGCCCTAGGCGGTCGAACAAGGAACCTTCCTGGATCATGAAGGCGGGAAATGGGATGAGTGCCTGGATTCGCAAGGATTTGGAGCGACCGATCGCTTCACCATTGGCCTGGACCGGAATCGGCAGGGTCGTGCTACTGCCAAGCTCATGAAAAGAGGCAGTCATCGTTTCACCTGGTTCTAGTGCCTGTTGCATTGCTGTGGGGAGGCCACGGAGTTGTTCGGTTGGCAGGACACGGTCGGGGTTGGCCTTGTTACAGGCGCGACCACAGAGATAGGTCTGATGAAGCAATCGCATACGTTGCCACAGATTCATCCGGGGAAAGATCTTTATCCCCACCCCGTGTTGTGGGGTTCCCGGAAAGCCCATATCTTCGGCGGCACGGGGGACCGCATGGGCAATCAGCTCGAGTGCATCAGATTTATGAATTGCGTCTCCTCCCCGCTGCCATTTCATATGAAAGGGATGGGTGTACAGAATATGGAGTGCCCCCAATACCTTTTGACGACGTTTCTTGGCCATCCCGCGCAGGTCGCTTGTCTTTTCAAAAACCGCTGCAATCGTGGTGCCGGCACTCAATGTGTGGGCAAAGAGATCGGTCTGTTCATCATCGAGGGTTGCCAGCCCCATGTTGAGGGCAAAGAGTCGTGACGTCGTCATATAGTCGACGATCTCATCAACTTTACTCCCCGGGGCCCCGGCCAGAGACGCCAAATCATTGGCCCCACCGAGTCCAGCCAGTCCTAGACGAATGCCGCTCGACAGGAGCTGATCGGTCAGACTGCTGGCCGTTCGGTGCGCCAAAGTTGGTGTTTCTACGGCAAGCGAACGAAGAATTCCTTTCAGGGCATCGACGGTGGTTCCGTCCCCGCCGAGGGCAATCACTCCGAGGGGCCTTGTTTCCGACGGACGATGCGCCTGGATCAGTTCGGCCAGATCGGCTACGCGTTGGGCCGGATCTTCGTGGGTCCGGTAAACAGTGAGGAGCTCTCCCAGTCTTTCCTGAAGGGCGTCGGCAACTCGTTGGGCATGGAAGTCCCCGGCGGCGTTATTGACGACGGCAATCCATTGGTCGACGGTCGCCGCGAGTGGGGCCAAGGAGAGTGCGAATGAAGTCAGGGCGAACATCGGCCCGGTATCGGCTGAGGGCAGCTATAGTTGCTACCTTTAGGTCCTTACAGGGATATTGCGGCGACGAAGCGAGCGTTTGACCTGGCCGACGGTCAGTTCCTTATAGTGGAAGATAGAGGCGGCAAGCGCGGCATCCGCCTTTCCCTTCGTCAGCCCCTCATAGATGTGGTCGGCATTACCGACTCCACCGGAGGCGATCACCGGGATTCGGACCGCTTCACTGATCGCCCGAGTCAGGTCGAGGTCGTATCCATCCTTTGTGCCGTCACGGTCCATGCTGGTGAGGAGAATCTCACCGGCGCCGAAGCGTTCCATCTTTCGAGCCCACTGAACGGCATCCAGTCCGGTCGGGTTTCGGCCACCATGGATATAGACTTCCCAACGAGTGGTTTTGCGCGACGGGTGGCGCGGTGATGCCTTTCGGCCGGTCACCCCGCTGCGGGGTACCGCTGACGGAAGGTCTTCGCCGCGACAGGACCCGTCG
>CAZXZM010000187.1:0-2588 GCA_964645365.1 uncultured Pseudomonadota bacterium | reverse complement strand
ATTGAGACTATCGGTGAGGACATGATGTTCACCGACTTGAACGGCGTAGCGTCTATCTCTCGCGCACTATTTACTGGTGCTGTCCGTCCTGAGAAGCTGTCTCACTTTATCGATCCTGAGATACAGTCTCAACTCAGCAAATTGAATACAACGGCAGCATTGGAGGAACGTACCTTCGCAGTCTATGACTCCGTTGCCGCCCATTACATGCTGTTCATTCCTGACAGTCCTAGTGAGGAGATTATCACTGAGTATCGCGGGTTCGTGTTGAAGAAGGTCAAGCCTTTGAAGATCGAGGCGTGGCAGGAGTTTGGTAACTGGAAGTTCCGTTGTGGGTGTCGTTCAGCATTGAAGAACATCTTCCTCTGTGTAGGAACTCAAGTATATCAGCTTGGTCGCGTCAATGAGAAGCCAGCTACTAAGACGTTCACGTTCAATCGTGACTTCATCGGTGACCAGGAGATGTTTGATGACGATACCGTCTTCACAGACAACACAGGATTCAACCCAGTCGCAGACATCTCCGATAGCGGAGTCTCCATTCCCTTTGAGTGGGAACTCCCATGGAGCGATGCTGGACGTAGGTTTAACACCAAGAACTCCCGCTACATCAACTTTGACACTGAAGGAAATCAGCGGTTTACCTGCCAGATGTTCATCGACAACATCTTCGAGGATAGATCATTCCTCGGTGAAGCGTTCCTAGACGGTTTCGTATTCGATGATGATCTTGGGTGGGATGTGAAACAGCTCGATCCGACCCTCGAAATGGAGTTCATTGGTGGTGACGCTCCTGGCTTTGGTGCTGCTGGCTTTGGCAATGACTTTGGAGGCAGTCGTCCCACTCGTTTAGAGACTTTGTACGCATGGCCGTCGAAGTACAAGATACAGAAACTACGCATAGTTGGAGATGGAATCGATCCACTGAAGTTCATCTCTATTTCGTTAGCTCATCAAACTGGTTCGATTAGGAGAGCATAATGGCTTCCGCAGTAGATGAAACCTTCCCTGCTGACAACGTGAAAGTCAGTAAGTCCGAGTTCAGAGCGCAGATGCTCGTTATCAAGTACGAGATCACTGCTATCCAAGCCAAACAAGGTGTTCCAGGGCAGCTTGCATACGGTGCGCTCAGTTTCGACCTGTCAGACCAATAGGAGGTTAGCATGGCAGACAAGATTGGCGTACTGGGTGAAGCTACCACCACAACCGCCGCTACGACTACTGTCTATACGGTGCCTTCTAGTAAGGCAGCGAAAGGACGCTTGTTCTATGAAATTCAAGGTGCCGGAGATGGTACTACGGACTTGACTATCACAGTCAATGGTATCGATGTGATGGTTCATGCAAATATCACTGCCAGCAACTTCTTGTTCTCTAGTCCCAATGCTATAAAAGAAGGCCCATTGGCAGCTCAGTCAACTGGTGTTGATGGTGATACTACTGCTGCCCCTGCTCCAGTGGAATACTTCCTGTCCGCTGCGGACACTGTGACGTACACGATTGCAGGAACAACGGCACTAGCAATGAACATGCAGTTCGTTGGGGCTGAGATCGACGTTTAGAGGTCATCATGGCTACTACTCCGACATACAACTTCGAGCTTATCGACTTCGATAAGACTCCCTGGAGTTCAAAGAACCATGATAACTGGAAGATGATTGACGCCATTTTGGCGAACTTCATTCCGTCGTCCAGTATTCAAGGGGTTTGGCAGAACTCACTAGCGGTTACTGTCGGACAGCGATATGTCGATCCCGATCTAGGAACGATCTGGGAAGTTCTAGTAGCTCATACTACGGCTGCAAGTGGAACGTTTGCGACTGAACGAGCCTCGAATACATCATTCTGGCAATCATTTACAGTTACATTCTCCAATAAAGGTATTTGGACGGATGCCACTGATTATACTGTCAATGACTTTGTAGTAGATGGAATTGATACAGGTGCTGCTATTGGTATCGTTGTTGCTAGTCATACATCTACTACTAGTTACGATACTGGAGTTGCTGATGGTAACACCATTACGCTAATTGATCTGAGTGATGAAGTAACAGCTACTGCAGCCGATGTAGCAGCTACTGCAGCCGATGTAATAACAACGACAGCCGATAAGGCCGCTGCTGCTGCCAGTGCGGCTGCTGCCTCTACTAGCGAAACAAACGCAGGTAATTCAGCGACGGCTGCTGCCGCTTCTGAAACGGCTGCTGAAACCGCTGAGACAAATGCCGAAACCGCTGAGACTAATGCTGAGACAGCAGAAACGAATGCCGAAACTGCCGAAACTAACGCAGCAGCTAGTGCTTCTACTGCTTCTACACAAGCATCGAATGCATCCACTAGTGCTACTGAGGCAGCTAATTCGGCAACCGCAGCAGCTAACTCAGCGGCTGCTGCGGCGGCTAGTGCGGCAGAGGCAGATGCCGAGGAAGTTGCTACATCATTATCAATTGCCTTGGGATAAGAGCGAGGAAGAATCATGCCTAACACCTTCAAACTCGTCACAAAGGCGAATGTAACAGGTCTAGATGTCATTTATACTGTTGCCGCTAGTACAACCACCGTTGTTCTCGGGCTTATGCTGGGCAACA
>CAZXZM010000186.1:0-2647 GCA_964645365.1 uncultured Pseudomonadota bacterium | reverse complement strand
CCACCAGATCATGAAAGAGGCAAGCGATGGGCGGCTGATCTTCTATTGGCCGGCGACCGGCTACATGCACCTTGATCAATTGGCCCCGGACGCACCCTTGTCCACATCCAGCCTGATTCCCGTGCACCTGGCCGATATTGTCAAGCCCGGGCTTTGCGATGGTCTGTTCGGATATGGCAGCATCTCCCGATTTGAGTCCGAGGCGCTGCGTTTTGCCCGTGAACGCGGTTGGCCCATCTGGACGCAACTCTCACACCCGTGTTTCATGAGGGATGGCTCCTGGGAGGAAACCCTAAAGCTGGTCAAGACCCGTGTGCCCCAGAATCTTGGCACTGTGTTCTTTTGTTCTGGATCCTGCGCAGGATACCCGGGGAACGAAAACCCGCAGACCGTCGATCCCTCCATCCCGCCCGACGAACGGGGGAACTCCACAGCCCATTTCGGCCCTTATCTGATCGAACACACACGCCGCGTCTTTGCCCAGCAAAAAGTCGGCATGGACGTGGTGGAAAAGTATTTGGTACCCGAGTTGGCCTTTGACTATACCATCGATGCAATTGGAGCTGAGCAATCGACCAGGATATTTCTGCGGATACATAACACCAAAGACAACTCCTGGTATGTGGACCCGCAGCAGGCGATACTCAAAGATGTTACCGTCCGGCTGCTTTCCCCCGCCGGCATTGACCTTGCCGTGGATGGCGGGCCGGCCGAAGTCTCACTGGGCGACGTCGAAGCAGACGGCTACCGCGTTGTTTCCTGGCCGGTACGAGTGAAGAAGGGGACTAGCCTTTCAGAGGACCACCCGTTGCGCGCGAAGTTGACCGCCACCAATTGCCCGGATGTTGAAATTGCCTCCCGAGAATCGAAAGAGGCGATTGCCGCTTTCCAGCCGCAGGGCATCTATCGTTCCGGCGACTCTTGGGTGGAGCCGCTCTATCAGCTCAAGCAGTCCTTCTCGCCGGTGGTGCGGTTTCGGGCCTTACAGGCCACGGCCGAGAACCCCTCAATTACCATCGGCCCTGATACCGTCAGCTACGACGGTACCCTCAAAGCCGGGGAAGAACTACAGATCGGTCCGGGAACCAAAGCGCGCCTGATGCCCAGCAGTTTGGTCGTAGGCGATCTAAGTGTACTGCGCGACCCGGCAGGCCCGCACGGGGCCAAAGGCTGGAGTAAGGAAGGGGAAGTCGTGAGCTTGCGGGTTATGAATCCCTCAAAACCGGGCGCCAAGATTCGGGTAACCATATCAGGCAAAGTGGCTGGCGGTGCCAGGAGCATGGTCCGTCTGGCCGGCTTTAAACTGCCGGCTTCCTACAACGCCTGGCTTGGCGAGCCGATACCCGTCAATGCCCTGACGGAGCAGTGGCAGGACGACGTAAGTGCGGAACTCGTATTGCCTGCCGAGGCCGACATAAGACAAGTGCTGCTCTACCGACTTGGCAACAAGGGCACGGTCTGGTACGGCAACGTATCCGTAGTCCCGGTCGACATACCGGCAGATGGTATTGACGTGAGTGATCGCGTGCGGGGAACTTTGCCAACGGTTGTCCCAAGCATGTCAGAGCCTCCACCGCGCCGCAGCTTGGTGCTATTGCCTACCTTGCCAACTGTTGTGGAAGGCGAACCCAGTAGTCCGATCCGGTTCATTTACACTGATCGGAGCGAGCCGATCGCGGGATCTTTGCCCCGCATGCAGGTTCAAGTAATGCAGCCGACCAGGTAAACACGCCCTTTCATGATTCATCCTGCGCTGCCAGTAGGTTACCATATGCCATCTGCTGCGCCGGACGGTAATTGTGGCATGCGCGACATTTGCGCTCATCTGGCGACCGACACGACAACATCCTGGTAGTGATTGGCGCGGTTTCTGTACGCCTTTCCTCTCCAGGATCCGCGATCTATGGCAATGATATCAAGCCCGGATTTGTCGTAAATCTGTTCGACCGCGTCGCCCTTGTAACAGGTGGTCAGCAGCGGATTCTCCTCGGAGTAGGTCAAAAACTGTCCGCAATCAACCGGCAGTTGCCGGTCGGCGAGGCCGGAGGCCATGGCGTACCTGCTCTCGTCGTCGACGATGAACCACGTGTTCACCTGCACGCATCCCGGCATGCCGCGCCCGGCAACCGTCTTCAGCGCGGTCACAGCGGCTGCGGGCGTCATGTGGGTGAACACGCTGCTGCTCCATTGCAGGTTGAACGAGTAGTCCTCCGGGATGCGGTAGGCCGCCTCCTTGCCATCCGATGCAGCGCTGGTTCTTCCCTTCTTGATGCAGTCCGTGGCCACTGTGTTGCCTGCGCCGATATAGTCGCTCTCCTGATCGGCCCGATGGTGAAGGAAACGGATGAATGGGTACTCCTTGTATGCATCTTGAAGCCACCGGATCGCGTCCTCTCTTATGTCGATCCCCAGGTAGCGGACGTCGGCATCAAAAGTTTTCTGCAGACTCGACTGCAAAATCACAAAGGCGAGCGCCATCGGGGCGAAGCCGCAGCCGATGTCAAGCAGGCCGATGTGGGCCGGATCGATCCCGCGGCCGCGCAGGGTTTGCAGTAGAAAGGGAAAGATGTGTTCTACGTAGAGAGACGCAAAATCACGCTCGTATTCATCGCGCTGCGTGCTGCCGGCCCAGTTGTAATTGATCTCG
>CAZXZM010000185.1:303-2653 GCA_964645365.1 uncultured Pseudomonadota bacterium | reverse complement strand
CTCCCGAGCTCTCTCAAGTAGATGGGCGAGGTAAGGGGTGAGAGGGTCCCTGGATGAAACTGTCTCAAAGCTCCGGACCTCTTGCTCAATCTGTCGTCCCATCCGGAAGGCCTCACTCATCGCCTCCCAGGCGTCTTCCTGGCTGGAATCGGGCGCGAGTAGGGTGATTGTGACTGGAACCGTCCCCATCAGGATCTGGGTGCGTGTTAGCCGTGTCCGCTCCATTTCATCGGCTGGTAACTTTCCCAGCAATAATAGGAGCAGGGTCGCGAGGCCAGCTCCTCCTACCCTTCCCCATTTTTTCTTTAAAAAGTCTATTGACACAGTGCGTTCCTTTCTCTAGAAGTATCGCAATTGAGAATCGATATCAATAAAAAAAGGAGAGAGTCAGATGATTCGATATTTTTACTTATTCTGGGTGGTGCTCTTTGTTGGGCTTATTGCGAGTCCGGTGATCGTGGCCTCTGAGGGGCCGGAGATCCAAGTATCTGACGAGGAGGTCGAAAAGGACTTTGTTCGCTACGAAGAAGGGCGCGGGATCCGTGTCGGAGACAAGCTTTCTTTCTTTGGTTATGGCGAGCTTCATTACAACGATCCGATTGGGACTTCGACAGGTGATCAATTTGACTTTCACCGGATGGTCATTGGCATCGGAATCGATTTTACCGATTGGCTGATTTTCAGAACTGAAATCGACTTTGAACATGCCGCGACTGAAATTGAGCTCGAGCTTGCCTATCTTGATTTCCTGATCAGTGATATTTTTAATGTTCGGATGGGTTCCATCCTAGTTCCGGTCGGCTTTTTAAATACCCACCATGAGCCAACCTTTTATTACAGTGTGGAGCGTCCTCAATTTAACACGGTGATTATTCCGACTAGCTGGATGGCGGCCGGTGCTGGCTTTCACGGCAAAACCGAATTTGGATTGGAGTATCAGGCCTACATCATGGAATCGCTTGATGCAGTGGGGGGTACTTTTAATGGAGGCTTTCGTGGCGATCGTGGTCTCCGTAATGGGCGCCGCAAGGTAGCGGAAGCAGCTGGGCGCGATGTTGCCGGTGTGTTGCGACTTGATTATAAAGGGATTAAAGGTCTCCAGATTGGAACGTCTGTTTGGTTAGGAAATACGGGACAAGGGAGTGGGGTCGTCGGTGGGGGGCTGACCTCCATCATCGAAGGAGATATTCGATTTCAAATCGAAGGATTCGAAGTGACTGGAGTAGGGGCCTGGGTCCACATCGCCGACGCTGCTGGTATCAATGCAGCGATTCAGGCCATTGATCCAACGACTGCTTTCACTAATTTTGTCGCGTCCGATATCATTGGCCTGTATGGAGAGGTGGCCTACCACCTATTCCATCATCTCTGGCCCAATTCTCCGTATGACTTGGTTGTGTTTGGTCGTCATGAACGTTATAACACGCAGCACAATATGCCGGCCGGTTTTGCAGCAGCAGCTGCCAATGACCGTCATACCACGACTGCAGGTATTGCGTTTTATCCGATCAAGCAGGTGGCATTGAAATTTGACTATAGCTTTAACCGCAATCAAGCTGGAACGGCCAATGACCAATTCAATGCAGGTTTTGCGTTTATCTATTAACTTCTTGGTGTGTGCTGTCCTCATCTTTACGGTGGGGACGGCGCATGCCTATGAAAAAGTTTACTTAAAACCGAAAGAGGCCTTGAAGGTTCTTTTTAAGGATTCAGAGGTCGTTCGTTCTGAAAAAAAAGAGCTCTCCAAGAAAGAGAGAAAAAAGATTGAGAAAAAACTGAGAAGCTCTTTATCCCGATCCAGCTACATCTTCTATGTTGGCAAAACAGGATCGCACATCGATGGCTATGCCTTGATCGACCACCAGGCAGGCAAGACCCGCCCGATCAGTTATATTGTTTTGATTGGCTCGACTGGAAAGGTGGAACAGGTTGAGGTCCTTGCCTATCGAGAATCGCACGGTTCAGAGGTTCGCCACGATCGTTTTCTCAGTCAGTTTCAAGGTAAGGGAGGCGGAGATGTCGATCGCCTTGACCGGGATATCAGCAATATCAGCGGGGCGACCCTGTCGGTGCGGGGAATAACGCTGGGGGTGAAGCGAGCCCTTGTTTTGTGGGATTTTTTCTATGGAGAGTCGCCCAATTAATCATTTGAGTCTCTTTTTGAGTATGTTAGGAGTCTAGACCGATGATAGATGTAACCTTAGGAGAGATCCTGCTTGGCGGGGCGATCGCTGGCTTTACCATTTATCTGGGCCTTCCTATTGCCCGTGTTGCAACCGGCAAGACGCTTCGTGTCTTTTTGAATTCTGTTTCGGTTGGGATCCTCCTCTTCCTCTTTGTTGAGATCTCC
>CAZXZM010000185.1:0-293 GCA_964645365.1 uncultured Pseudomonadota bacterium | reverse complement strand
TCAGGCGATTGAGCGGATTGAGGCGCTCCTCAAACTCAATGTCGTTGGCTATGCTTCCGCTTCCGAGCTGTGGATCTCCCTGTCTCTTTTTGTCGGAGGTTTTTCGTTAGCACTCTTTAGTTTGGTCTGGTTTGAGCGCCGCTTTGTTCATACTTCGCCAGAGACCGCTGGTTCGCTGCAAAGCGCTGGGGAGCAACCCTTTCGTCCCAAGCGAACCGCTATTATGATTGCACTCGGTATTGGCCTGCACAATTTTAGCGAAGGGCTGGTGATTGGACAGTCCTTTGCCGGGG
>CAZXZM010000184.1:2391-2674 GCA_964645365.1 uncultured Pseudomonadota bacterium | reverse complement strand
AACGGGAGGCATTCCAGATTTTATTGCAGAAATTACGGTAGCCCTGAATGATCTCCTCGGAAAGCTTGATGTCACGCCCCTGCGCGGCGAGGGCCGCGAGTGTGAAACGAAAGGCATCGGTCCCGAATCGATCCATAATTTCTAACGGATCAATCACGTTCCCTTTCGATTTACTCATCTTCTTTCCTTCTGCATCCCGAACAATGGCGTGGATGTAGACGTGATGAAAGGGAACTTCATTTCTTAAGTGCAGACCCATCATCATCATCCGCGCCACCCAAAA
>CAZXZM010000184.1:0-2381 GCA_964645365.1 uncultured Pseudomonadota bacterium | reverse complement strand
ATAGAAGGTTTTGAGTTCGTCGGTCTCATCCGGCCAACCGAGTGTCGAAAAGGGCCAGAGGGCGGAAGAAAACCAGGTATCGAGGACATCGGAATCCCGCATAAGCTCCGTTGAACCACACTGAGGACACTTGTCTGGCTGCTCCTTTGCAACAATCGGCGGACACCCCTTCGGGCAGTACCAGGCCGGGATCTGGTGTCCCCACCATATTTGTCGGGATATGCACCAGTCTTGAATATTCTCCATCCACTGCTCATAAGTTTTAGTCCAATGGGCGGGAAAAAATTGCGTCTTGCCGTCGCGGACCGCCTGTAAGGCCTTTTCGGCCAGCGGTTTCGTTTTTACAAACCACTGCAACGACAAATAGGGCTCAACGATCGTCTTGCAGCGATAACAATGGCCGATTGCATTTTGGTGGTCTTCAATTTGAATCAAAAACCCCTTTTCCTCTAATTCTTCGACAATATTTTTGCGACATTCAAATCGATCTTGGCCTTGAAAGTGGATGGCGTTCTCATTCATCTGTCCCGCTTCAGTTAAAATATTAATTCTCTCAAGATCATGTTCATTGCCGAGTAAAAAATCGTTAAAGTCATGTGCCGGAGTAATCTTGACCGCACCACTTCCAAATTCCCGGTCGACCCGGTGATCGGCAATGATCGGGATCTCCCGCTCGACCAGAGGAAGAAGAACGGTTTGCCCAACCAATTTTTGATAGCGCTCATCATCGGGATGGACCGCTACCGCGGTATCCCCCAGCATTGTCTCAGGGCGAGTCGTCGCCACGATAATCTCTCCGGAACCGTCCTTGAGGGGGTATTTCAGGTGCCAGAGGTGTCCCTTCTTCTCTTCATGTTCGACCTCGAGATCCGAAAGGGCGGTGTGACAACGAGGACACCAATTAATCAGATACTTATCGCGATAAATCAGTCCTTGTTCATGGAGGGTAACGAAGTTTTCGAGAACGGCACGTGACAACCCTTCATCCATCGTAAACCGTTCCCGCTCCCAATCACAGGAAGCCCCCAAGCGTTGGAGTTGATGAATGATGTGACTGCCATGCTTCTCTTTCCAATGCCAAACCTCTTCAATAAATTTTTCACGTCCCAAATCGTGGCGACTCTTTCCTTCCGCCGCCAACTTCTTTTCAACGACATTTTGTGTCGCAATTCCGGCGTGATCGGTCCCCGGCATCCACAAAACATTGAAGCCCTTCATCCGTTTGTAGCGGCACAGGATATCCTGCAGGGTGTTGTTCAAGGCATGCCCCATATGAAGAACCCCGGTGACATTCGGCGGCGGAATCACAATGCAAAACGATTCCCGGTCTGAAGTGGCAGCAGCATGAGAGCGACCAGCGGCCAGCCAGCGTTTCATCCACTCTTCTTCTACCTCCTTGGGCTCATAGACCTTGGGAAGGGCTTCTTCGTCAGACATGGTCCGGTAAGGTAGGGAAGGGAAGAATTACTGTCAATGAGCCTATCACCATTTACTTCTAAGGGAAAATTTCGTTTAATTCCGGTATGGCGAAGCGTCCTGCACAACTGATCGTGGCCGATTCGGAATCGAATGCCGACTTGCTGTGGGCGACCCAATTTTTTGTCCCTGATTCCTGCATTTTTATTCAGAAGAGTCGCAAAAAGTATCTCGTCTTGAGTGATTTAGAATATGCACGCGCCTGCAAGGAGGCGGCTGTCGACCAGGTTTTCTCTTATAAAGAATTGCGAGGCGCGTCGCGAAATCAACGCAAAAAGACCTGGACGATGACCGATTATATCGTGGCGGCCCTGAAAACATTAAATAGCTCCGCCGTACTCGTCCCAGCCGATTTTAGCTTGAAGCTGGCCGAAAACCTCAAGCGTCGACGGATTCGTGTCACGGTTGGACCGGAACCCTTTTTCCCCGAACGAACCATCAAAAAGAAAGAGGAAGTGCAGGCAATTCGCCAGGCAATCCGTGCGACCGAACGGGCGATTGGTGAAGCAATCACTGTTTTGCGAAAATCCCGGATCCAAGAACGACGACTGGTCTATCGCGGCCGCACGTTGACCAGTGAAACTTTGAGGCAGGTTATCAATGTAGCGTTAATGGAGCAGGGCTACGTCGGCAAACACACGATCGTCGCCGGTGGGCTCCAAGCAGCCGACCCGCACTGTGAGGGCTTTGGCCCCTTACGCCCCCATGAAGCGATTGTGATGGATGTCTTTCCCCGTTCCGAAACTACCGGCTATCATGCCGACATCACTCGCACCGTCTGTCGGGGTCGTGCACCGCAAAAACTGCGCGCCATGTATCACGCCGTCAAAAAATCACAAGAAACCGCCATCCAAAAAATTCGTCACGATGTCAATGGGGCCACTGTTCATGCCACCGCAGCCCGC
>CAZXZM010000183.1:1787-2722 GCA_964645365.1 uncultured Pseudomonadota bacterium | reverse complement strand
ATGGTTACTATTGGTGAGGCGATTGGTGTCATTGCCGCCCAGTCGATTGGGGAGCCGGGGACGCAGCTGACGATGCGGACTTTCCATATCGGGGGTACGGCATCCCGACGTGCTGAACAATCGACACTGGAAACGCGCCACGAAGGATCCATTAAATTTTTGAACCTTAAAACAGTAACCAATCGCTTTGGCACTCTGACAGTTATGAAACGCAATGGCGAAATTGCGATTGTCGATTCCGAAGGACGCGAACGGGAAAAATATCAAGTCGTTTACGGGGCGAAGATTTTAGTGAAAGAAGGAGAACAGGTGAAGGCTAAGACGCTGCTGGCGGAATGGGATCCTTATACTTCTCCAATCGTGACCGAAGTGAGTGGGACGATTAAATTTGGGGATGTTGCGGAAGGGGTTACGATGCGAGAGGAAGTGGACTCGGTCTCCGGTCTTTCGACCAAAGTCATTATCGAGTCGAAGGATCCAGACCTTCGTCCCCGCCTCTCCATTAAGGATGCTAAGAAGAATACGGTGAAGCTCCCTGACGGAGAGCGCGAAGCTCGTTATTTTCTGCCACTCCATGTTCATATCGTGGCGACGGAAGGGGAAGAAGTGCAGGCGGGAGATGTTTTGGCTAAATTTCCTCGCGAAACCACCAAGACCAAAGACATCACCGGAGGCCTTCCTCGTGTCGCTGAACTTTTTGAAGCGCGTAAACCGAAAGAGCACGCAGTGGTCAGTGAAATCGACGGAACTGTTTCCTTTGGTAAAGACACCAAGGGGAAACGGAAGGTCATTGTGACCCCCGATGTTGGGGAGGCGACGGAATACTTGATTGCTCGCGGTAAGCACATCTCGGTTCACGAAGGGGATCGGGTTCGGGCGGGTGAGGCGCTGATGGATGGGGCTTCGAACCCACATGATATCTTGCGTGTTTTGGG
>CAZXZM010000183.1:0-1777 GCA_964645365.1 uncultured Pseudomonadota bacterium | reverse complement strand
GGAGAGAAAGAGCTCGCCAAATACCTGGTTGACGAAACCCAGGAAGTCTATCGTCTGCAGGGGGTGGGAATTAACGACAAGCATATCGAGGTCATTGTTCGCCAGATGCTACGCCGCATCCGAATCGCCGATCCGGGAGACACGACCTTCCTTATCGATGACCAGGTCGGGAGGGTCGCTTTTCGCACGGAGAATGAGCGGGTGAAGAAGAAGGGTAAAAAGCCGGCGGTTGGGGAACCCCTTCTCTTAGGGATCACCAAGGCCTCCCTTTCGATGGATAGCTTTATTTCCGCGGCCTCCTTCCAGGAGACAACCCGCGTCCTGACTGAAGCGGCCGTTTCCGGCAAGGCAGATCACCTCCGCGGCCTAAAGGAAAATGTCATTATGGGGCGCCTAATCCCCGCGGGGACAGGGGTCACTCGCTACTCCCAGGTCGAGCTGAATACGACGGCTGAGGCCCAGGAGGAGCAGGCTGTTGAGGTGAGGGAAGAGGCCCCACGGGCCACCGCCTAAGGGGAGTTCGTAAGGGCCCTGAAACAGGTTCTAAGCCCCCAATTTCCTTGACTCTTTTTAGCCCATTTGTATAGTTACGCGCACCCGTCGCAGGCGGGGTAGAAGTGGTTTGTGTTCATTTTCCCAAAGTGGGGAAATAACCTTTAATTTTAATGAGTTACGATGTTCGGCAGCGGGCCTGCCGATCGTTTCTTTTGGAGCGATGCCAACGATTCATCAATTAGTACGCAAGGGACGCCAGCCGGTCGGTAAAAAAGGGACGGCGCCAGCCTTGAACAGTTGCCCCCAGAAGCGGGGGGTGTGCGTGCGTGTCTATACGACGACTCCGAAAAAGCCGAATTCGGCGTTGCGCAAGGTCGCTCGGGTTCGCCTCACGACTGGAACGGAAGTGACCGCCTATATACCTGGGGAAGGACATAACCTGCAGGAGCACGCTATTGTCTTGGTCCGGGGAGGGCGCGTCAAAGATCTGCCCGGAGTGCGTTATCACATCGTTCGGGGCACGCTCGATACGAGTGGTGTCGAGAAACGCCGTCAGGGCCGCTCCAAGTACGGCGCCAAACGACCGAAGTAGGGACTGATACGATGTCACGCAAAGGACCAACCCGCAAACGCAAACCGATCCCCGATCCCAAGTACAACGATCCCCTACTCGGGCGGTTGATTACTAAGATCATGAAAGGGGGAAAGCGATCAATTGCGGAGAAAGTCGTTTACCAGGCGCTCCATATCATCAGTGAACAGACCAAGGAAGACCCATTAAAAATTTTTAAAGAGGCACTTGGTAATTTGAAGCCCCGTTTGGAAGTTCGCTCCCGGCGCGTTGGTGGAGCGACTTATCAGGTCCCCATGGAAGTACGTATGGAACGTCAGACTTCACTCGGTTTGCGCTGGCTTGTGCAACATGCTCGTGGACGCAATGAGAGGACGATGCAGGAAAAATTGGCGAGGGAGATCATGGAAGCTCATGGAAATCGGGGCAATGCGATGCGCCAGCGGGAAGATGTGCACCGGATGGCGGAGGCCAACAAGGCCTTTTCGCACTACAGGTGGTAATGACCGATGGCTGATGTCCAACAGGCTCCCCTAGAGAAGGTTCGCAATATCGGCATTATTGCCCATATTGACGCGGGGAAGACCACCTTCACCGAACGGGTTCTCTTTTACACCGGAATTTCCCACAAGATCGGGGAGGTTCATGATGGCGCCGCGGTGATGGACTGGATGGAGCAGGAGCAAGAGCGCGGCATCACGATCACCTCGG
>CAZXZM010000182.1:0-2768 GCA_964645365.1 uncultured Pseudomonadota bacterium | reverse complement strand
ATAATTAAAACTCCTTAGTTTATCAAACAAGCTTGCTATTATAGTTATCGGTTGCAAGGTAGGCTAAAGTTGCGCCTAGAGAAGAATAAAAAAATTCAATAATTACAAAGACTTAAGACCAAAAACCCGATCAGCCTGAGAAAAAATGAGCAAATCTGCAATATTTTCGCTTTGATAATAATTTAGAGAAGATGGCGCTCTTCAAATGCTCGAGTCAAAGTGCTCGTATCAATGTATTCTAAGTCGCCACCCACAGGAATCCCGCTGGCCAAACGGGTAGTTTTGATGCCACTTGGCTTTAAAAGCCTCGATAAATAAAGGGCCGTAGCCTCGCCTTCCACACTTATATTGGTTGCTAAAACCACTTCTTGCACATCACCAAGCTCTAAACGCCGCATTAGTTCGGCCACCTTAATATCCTCTGGGCCAATGCCATCGAGCGGTGAAAGCGCGCCATGCAAAACATGATAGTGCCCCCGAAATATACCAGTTTTTTCAACTGCCATCATGTCAGCAGGATCTTCTACCACACAAACGATCTGCTCTTTGCGTTTTTGATCAGCACAAGTATGACAGGGATCCTCTTCAGTCAAACAATAGCACTGTGAACAAAGCCGCACCTTTTCCTTCACATCCAGCAGGGCTTGCGCTAAATCGCGCGCATAGCTGGCCTCTTTGCGCAAGACAAAAAGCGCGTAACGCAGCGCAGTTTTCTCGCCCACTCCGGGAAACTTGCTTAATTCATGCACAAGCTTGTCTATTGGTGTTGTCATAAGGGTTTAAAAATTTTTGTTGAATCAATTTAATGCAAGCATTTTACTTTGACAACTATTACATGCCCAACATTTTACCCATTGCGCCCATGTCCATATCGCCCATTGCTTGCGACATCGAAGACTTGGTTGCATCGCCGACCTTGCGACCAACTTCATTCATTGCTGATTTTATCAAGTCTTGCAGCATCTTAACGTCGCCACTTTGCACAACAGTTGGATCAATTTCAACTGCAAGCACTTCTTGCTTACCATTCATTCTAACTTTGACCATGCCGCCACCACTGCTGGCTTCGAACAATTGTTTTGCAAGCGCCTTTTGTTGCTTTTTCATATCTTTTTGCATTTTGCGCGCTTTCAACATCATATCTTTCATTTCAAACATGCCCATTTTTCCTCCTTCGAATTTACTTTTGGATCTACTTGACTGTTTTTACATCATGGATTTGTGCGCCGAGAAGTTCTGCGGCTTCACGCACCATGTCACTATTTAAAGCTTCTTTTGTTAGCTGTTTTACTTCTTTAACTCTTATCGCCGAATCTGACTCGCCGCCACTATTTTCACACTTAATATCAAGCTGCAACTCTCGCTTAAAAAATGTGGTGAATAAATTGCCCACTTGCGCTTTACGGTCTGGCTCACTCAACATGTCGGCATAAAGTGGATTATTAAATTTCATTTCAATAATATTTTTTTGCAAAGCGACAAAATCACCATGTTGCAAGAGAGAAGCAACTCGCGGACTTTCAACTGCAATCCAACGTTTAAAATCCTGCCACTGCTCTTGCGGATTTTTACTTGGGCTCGCAGCCAACGGAGTTGTTGCCGCCGGTTTTTGTGGAGCCGCCGGTTTTTGTGGAGTCGCAGGCTGAGTAATCGCCGCAGCCGAAATAGGCGCAGCTACACCACTCATTAACTGCTCAACTTTTTGCATTAACTCGCCAACCGGACGCACAGATTCTATTCGACAAAGTCGCAGCAGCAAAACTTCGAGCAACATTTTTGGCATTGAAGAACGCGCCACTTCATCAGAGCCACGGTACCAACTTTGAAACATCAACTGCAATTCTTCAGCGGTTAATTTTTCTGCAAAAGTTTTTAGCTGGCTAACTTCGTGCGCTGGCAAATCAACCAAAACTTTTTCATCGCCACAAACTTGCAACACCAATAAATGACGAAAACATTCAAGCATGTCTGCACTAAAACGCACCAAGTCTGCACCTTGCTCAAAGACAAGATCCAAACAGTCAAGCGCACGCTTAGCATCACGTTCTAGCACAGCACCTAGTAGATCAAACAATTGCTTGCGATCCAAAAATCCTAACATGTTTTTTAAAGTTTCAACGTTGACTTCACCATCTGCAAACGCAATTGCCTGATCAAATAGCGACTGCGCATCACGCATGCTTCCACCGGACTCTTTTGCAATCAAAGCAAGCGCATCACTTGAAGCTATCACTTTTTCTTGCGTGGCAATTTCTTGCAAAGTTTGACTAACGCGCTTCACCGAAATACGTCGAAAATCATAGCGTTGGCAACGCGATAAAATAGTTGCCGGAATTTTGTGCGCCTCAGTTGTTGCAAAAATAAAGATTACATGTGCCGGTGGTTCTTCGAGAGTTTTTAAAAGCGCGTTAAACGCACTTGTTGAAAGCATGTGAACTTCATCGATAATATAGATCTTATATTTGCCTGCCGTTGGCAAAAACTTAACTCGCTCACGAATCTCTCGCACATCATCAACGCTGGTGTTTGAAGCACCATCGATTTCTTGCACATCTAGAGAAGTTCCCGCAGTAATTTCTTGGCAAGGACTGCACTCGCCGCAAGGTTCTTCTTTGCCAAGCTCACAGTTGAGAGCCTTCGCTAGCAACCTGGCGACAGTGGTTTTGCCGATGCCACGCGCACCGGTAAATAGGTAGGCATGGTGGATTCTCCCCGATTCCAACGCGTTTTTAAGGGTTTGAGTAACGTGTTCCTGCCCGATCACATCG
>CAZXZM010000181.1:0-2778 GCA_964645365.1 uncultured Pseudomonadota bacterium | reverse complement strand
CATCCGTCGACCGGACTCTCCGCGCTGCTCGTCTAACGAGATGTCGTGACCCCATTGCTTTAGCGCCCGCTGAATCTTCTGTCGAATCCACCAGGTGGCGTACGTCGAGAACTTAAATCCCCGCTCGGGGTCGAAGCGCTCAGCAGCGATCATCAGACCGATGTTGCCTTCCTGAACGAGATCGTCGTAGGGCACACCAGTCCAGAGATACTTCTTCGCCATCCAGTGAACGAGTCCCTGGTTTGAGGTTACCAGGTCGATTTTATTCAAAGGTTTCGCTCCAGCTTGGGGTTACCGGTCCACCTTTCATATTCATTATACCACAACATGTGGTCGATTGGAAGGTAAAAGATGTAAAATGTGTGTTAGACTGATTCAGTCTGTTGTTTGTGCTGATCGTAAATCCGATCCCAAAGCTTTTGCATCTCTGATGGCTGGTGCTCATCGTAGCCGTCGCAGTCGCCCATGTCGATGCTCTGCTGAATGGTGTAGGCTGTATCTTCGAGTGCTACCATCATCAGCGCTAGCTCTCTGTCTGTGAACTCCATGAGCTCTCCTTGGAAAATGGGAAAGGAGGAAGAGGTGGCATCCAGTACATTACGGTACGACACACGACGTGCTAACAGAACTTTAGTCGATTGTTGTGTCTCAGTGGCGGACTTGACGAGCTGTTAGACTGGCCATCGTCCGGTTCTTCGTTTACGTTGTCTGCCGATCCCACCGGCTCCGACGGCCGCTAAGTCGCCGGCTTCCTCCTTATACCCATATTATACCACAGCTTGATTCGATTTGCATGGGCTAATAGCGTCGACCCCATATTGGGTGGCCGCGGTCGACCCACTCGCATGCGCACCACGTAAGACCGAAGCCTACCCAGAATGATAGAACATATATCATGCTACCACCCAGTGACCAAAGGAGCTGGGTACAGCGTGACTGACCTTCAGCTTAGCCTCCCAGACGTTGCGAGCCTTGACGGTTCGCTTTCCTCTCCGCGTGCCCCTCTTGGTCGACCTCTCAAAGTGTACAATAAACGTCTCCATCACCATGCCCACCTCAGCTCGACGTACCATCCGCCAGGCAGGTCGAAACGTAGTGTGTGAATGTAGGTTCGTGCTTTCATCGGGATTCCGCCCGGGTGACCTTGAAGATTCTCATATCCGACATCACTTCACCTCCACTGCCTGACCCACACTCTCGAGTCCGGACACGTCTCCCCACTCCCGCCACACCAGCTGCCTGGCCTCAGCGGCGTCGTAGGCGAAGACCCTCACCATTGCCTCACTCTTCGTCGCGGGGCAGCGGGCATCCAACCGGTCATCGGCGTAGGACCACCAGGCCACTGGGACCAGGTAGTTATTGCGGACGGTGCCGAGCTTTCGCATCTCAGCAGACCTCGCCGTGGAAGGGGAAAAACGACAGCTATAGATTTGGGGTTGTGCCACTGTGGGCCTCCTTGGTTGGTACAGATATTATACCACAGCCGCGTTCGATTTGCATGCTACCCAGCGTGGTAGGATGCCAGAATCACCTTGACACCATCGAAGAACTTCTGGGGTGAGGATCCGATCTCCTCCACCACCAGGGCATCGATGTCACACGTCCAGGAGTGGTACTTGTCCATGTTCTGCTCGACCACCCCGGTCTCTCCATCCTTCCAGTGCCATCCGCCGGTAGTCTCCACCCACACGTGGTAGTGTCTCGGGTGTAGCCGGCGTGCTGTCTCCTCATCCGGAGCCACACAAACGAAGCTATCGTACTCATCATATCCGACCTTGTCGCCCTCTGGGCGAGAGACCTTGAATATCTTCACTATCAACTATCCTTGGAAAATGGGGGATGGGACCTAGCCTTTCGGCTCCAGACGGCCGCTTTTGGCGGCGCGAGCAGTGTCCCAGCCTTGATGGTTATCTGTTCTGCTCTGCGACCTGTTCAGCAACCGCAAGCGCGCTGCGCCCCTCGCCTTCCCAGGTCAGTTCCAGCCAGCCAGACTCCAGCGCCTCGGTCAGTAGCTCGGCTCCGGTGATCGAGGTCTGGCCAAGTTCTTCGGCGCAGGTGATGAGGGCTTCAAGTAGTTGTTGGCGTGTCATGTTTTATCTCCTTACCCTTATATTGTACCACAGTTGCGTTCGATTTGCATGTGGGACTATGCGCTGATCCCGTTTGCGGCCAGCAGATCACCGAGGAGAGCCAGCTGTGCATTGATCAGACGCAGCTCCTGCAGTGCCTCGGCCCGAACATCTCGAGGAAGCTCTCGATCCTGGATGCCAAGCTTGCACTCCTCACTGCGAATCAGCATCTGCTGAAGGTCTAGGGTTACCGCGAAGCCAGCAGCAACGCTGGAGGCTCTGAACTGTGTGAGCTCAAGTGGGGTGGGTTCCATGTTTTCTTCCTTGTACTACCATTATACCACAGCTGCACTCGATTTGCATGCTGCTTACTTCGCGGTGATGAACACCGCGTGGCATGCTGAGAGGACGTTGCTTAGTCCCGGGATGATGAGTGCGAATATGAACCACGCCATCGCCCAACGGAATCTACCGTTGAAGAGCTGTCCAAGTCCCGGGATGATGAATGAGGCTACAGCTGACGCAAGAATCTTCATCGCCGTCGCCCTCGACCTCGAGACGGACTGTTCCGTCTCACCGCATCTTCAACACCCCACAGTGACCACACGATCAGTGCCAATAGGATCAATTCCATGTTACCACTCCGGATAATCAAGAGGACAGGGTCCCATGAAGGACTCTGGGTAGCGGTTCATTGTCTCCACAGCGC
>CAZXZM010000180.1:0-2788 GCA_964645365.1 uncultured Pseudomonadota bacterium | reverse complement strand
ACCCGCCCTCGTGGCGGGCCGCCTTTTCCAGGAAACGGGAATAGTCTTCAGCACTTTGGCTAAACAGATTCCCTTGCGGTTCTTCATAAAGGGGAAAGAGGCGACGCAGCCGTCCCCGAGAAAAAGGGATGAGTTCATGAAGGTAGGTCTCAATTGTCTCATGCTGTTGTTCAAAGAAATCGATTTTTCGTTCCTGAGGTTCGGCGGGTAACGAGTAAGTTACTTTCAGTAGGGTGTCTTCATTTTCACCGTAAGGTTGTAGTAGGGCACTCGTTTGGATGTGCAGGTAGTTGGTGCCGAGGAGAGGAAGTGATGGATCACGAACGTAAAGAACATCCTGACACATCTGTTCTGGCAAGGCCTCCGCGCTGGTCAGAAAATGGATTTGATATTCGCGAATAGAGGGCGCTTGTTCCCTTTGACGTCGGTAACGACGGGTCCGTAGGTTTCTTGGAACGCGATCAACAAAGTGTTGAAATGATTCATTTCCCAGTAGATAACGACAACGGGTTAAAAAGTTATAGCCTTCAAGTTCAATCCCCTTGATTTGGGATGACTCAGGAGTCATGCGGTACTCCGAAGGCGCTTCCCTCAGTATCATTCCTCCATAGAATTCGATTTTTTCAAAAAAAAGATTTTTCAGTTCCGCCAATCCTCCAGGGATAGTGATCGTGGAACTGTTTTCTTCAGAAAGAAGCACGAAGGGTTGCATTGCATCGGTAAATCCGATTGGGTTACCGGAAAGAAAACCGATCCACGCTTTAAAGAAGGCCTGCAGGCTTACCGGGAGTGCTTGTAGTTCTTGTGACCAACTGGGCCAGGCGTAATCCCGTTTCTTTTTGAAAAACTTGCGTTTTTCCCACCACCCATTCCAGGGAAGATACTCGAAGAGGGGGAGTGCTTCTTCACGATGAGCCGCCTCCACCTCTTCCAAGAGTTCGCCAACCCAAGTGGTTTGTTCCGGAAATTCACGTGCGATCTCTTCCAGAAAGCGCTCACGGTCTGGAGTTACATCGAGGCGGTGATCCGGTAAGACAACCTGAAAGCTGATCTCGTTTTTGACTAGTTTTTTGATATGGCTGTCGGCAATCGACAGTTTACCGAGCAAGGATTTAAAGAGTCGCGTGTCAAGACCGGGAAGACTCGTCGATTGGTTGGAGGTGGGGCGGTCGACCACCAGAACACTCAAGCCACGTTTGGCCAAAAGGCTTCCAGCGAGAATCCCCGCCAGATCGTCGCCCAGGACGACGACATCGGCAAAATTCAGCGACATAAATTAAAGTTCGAGAGTTTCTCCAAACCGCATAATCTTAACTTGCGCTAGATCCCCTACCTTATCGGCAAAATCTTCTGGATCCTGTTCGATTGCGGGAAAGGTATTGTAGTGCATCGGAATGACCATTTGAGGTTTTAAGAATTCAACCGCGGTCGCCGCATCGACTGGGCCCATTGTGTAAAAATCCCCAATCGGGATGAGCGCTACATTAATATTGTTTTGTTCTCCGATCAGCTTCATGTCGTAGGTGAGTGCGGTGTCACCGGCAAAGTAGATCGTCTTTCCTTCCATGCGCAGGATAAAGCCACAGGGGGTTCCGCCATAGGCGCCGTCTGGACAGCCCGAACTGTGAATCGCTGACACGAGCTGTACTTCACCAAAATCAAATTGTTTCCGGCCGCCAATATTCATCCCTTCTCCCTGGGCCCCCTGTTTCTTGCACCATTCAACCAACTCATACATGCCAATCACATCGGCCTTATTGTTTTTTGAAAGCTCTACGGCATCTCCGACATGATCAAAATGGCCGTGGCTCACCAAAATAGCATCAGCGCGAATCTCAGCTGGCTTGACTTGCGTTTTGGGGTTATCGGTCAAGAAAGGATCAATAATCACCGAATAGCGATTCGATTCAATTCCGAAACAGGAATGACTATACCAGGTCAGTCTCAACATCTTGCTCTCCTAATTTTTTAAAAGTGAAACGCCACATTGGCCATCAAGCTATACGGGAAGATGGCGGTGCTGTTACTCGGTGTGCCAAGGTCCGAAATAATACCAATGCTTCGAAATACTCCCTCAAAACCGACTGAGATTGTTTGCGTAACATAGTAATCGACCCCGACTCCTAGGTTGGCGCCGATGCCAACCCCTCCTGAATTATTGCTAACGTCCCCCTCCGTTAAGATATAAAAACCGGTTCCCAAGCTGATGAAGGGGTCAAAGGCCGAGTCTCCGGTCAAAAAATAATATTTCAAGTCGATCGTCGGCATTCCCAAAAAGAGGATACTGTCATCGTTCGCTGAAACGCTGCTCCCTCCCTGAGTGGTGATCATAAAGCCGGCCTGAAAGGCCAATTGTTCCAGGAAGCGGTATTGAAAAAAGGTATAGCCTCCAATCCCTGGATCCATGACCGGGACGGTATCGATCACGTAGACATTGCCAACCGGTCCCATGCCAACGGCGAAACCTCGGCGGTCCTGAGCCTCGGCCGTCATGACAAAGCAGAGAGTGATTACAGGCAGAATAAAAAAAAGCTTGAATCGTCGCATGTTTAGGTCTCCTCTCCCCCCTCGGTGAGTGGGGCGCTTATAGGATATAGATTGCGTGCCAGTCAATCTTCCTATCGTATGTGCACTCTCCGCTCTTCTACTTCCAGCCTTCCCTCGACTAAAAGTGAGATGGCCTGCGGGTAAAGGCGATGTTCGGTGGCATGAATCCGTTCTAATAAAGATTCCTCTGTATCATCTGGTTGAATCGGAACAGCTTCCTGCAAGACAATCGGTCCTGTAT
>CAZXZM010000179.1:0-2848 GCA_964645365.1 uncultured Pseudomonadota bacterium | reverse complement strand
AGAACAGAGGGATTGCCAAAGATGGGGCCAAGCTAGTCACCGCCGTTTCGAGCGCCAACGTCCCTAAGTTTACAGTCATCATTGGCGGTTCCTTTGGCGCAGGAAACTATGGGATGTGTGGGCGTGCCTATGGGCCTCGTCTGCTCTGGATGTGGCCCCACAGCCGAATCTCAGTGATGGGGGGAGAACAAGCAGCCAATGTCTTGCTAGCGGTCAAAAGAGATCAGCTAGCGGCCCGCAAAAGAAAACTCACCAAGCGGGAAGAACAAAAACTGACCCGACCAATTTTAAAAAAATATGAAGAAGAGGGGAGTGCCTACTACAGTACGGCCCGTCTCTGGGATGACGGAATTCTTGATCCAGTCGATACACGCCGGAATTTGGCACTCGCAATCTCGGCAAGTTTGAATGCACCGATACCGGAGACAAAATTTGGTGTCTTTAGGATGTGACCGGCAAAGCCGGTCATCCTGAGGAGCATTAGCGACGAAGGATCTCTCATCTGATGACGAGATTCTTCGCTGGAGCTCAGAATGACAGATAATGAGGCTCGGATGGCAAAAAAATGAATACTTTAGTAATTGAAAAAAAAGGTCCCGTTTCCACCATTTGGCTCAACCGCCCTGAGGTTCGCAATGCCTTTAACGAACAAGTTATTGGCGAACTCTCCGAAATTTTTTCAGTCCTGCCACAAGATGAAGAAACCCGCGTTGTTATTTTAGGGGGAAAGGGGAAGGTCTTTAGTGCCGGCGCGGATCTCAACTGGATGCGTTCGATGGTGGGGGCCAGCGAAGAAGAAAACTACCAAGATGCCCGCAAACTAGCCGATCTACTCGCCCTCATCGATGCCTGCCCCAAGATAACGATCGCCCGAGTTCAAGGGGCGGCGCTCGGCGGTGGGATGGGACTCGCCTCGGTCTGCGACATCGTCATTGCCGAGAAAGAGGCCAAATTTGGCTTTACCGAAGTGCGTCTTGGCTTGATCCCAGCAGTCATTTCTCCCTTTGTTATTAAAAAGATCGGGCCCTCTTGGGCACGGCGCTCGTTTGTCACCGGTGAAACCTTTTGTGGCGAGGCGGCACGTGGGGTCGGGCTGGTGCACGACCTTGTTGACGCCGATGAGCTCGATGCACGCGTCGAAAAGATTGCCCAAGAGGCGCTGAAAGCAAGTCCCACTGCGGTCAAGGAATGTAAGAAGCTACTCGCCCGGATTACTCCGACCGCTTCCGGAGATCTCTTCAAGGAAACGGCTGAATGGATTGCACGCCTCCGGGTCAGCGAAGAGGGGCAAGAGGGAACCGCCGCCTTTTTGGAAAAACGTCCACCACAGTGGGTTCAAAAATAAACTATTTTCAAAAAGTCCTCGTCGCCAATCGTGGTGAGATCGCCTGTCGGGTGATCCGCACCTGCCGTTCTCTTGGGATCCAGACCGTCGCCGTCTATTCCGAAGCCGATAAAAAAGCGTTGCATGTTCGAGAGGCTGATCAGGCGGTTCTGCTTGGCAAATCGGACCCGCAAGCGAGCTATCTCAATATTTCAAAAATTATCCAGGCCGCCAAAAAAACGGGGGCCGAAGCAATCCATCCGGGCTACGGCTTTCTCTCTGAAAATCCAGAACTGGCCCGCGCCTGCCAAAAAGCAGGAATCGTCTTTATTGGGCCCACCGCAAAGACCATTGCAACGATGGGGGACAAGGTCGCCGCCAAAAAAAGAGTTAGCCGTAAAAAAATACCGACCATCCCCGCCTCTCCCGATGCCGTCACTAAACAAAATGCCAAGAAAGCGGCAAAGACAATCGGCTACCCGGTCTTACTTAAAGCAGCCGCCGGAGGAGGAGGGAAGGGGATGCGGGTGGTTCGTAACGTCCAAGAATTGCTTCCCGCCTTGGAAGGGGCAACGCGTGAGGCCAAGAAGGCCTTTGGTGATAGCCGTGTCTTTATCGAAAAATTCCTCGAACGCCCTCGCCACATTGAAGTTCAGGTCTTGGCCGACGCCCGGGGCAATACGATTCATCTCTTTGAGCGAGACTGCTCGGTTCAACGCCGCCATCAAAAGATTATCGAGGAAAGTCCTTCGCCAGTTATTTCTCCTGCAATGAGGGAACAGCTCGGAGAGGCGGCGATTGGCGCGGCCGAAGCGGTGAACTATGTCAACGCCGGTACCATTGAATTCTTGCTGGAACAACCGTTCTGTCATCCTGAGCGACCGAAGAGAGCGAAGGATCTCTCATCCCGATCCGAGAGATCCTTCGTCGCTAACGCTTCTCAGGATGACATCTCGCGGCAAGAGCCATTTTATTTCTTGGAAATGAACACACGGTTGCAAGTCGAACATCCCGTCACCGAATGGATCGCCGGTAGCGATCTGGTCCGTTGGCAACTGGCGATTGCCGCGGGTCAGCCCCTGTGGCGACAAAATTCATTTCAAAAGCCACAGGGTCACGCAATGGAGCTCCGCATTTACGCCGAAGACCCAGCCAAGGGCTTTCTGCCCGCAGCGGGCCGTATCGAGGCGCTCAGCGAACCAACGGGTCCCGGTATTCGAGTTGATTCCTGTCTCTATTCGGGCTGGGAAGTGCCGGTTCATTATGACCCACTTCTCTCGAAAGTCATCGTTTGGGGGGAGAACCGCCGTCAGGCCTGTCGACGGGCCCTCGAAGCCCTGCAAAATTATCGTATCGACGGCATCGTAACAAACATCGATTTTCTCAAAGAGATCGTTTCGCATGGGTCAACCCGGCATGCCTCACAGAGTCAGGCAAGCGCTCTGCGAGTATCTGAGCCGCCTTCTCGTCAGAAGTTTGCAAGAGCTCGCGGAAGAGGTCTTTTTCGAACCTTTGTTCCGGAGT
>CAZXZM010000178.1:0-2861 GCA_964645365.1 uncultured Pseudomonadota bacterium | reverse complement strand
CAGCGATCTTTTCTTCGGTAGCCGCCAACACGGGCCCCACGACCCCAAAGGCAATCCGATCTGCATGGACACAATTGATCGCCGCCGTGGTCTCCGTCAGACCATACCCCTCCAGAATGGTTATTCCGGCGGCGTGAAAAAACTCGGCAATTTCTCGGCTCAATGGAGCTCCCCCGCAAACGGAGAAACGGAGCCGCCCTCCCAAGCGAGCGCGAATCTTTTTAAAGACAAGGCGATTCGCAAGCAGATACTGCAAGCTGATGCCGACCGAGGCGGGTTCCCGTTTCTGTTTTGCTTGGCTGTAGGCCTGCCCGACTTTGGTGGCCCATTTAAAAAGTTTTTGCTTGAGTGGTGAACCGGCGTGCACCTGTGAGAGCACCCGCTCGTAAACTTTTTCAAAGATACGAGGGACACTCACCAAAAAATGGGGACGGATTTCTTGCATATTTTCCCCTAATTTTTCAATGGATTCGGCGTAGGCATGCGCAAAACCAGTCTCCAGCTGATAAAACTGAGTGACCCGTCCCAGGATATGGGCGAGTGGCAAAAAGATAAGGCTCACATCGGTAGAACGACAATCAATGACTCCCTTACAGGCCTCGATTGCCGCCAGGAAATTACCGTGAGAAATCACCGCTCCCTTGGGCCGGCCCGTGGTTCCCGATGTATAGACATAAGAAGCGATAGTCTTGGGTTGCAATGAATCTCTATTTTGACGGTAGGCATCGTTGCTCTCTGGATCTGTCTTGAGCAATTCCGTCAACGACTTCACGTTTTCCGAAGGCGACCTTCCTTCAATGAGAATAACGAATTTCAGGTTCGGCAACCGTCCGCGAATGCTCTCCACCTTTTTGAGTTGGGTTTTATCTTCGACGAATACTGCGGTGGCCTCAGAGTTTTCTAAGATAAATTCGACTTCATCAACTAAGTTGGAATGGTAAATTGGAACCGCAACCCCACCCGCTGCAAGAATAGCCATGTCGGCCAAGGTCCACTCTGCTCGGGTCTGCGACAAGATAGAGACTCGATCGCCCGGCTGGACTCCCATCTGGGCCAGTGCCGCGGTCAGCGATTTAACCCGCTGTGCCACTTGTTGCCAGGTCGAGACCTGCCATCCCCCCCCTCGTTTGGTGAGTAAACAGTCGGCCTCTCCGTATTGTTCAAAAGAATGGTCGAAGAGTTGTATGAGGTTTTGGTAGGACACTGCCAACCGGGACTATAGCCAGGCTCCCCTCACCCTGTCTATAAAAAATGGGCGGAATCAGGGAGATCGAAGGCCTCCGGAATCCAGTCGATCTGCGGCTCTCCCCCCTCCCACCGAATCCCCAGAACGGAGAAATAGAGCCGGTGCTCGGCCCAGGCAGGATGCCGCTGAATGTAATAGTGGGCGGCCCGTGCTAGATGACGTTGTTTGGCGCGATGGACCTGTTCGAGTGGGCTCCCCTGCCGCACCGACCAACGCCCCTTGACCTCCACAAATCGAAGGGCCCCATCCGCCTGAACGATTAAATCGATTTCGCCCGCCGGGCAACGATAATTACGAGCGACAACGGAGTAACCTTGAGCTTTCAAAAAACGTTCGGCGATTCGTTCCGACTTTTCTCCCTTTGATTGCAACATGGTCCCTAGGCGTGGGCGAGTCGCTCCACGCTAATAATCCCTTTTAGCTTCTCTAGGCGTTGGATAAGGCGAGTCAATTGTTGAACGCTTTTAATAGAAATCTCAAAGGTGTTTATCGCCTTCTGGTCCCCAATGGAACGGCAATTCGCTTGCTCAATATTGACTCCCTCTGCCGAAATGGCCTTAGAGATCAAGGCCAAGAGCCCCGGAGTGTCAATGCAAACCATGCGAATTTTTGTCGTTGAAACACTTTCCGTCTGCCTATCCCATTCCACTGCAATACGTCGCTCTGGATCGACCGACAGAGCCCGAGAACAGGTGGAGCGCTGGACCGTAACCCCCCGTCCTCGCGTTACAAACCCAATAATTAGATCGCCAGGAATCGGCGAGCAACATTTGGCAAGACTCACCAAGATATCTTCCAGCCCCTGCACGCGAACAATCCCGCGAGTCCGCTGTGTCGCCTTTTTGAAAATGCGTGACAAGGCGCTCGTTTTTTCCGGACGAATCGTTTCCTGGATACGCTCCGGCGGTAAAATAGACGCAGCGACCTGGTGAGGGGTTAACTTGCCATAACCAACCTGCGCCATCAGTTCTTCTCCGTTGCGCAATCGATTCTGAGACAAATAATTTTTGAAGGGTTTTGTGCGTAACTCTTTGTTTAGATCGGCTCCAAATTTAGAGAATTCTTTCTCTAGGATTTCCCGTCCGATTACCTGAGACCGTTCTCGCTGTTGGCTCCGAATATATTGACGAATCTTCGAGCGAGCTCGCGAAGTTTGAACAAACTTGAGCCAATCCTTAGAAGGCTTATGGTTTGGATTGGTGATAATTTCAAGAGTGTCACCACTTTTTAAAATATAGCGAAGAGGGACAATCTTTCCATTGACGCGTGCACCCGAACAGTGGTGACCGACATCGGTATGGATGCTGTAGGCAAAGTCGACCGGAGTTGAACCGCGGGGAAATTCACGAATATCTCCCTTGGGGGTAAAAATATAGACATCCGTTGCAAATAGATCGAGCTTAACGATATCGAGGTACTCGGCTGGGTCTGAAACCTCCCGCTGCCATTCCACAAACTGCCTCAACCAACGAAATTTAACGTCATCTTTTGAAGAAACCTTTTCCTTCTCTTTGTATTTCCAGTGGGAAGCGACCCCCCATTCTGCCATTTCATGCATTTCTTGGGTACGAATCTGGAACTCAATTCGATGGGCCTCCGGTCCAATCACCGTGGT
>CAZXZM010000177.1:0-2869 GCA_964645365.1 uncultured Pseudomonadota bacterium | reverse complement strand
CTTTAACTCCTCTAATTGTGCCTTCAGGTGAGGAGGCATTTCAGCGTAGGTGTATTTAAAGATCTCTTCCAAGGACTGGGACTGAATGATCTCTTCGGCCTCTTCAAGCTCTTTTTCCAGGAGCGTTTCCGCTTCGGCCTGAATCTCTTCTTCAAAGCCGGACTCGATCACCCCTTCTCCTTCTAGATAGACTTTCAAGCGCTTGAGAGGATCCCGCTGCTCCCATTCCTGAACCTCTTTTTCGCTACGATATTTTTTGGGGTCATCGGCCGTTGTGTGCATCCGCATCCGATAGGTTACCAATTCCAGAAATGTCGGTCCCTTCCCCCTCCGCGCCCGGTCCAGGGCCTGCTTGGAGGCGGCATAGACTGCCAACAGATCATTTCCGTCCACCTGCAAGGTCTCCATTTCACAGGCAATCGCCTTCTGCGCCAGGGTTTGGGCCGCGGTCTGCTTTTTACGTGGGAGCGAAATAGCCCATTGATTGTTCTGGCAAAAAAAGACATTCGGGGCTTGATAGACCACTGCGAAATTAAGCGCCTCGGCAAAGTCCCCTTCTGAAGTCGCCCCATCGCTAAAATAACAAGCAGCAACCCCCGGTTGTTTTTTGATTTTGAGCCCCATGGCACAACCGACGGCAATTGGTATTTGACTCGCAACGGGTACCGAAACTGGGAAGGTATTATTATCCAAAGGGGGCCGGTTCGATTCCTCGCAACCCATAAAGTAAAGGAAGATAGCGCGCGCCGGCAGGCCCCGCGTTAAGAAAACCCCCTGTTCACGGAAAGCTGGAAAAACCCAATCCTCTTTCTCCATCGCCGCTGCGCTCCCAACCTGACAGGCCTCTTGCCCTTCGACCGGGGCATAGGTCCCCATCCTCCCCTGTCGCTGCAAATTAACCGCCTTGCGATCGAGCGCTCGCACAAAAACCATTTGTCGGTAAAGTTTTTTGAGTTTATCCGGGATCAAATCGGAAGGGAGATCACCAACCAACTTTCCCTGTTCATTCAGGATCTGGAGGTAGTCGACATGAAACGAGGCAACCTCACGACGGGACATTGCCCGGGATGATGCACGGAATTTGGAATAAATTCAATAGGTTTTCCGGCGCTTGAAGATAGGCCGGAGGAAAAAATGGGCATCGCGGGCTGGTCCAACCGACACCAGCGTTATCGGGACCCCCAGCGCCTTCTCGATGGCACGGACATACTGTTGCGCCGCCCGTGGAAGCTGGCGAAAACGTCGTACTCCTTGCAGTGAATCTTGCCAGCCCCGAAAATTTTTATAGATCGGACGACACTTGGAAAGCCATTCCAGATCCGATGGAAAATCGGTTACTTTCTGCCCACGGTATTCATAGCCCGTACAAACCTGGATCGTTTTCAACCCACTCAGGACATCAAGTTTGGTGAGAACAATGCCAGTCAGACCGTTGGTCCGGATAGCGTGACGAAGTAAAACAAGGTCCAACCAACCACATCGGCGAGATCGACCCGTTGTTGCCCCAAACTCTCCCCCCGTCGTGCGGAGATGCTCTCCCACAGCGTCATCCAGTTCCGTTGGAAAAGGACCACTCCCAACCCGCGTCGTATAGGCCTTTGAAACTCCGAGGATCTCATTCAAAACCTGGGGTCCCAAACCAGAACCGGTCGCAGCATTGGCCGCCACCGTGTTCGATGAAGTCACAAAGGGATAAGTGCCATGATCGACATCGAGGCTAGTCCCTTGAGCCCCTTCAAAAAGAATTCGTTTTCCTTGTTGCCACCACTTTGCCAACGAAGCGGCCGTCTCGACAACGTACGGAGCGAGTCGGGGAGCGAGTCGGCGTTGCCAAGCGAGTAGTTCTGATTTTCGAATCGCCTTCCCCCCCAAGATTTGAGTCAGGTAGCGATTTTTGTCCGGCAAGACCTCTTGGAGTCGCTTTTGAAACCGGTGAGCCGAAATAAAGTCACCCACCCGAATCCCAATCCGAGCCATCTTGTCCTCATAGGCAGGGCCGATACCCCGACCGGTCGTGCCAATCTTGGCGGCTGCCTTCCTCTTTTCCCGCAATTGATCAATCTTGAGATGATACGGCAAAATAACGTGGGCGCGATCACTGATCAGAAGCTGACGATCACTCTTTAAGTAACCCCGCTTCTTTAGCGAACGAATCTCGTCCCAACAGACAGCGGGATCAACGACAACCCCATTGCCGATCACGCAACGAACCCGACGATGAAGGACACCTGAAGGAATCAGATGGAGAATCGTCTGTTCCCCGTTGACGACTAGGGTGTGGCCGGCGTTGTTTCCTCCCTGGAAACGAACCACTATGTCGGCCGACTCGGTAAAGAGGTCGACGATCTTCCCCTTTCCCTCATCCCCCCACTGCGTGCCCACAACGACGAGACCGGGCATTACAGCTCCACTTGTTTCACGGAAAGAATATTAGGAAGGTTTTGTAGTTTCTGGAGAAGTTCCGGGGCCAGCTTTGGATTGACGCTATAAAGAGCGACCGCTTCTCCCGTATCCGGCTGCAGGCCGAGCTGCATGCGGGAGATATTGATGCCGTTCTCACCGAGCAAGGAACCCACATTCCCAATGACACCCGGTTGGTCTTGATTGTGGACATAGAGTAGCGACCCTTCCGGAATCGCCTCGAGATAAAAACGATCGATTTGAACGATGCGAGGATTGGAACGACCAAAGATGGTTCCAGAAATCGTTCGCTGCCCCTCCTGGTGAATTGCCGTGACCGTCAACAGGCTGGAAAAGTCTTCGTGCGCCTTGACCTTGGATTCAACGACCTTCACTCCTCGTTCCTGCGCAATCACCGGTGCATTGACGTAATTGACATTCACCCCCTCCAGCATCGGGCTCAACAGCC
>CAZXZM010000176.1:0-2880 GCA_964645365.1 uncultured Pseudomonadota bacterium | reverse complement strand
GCAACGGTTCATTATCTGGCCGAGCTCAAGGATGGCCGAGGACAGATTGATGATATCGACCATCTCGGAAACCGCCGCGTTCGTTCGGTTGGAGAATTGCTTGAGAATCAATACCGGGTTGGACTGGTTCGCATGGAGCGAGCCATCAAAGAACGGATGAGTTTGCAAGATGTTGAAACGCTCATGCCGAATGACCTGATCAATCCCAAACCGGTTTCGGCCGTCGTCAAAGAATTCTTTGGTTCCAGTCAGCTTTCGCAGTTCATGGATCAGACCAATCCCCTTTCGGAGGTGACCCATAAGCGCCGCCTGTCTGCGCTTGGGCCTGGGGGTTTGACACGGGAACGTGCTGGTTTCGAAGTGCGTGATGTTCATACCACTCACTATGGACGTATTTGCCCGATTGAAACTCCTGAAGGTCCAAATATTGGACTGATTGCCTCCTTGGCGAGTTATGCGCGAATCAATGAGTTTGGCTTTGTCGAAACACCTTATCGAAAAGTGGAAAAAAGCAAGGTGAGTGATGACATTGAGTACCTGTCAGCCCTCGAAGAAGAAAACTTCTCGATTGCCCAGGCCAATGCCATTCTGGATGCAAAAGGGAAGTTTCAGGCAGAGGCGATTTCTTCTCGCCGTCGTGGGGAATTCCAGCTTTTGCCTCCCGACGAAGTAAATTTAATGGATATTTCGCCAAATCAGCTGGTGAGTGTGGCGGCTTCTTTGATTCCGTTTCTTGAGCATGACGATGCCAACCGTGCCCTCATGGGTTCCAATATGCAGCGCCAGGCGGTTCCTTTAGTGCAGACCTCGGCTCCTTTAGTGGGGACTGGAATTGAAAATATTGTAGCGGGCGATTCTGGGGTGACGGCGTTGGCCAAACGAAAGGGGACCGTTATCAGCGTTGATGGTGCTCGCGTTGTGATTAAAGCAGACAAGGGGCGTAAGAAAGAGGGAAGCAGCGAAGTCGATATTTACAATTTCACCAAATACCAGCGCTCCAATCAAAATACCTGCGTCAATCAGAAGCCGATTGTGCGGGAGGGAGACAAAGTACAAGTGGGGGACGTGATCGCTGATGGCCCTGCGACTGACCGCGGGACCCTTGCTTTGGGGCAAAATATCCTAATCGCCTTCATGCCGTGGGGGGGATACAACTTTGAGGATTCCATTTTAGTCAGTGAACGCCTGGTCAAAGACGATGTTTTCACCTCTATCCATATTGAAGAGTTTGAGTGTGTGGCGCGTGATACAAAGTTGGGGCGAGAGGAGATCACGCGGGATATCCCGAATGTCGGAGACGAGGCACTTGCTGATTTAGATGAAAGCGGCATCGTTCGGATCGGTGCGGAAGTGAATGCCGGCTATATCCTTGTCGGAAAAATTACCCCCAAAGGGGAGACGCAACTATCTCCCGAAGAAAAACTGCTCCGTGCCATCTTTGGAGAGAAGGCGGGGGATGTCAAAGACACCTCACTGCGCGTTCCGCCGGGGGTTTCTGGAACGATCGTCAGCGCTCAGGTCTTTTCACGTGAAGGGGCTGAGCTCGATGAACGGGCCAAGGCGATTCAAGACAGAGAAGCGAAAAAGCTGATGAAGGATCGGGATGATGAAATTCGAATTGTCACCGAAAGTGTCCGGAAAAAATTAGCCAGCTTGCTCGCTGGCCATAGCGCCTCTTCGAAGATTATTAATGATGAGACCGAACAGGTCATCATTGCAAAGGGAAAAAAGATTACCGAGGACGCTCTGAAAAATCTGCCGCTTGAGCGGTGGGCTGAGATTGCCGTTGGCGACGAGAGTGTCGAAGAAGAGGTGCAAGACCTCATTGAATCAATGGAAGAGCAAATTGATTTAGTGAAAATGGTGTTCGATCAAAAGGTGAGCCAGCTTAAAAAAGGGGATGAACTTCCCCCGGGCGTCGTGAAGATCGTGAAGGTGTTTATCGCGATTAAGCGGAAACTGTCCGTCGGAGACAAGATGGCGGGACGGCATGGGAATAAAGGGGTTATCAGCCGTATCTTGCCAGCAGAAGATATGCCCTACCTTTCCGATGGAACGCCGATCGATCTCGTTCTGAACCCTCTCGGGGTTCCCTCTCGTATGAATGTCGGCCAGGTGCTCGAAGTTCATTTGGGGTGGGCGGCCCGTGGTCTTGGAGAGCGGATTGGGGAGATTGTTTCCAATGGTTTCAGCGAGGATTCGCTCAAAAAATTTCTGAAACAAATCTATAGTTCCAAGGCATTTGATGAAAAACTAGATAGTTTTTCTGAGACGGAACTCAAGCGCTTTGCCCAGCAAGTCGCTCATGATGGTGTCCACATGGCCACTCCCGTTTTTGATGGAGCCAAAGAGGAAGAAATTCATCAACTGCTCGAGTTGGCAGAGTTGAATAGTGACGGACAGACCATTCTCTTTGATGGTCGGACGGGCGTGGCCTTTGATCAGCCCGTCACGGTCGGCATGATGTACATGCTGAAATTGCATCACCTGGTGGATGAAAAAATTCATGCCCGTTCGATTGGTCCCTATTCGCTGGTCACCCAGCAACCCTTGGGTGGTAAGGCGCAATTTGGGGGGCAGCGTCTCGGAGAAATGGAAGTGTGGGCGATGGAGGCCTATGGAGCGGCGTATGCCTTGCAGGAATTTTTGACGGTGAAATCAGACGATGTGTTGGGGCGGACGCGGATGTACGAAATGATTGTGAAAGGCGAAAAAAGTTTTGAGCCAGGCGTTCCCGAGTCTTTTAATGTTGCGATGAAAGAGCTCATGGCGTTGGGGCTCGATGTCAAATTGCTCGAAGAGCAAGAAACAGCCTAAGGAGATTTTTCTATGGATATCTTTGGTTATTTTGAAAAGCCAAAAAACCCGTCTTACCTCAAA
>CAZXZM010000175.1:1314-2884 GCA_964645365.1 uncultured Pseudomonadota bacterium | reverse complement strand
CTCTCCGAGTCGCAGGTCACGGAGTATCTCGATTCGTTCCAAGGTATCGATCCCCGAGTGGAGATAGCGAACCCGCACCCCAACCTCTTTATAATAATCCGTCAGATCTTCCGACATCCGCTTGGTCAGAGTCGTTACCAGAACCCGTTCCTTCTTCTGCGCACGATCACGGATCTCTTCGAGCAAATCATCGACCTGATCGGTCACCGGTCGAACTTCAATCTCCGGGTCGAGGAGACCGGTGGGACGAATGATCTGTTCAACAACCACCCCTTCTGACTTTTTAAATTCATATTCAGTTGGAGTCGCCGAAACGTAGACAACATTATCGGTTCGTTTCTCGAATTCATCGAAACGAAATGGACGGTTATCGAGCGCTGAGGGAAGGCGAAAACCATATTCGACGAGAGTCTCTTTCCGCGAACGATCCCCCTTGTACATCCCGCCGATCTGAGGAATCGTAATATGAGACTCGTCGACAAAGAGAAGCCAATCCTTCGTGAAATAATCGAGAAGTGTTGGGGGGGGTTGGCCCGGTTGACGACCGGTCAGATGGCGGGAGTAATTTTCGATTCCCTTACAAAAACCAATCTCCTCCATCATTTCTAAGTCATATTTCGTTCGCTGCTCAAGGCGCTGGGCCTCTAGGCCCTTACTGGCATTGCGTAGCTGGCCGAGCCGCTCTTTCAGTTCGGCACGGATCGCCTTGATGGCTTTTTTGAGTTGTCCCTCCCAGGTGACGTAGTGACTGGCCGGGTAGATCGCAACCTTGGAAAGAGAATCGAGTTTTTGACCTTTCAAAGGATCAATCGCATAGATCGCTTCAATTTCATCGCCAAAAAACTCGAGACGGATTGCTCGTTCCCCTTCATAGGCGGGAAAAATTTCGACCGTATCGCCGCGGACACGAAAAGTGCCGCGATGAAAGTCGTAATCATTGCGTTCGTATTGAACCTTAGTCAGGTTTCGTAAAATCTGGTTACGCTCAATCTTTTGTCCCGCTTCTACAAAGACGAGCATGTCGTGATAGGCCTCGGGAGAACCAAGACCATAAATACAGGAAACTGAAGCAACAATGATAACATCATCCCGTTCTAAGAGAGAACGGGTCGCGGAATGTCGCAACCTATCGATCTCGTCATTGATCGCGCTATCTTTCTCGATATAGAGATCTTGTGCCGCAACATAGGCTTCCGGCTGATAGTAATCATAATAACTTACAAAGTATTCGACCGCATTGTTTGGAAAAAGTTCTTTGAATTCAGAAAAAAGCTGTGCCGCTAAGGTTTTATTTGGAGCAATAACAAGCGTCGGCCTTTGGAGCTGCGCAATCGTATGCGCCATCGTAAAGGTCTTGCCGGAACCGGTCACCCCCAACAAGGTCTGCTGCTTGACCCCTGCCCGCAGACCGGAGACCAAGGCCTCGATGGCCTGCGGCTGATCCCCCTGGGGGGTGAAAGTGGAGACAAGCTGGAAGGAGGGGCGACTCATATGTATTCTATTATTTTAAAGTAAATTTATTATTTATATATAAATCATTGATATTATTAATAATTTAGTTATTTACTGT
>CAZXZM010000175.1:0-1304 GCA_964645365.1 uncultured Pseudomonadota bacterium | reverse complement strand
CATAAGAAAGGACCCTCCCGATACCTTATGAAAATGCCGGATCTCTATAAATATCTCGACTACCGACATTATCTCAAGGACTTCTATCAGGCCAAGAAGGAGCAAAAGGGTTCTGCCTTTTCCTTTCGCTCCTTTGCCCGTGATGCAAACTTGAGTTCCCCCAACTTTTTGAAATTGGTGATCGAAGGGAAACGGAATCTGGGCCCCCAGGGAATCAAAGGCTTTATCAAGGCATTACGACTCAACAAGACAGAAGCCAAATATTTTCAGGCCTTGGTTGAATTTAAACAGGCAAAAAATGATGCTGAACGAACAAAATGGTACCGTCGACTGGCTGCCTCGAAACGTTACCGTGAAATTAAGGAGATCGAACGAGATCACTTTGAATATTATTCGAATTGGTACAATGTCGCTATCCGCGAATTAGTCTTACTCGATGACTTTAAAGAAGACCCGAACTGGATTGCAAAACAACTCAAACCAAAGATCACTTTCTCTCAGGCCAAAGAAGCCGTTGCACTTTTATTGCGACTTGGCTTCTTGAAACGTAACGATTCAGGATATCTTGTCCAATCAGAACAAAATATTTCTACGGCACGAGAAGTAAGCTCACTCGCGGTTGCGAATTTTCACCGCCAGATGATTGAAAAGGCGCGACGTTCTGTTGAGTTAACGCGTCCTAAGCAGCGAGATATTTCTTCCTTAACAGTCGCTCTGTCGAAAGAACAATTCCAAGAGGCCAAACGTCGCATTCAGGAATTTCGGCGTGAACTCAATGTCCTCCTGTCGGAAGAGGGTGGCACCGACGCCGTCTATCAAATTAACTTCCAGATCTATAACTTGACGGAGGTCCCGTGGCCCGAATCCTAATGATAGGGACCTTGCTCTTCATTGCCTGTTTATTTGGCTTCATGGCCTGTGGGCAAGGAACGGAAACAGGCAATCCAGGAGACGAAATCACTACGGAGCAATACACGAACGATGATTTTGAGGTCTCACTCGAATATGACAGTGAGTGGGATTTTGAAGAAGAAACTCCGCTCGCCCCCACGAATGAAAACGACGGAGATGAGACTACTGCACAACCGACAATCGAGGAGGGAATCAATACCTCAGGGGCCCCTTTTACAGAATTTACCGACGGAACGACGACCGTCACCCTCTTCTTTGTGACTCTCGACCCGGAACCAGGGAGTCTCGCCCTCTTCTTAGCAGAAACCTTCTCTGATCGTACCTTCAGCACCTTTTCTAATAACTTTATCTCCGGCTTTACCTATGACAACCCAGAGGCAGGAGCCACCGGC
>CAZXZM010000174.1:0-3017 GCA_964645365.1 uncultured Pseudomonadota bacterium | reverse complement strand
ATGCCAGTCATCTGACTACCCGCTAGCCCAGCAGCTAGACCTGCTGCCGCGCCCACCCCCGGCTTGAAGTAAGGACTCTTGGTGATGGCATGCATACGCCAATCCCGAGGGTCCATTTCTTGCCGACCCTGAGTTGCTTGCTTGTCCATGTAGAACAAGGACCGGGCTACTTCCCGGCCCCTAGTAATACATTGGGTAGTCTGGGCTTCGGTAGACATGTTGTGCTTGTGCTGCCTGCGCATACATCCTTGCTAGGTCTTCTTCGGTGATATACATGGGATCCTCGTCAGGACCTTTTTTTATTGGAGCCTCCGGTGAACCTACCGAAAGAATGTCCAGCGTGTGGGTGCCCCTTCTTTTCTTTTCTTTTCTTTTGCCCCAGAGATAACTGCCTCCTACCCCTGCCCCAACACCCAGAGCTCCTGCTCCTAAAGCAGTCCTCCAATCAAAAGAGCGTTTACGCAGTCCGTACTGCCGCATCATCTCTTCTCTCTCGGCTTTTTCTTCCTCGGCTCTTTGGCGCTGTAACTCCTCGAGCTTCTTATCTCGTTCCACAAGCAAGAAACCCTGGTCGGCGAGGTTATTTGCTCCAGCTAGAACCTGAGGCATAGCTCCACGCACAAGACCCCCCAGGAACCCTGACTTTTCCAGGACCCCCAGGAAGCCTTCACGATAAGCATCACGTGGATTACGTGGCATCTGGCAAACTAGCCGGTCCAGCAATCCAGCGAGCACGAACACGGACCTTGCCGGCTGTTGCTGCAGTGTCGCCAATCAGGCCTGCGCCAGTCGCCATGTTGACAGCTAACTGCTCGGCACCACCAAGAGCTGCCAGGGGCGGAGTAAGAAAATGGTCGCCCTTCGAGTTCTTCAGCAGGTCCGCTGTCAAGTTGTACTTGTCTGGGTCTGCTGCGGGGCCTACGCCTACTGCTACCGAGGTCCCGCCCGCCACGACCAATACCTCGACGTTAGACTGGACCTGCAGGAGCATAGCCGTTGCGGGGATGAGAGGCCCAACATCGACCGAGACGCCTGCGGCACCCTCGAGGTCTACGATCTCATCGAAGCCTTCCATGCCGGGCCACTGTTCCTGACCAACGGCGATGCTCGAGATGTCGCTCGACTGACTACCTGCAATGATCTGTAGTCGGCCTGCCTTGACCATGTCCTCGATAACCTTCCCGGCACGGGGATCAGCAGCTAAGTGCCGATCGTCAACTTCTTTTTCATCGCCAGCGTCGCCGGCCTTAGCTAGCTTTAGATGACGCTTGCGATCTAGGGGGACCAGGAGTTCTGCAGTCTCCAGGTTCTTCAAGATTGCCATGATATACTTTCTCCTAAGTAGATACGTATCAGGGGAGTATACCCTGACATCTATTTGACGCCCAGGGGGCTTTGGAGGCTTTGGGAGCTAGGGAAGACCAGGATCTCCATGAATCCATCTCTGAAGCCCTTTTCTGAAAGTTGAGCTGCCTTTCTTATCTTCGGACGGAGAGGCTGGGCTCTCGTCTTGGCCACTGCTTGTCTCTTTTTAGCTTCCTCTTCTTCCTTCTTTTTCTGGTACCACCGATAGGCAAGCATCCCTGCACCACCTAGAGCAGCCGCTCCTCCTACCCAGGGTAAATACTTCCGGGCTGCCGTTACCGGGGCAATGATGTTTGAATACCCCTTAGTTACCTCGCGGACTTCGGTATCCAGTCCTTGATTGACATCCAGAGTGCGTTTTATTTTAGCGAGCTCAGGATCCCCGCTATCGGTCTTTAGCCACTCGTCGAAGGTTCCCCCGATAATGTCCTGGTCATCTCCCCCCAAGGTCTTGAACTCTGTAAGCTTTTCCTTTAAGGCAGGAAGAAACTTATCAAAACTGTAGTCTTCCGGGAGTTTCTCTTGCCCTAGGTGTTTTGTTAGGGCGTCCCCTCTAGAGGTAAGACTGGAGTCGTTGAACATGCTCTGGAGGTTGGCTAAAGCCGTCGAGCTGAGACCTCCCTCTTCGAAGGGAGATTTCGATAGCTCCCCGAGCCTGCGCAAGTAGGCTCTCTGGGGAGAGGCTGCAAACTCCGCATAGTGCTCCGAATCGCCCTTACCCCAGCCGAACCCCAGGGCCTTGACAGACGGGGTAGACCTCACCCTCTTCATAAAGTCCCCTACCGTAGCACCAAACATATCCGCCTTGGAAGCCTGGTGCCCTACGGTGTCGTAGTCCTTGATGGTCTCGAGCATCCCCTCCGCGGTAGGCGCGTACTGCTTGTTCCCTAGGTCCTGGAACGCCGTGATATCCCGCGTCTCTCCTGGAGAGAGCCCCTGCCGCATAGCGAGGCCTGCTCCTCCAAGAGCGGCACCTGTCCCAAGCATCCACCAGGGGAGATTAGACTCTTCTTCTGGTTTCGGAGGAGGACCCGGGCTTAGGGGATTTCTCTTCCCCCTCTTGGGGCGTGCTGGGCTTAGGGGATTTCTCTTCTTCCTCTTGGGGCGTGCTGGGCTTAGGGGGTTCCCCCTCTGCCTTTGGGCCTCTTTGAAGAGGCTGTAATAGGCCTTGCTAACGGTATCTAAGTTAGGGAACGTATGCATAATGTTTATCAGCTAGAGGGAGGCTGTCAAGAGCCTCTCGGAGGTCCCGCCTTTATCAAGCTGACGATAAGAAGGCCCCCTACCAGGGAGCACACGTAGAGCGTGTACGTTAGTAGATCCTTGTACCACTCGCTAGCGTGAGGGGAGAGTAAGATCAGAACACCTAGTGTCACAATGACACTAACGTGGATCACCCAGTAAATGATCATTGCTGCCTTGCTCATACGAATTTCCTTTACTGACTGGGGGTAACAGCCCCTAAAGGATACTCTTTACCAGATCGGTCCGGCATCAGGTGCCGATCGTCGATTTCCTTCTCATCGCCCGGGTCACCCGCGGCAGCTAGCTGCAGGTGCCGCTCGCGGTCGAGCATAACCAGGAGTTCTGTCGCCGCCAGGTTCTTCAGAATTGCCATTGGTACGGTTCTCCTGTGTAGGTAGATATCTGAG
>CAZXZM010000173.1:401-3033 GCA_964645365.1 uncultured Pseudomonadota bacterium | reverse complement strand
CTTGCTGTTTGAGGTGGCTTGAGGGTATCGGCGCTTGGGCTCAAACATCGGCGACCGTCGCGATTATCTGAAGCAGGCCCTTCAGCAATTACGACAGCTCCCAGCGATTAAAATAATTGCAATTTCGTCTGCCTACCGGAGCGAGGCGGTGACTCTGGATAAGTCCTACCAAGAGCACTACCTCAATGCCGTTTGCGCGATCGAAACGGACCTCCTCCCGCAGCCCCTCTTGCAAACCCTGCAGGCGATCGAGGGGCAACTTGGCCGAACCCGTCCCTTTTCCTGGTCGCCCCGCACTATCGACCTCGACCTCTTGATCTATCATGGTTGGCAGGGGAAATTTGCTTCTCTGACTCTGCCGCACCCCCACGTCATCGAACGCGATTTCGTCCTGCAGCCCCTGGCCGAGATCGCTCCTCGTTGGCGCCACCCGACAACTCAAAAAACCGCTCAAGAGATGATGCAAGAGCTTGCAGAATCTCCCGGGGCAGGTAAGGTACTCGCGTGCTGCGGCTCCTTCTTTTAATTTTACTTGGCTATTTTCTCTACCGAATCTGGAAAGGGAGTAAAACTTCACGACCTCGCAAAACCCCTCGTTCCCTACCTAAGCCACAACCCATGGCCATGGACCCCATCTGCAAAACTTACCTTGTCCCCGAGCAGGCGATTGAATATAAGGGGCGCTACTTTTGCAGCGAAAAGTGCCGCCGCGATTATGACCAGACGTAAGGAGATTTCATGCTGATCTTTATAGACACCGCGATGACTGATGAAATCCGCGAGGCCCAGGCAATGGGAGTCATCGACGGTTGCACTACCAATCCGAGTCTGGCCGCCAAAACGGGACGTTCCTATGACGAGGTCTTAAGAGAAATCGCACAAATCGTCGATGGACCGATCAGCGCCGAAGCAGTCAGCCTGGAAGCAGAAGGAATGATGAAAGAGGCCCGTCATTTGCACGGCATCGACGAAAAAAAGATTGTCATCAAGGTTCCGAATACACCGGAAGGATTAAAGGCAGTGCACCAGTGTCGGGAAGAAGGAATTCCAACGAATGTCACCCTCACTTTTTCTGCCACGCAGGCGTTGCTCGCCGCCAAAGCAGGAGCGACCTATGTCAGCCCCTTTGTTGGTCGACTCGATGACATCAGCGAAAATGGAATGCAACTGATCGAAGAAATTCGTACGATCTATGACAACTACGGCTTTGATACGAAAATCTTGACCGCCAGCATCCGTCACCCAATCCATGTCAAACAAGCAGCCCTGATTGGATCGGACGTCGCTACAATCCCTCTGAAAGTTATCCTGCAACTCTTCAAGCATCCCTTAACCGACAGTGGTATCGAACAATTTTTGGCGGATTGGGAAAAAGTGCCGAAGAAGTAAACTTATTCTTCGTCGTTGAGTTCTAACAACACCTGCTTTGCCAACACCTTGAGTGGGTCGAAAAGTCCCTCCCCCTTCGTCGCGATAGTTTCAAAGGCAGGATAACGGCGTCGGTTGAGCGCCTGCTCGAGCACGGCAACCGGAACTGCGGTCTTAGTGAGATCACGTTTGTTGTATTGAAAAACAAGCGGAACGTCATCAAAGAGAACCTCCTGCTCCAGCAGGTTTTCTTGAATGTCATTAAGGCAAACCATATTTTCTTCCAATCGATTTAGTTGGGAATCAGCAACGAAAACAATGCCATCGATTCCCTTTAAAACCAGACGACGATTGGCATCGTAAAGAATAGGGCCGGGAACCGAATAGAGATGTATCCGAATGCGATGCCCCTGGAATTCCCCTAAGGAAAGAGGGAGAAAATCAAAAAATAGAGTTCGGTCCTGATCGCGACTTAAGGTCTCGATCCCATCCTTCTTGCCTCCGAGCTGGCGGTACAGGCTTCGCAGGGTGGTCGATTTGCCTGACATCGCCGGACCAAAATAGACAATCTTGCAATGAACTGTCTTCGTCTGTGGGTTGATAAAGGACATGGTTAACCCTCCTCCAAGGCATACCGTAACTGCAAGGCCCGCGACAGGGTAACTGGATCGGCGTATTCGACATGGGCCCCGACCGGAATACCGGAAGCAAGCCGGGTCACCTTGATTGGCAATTCTTGCAGATATTCCTTTAAATACAAAGAGGTTGCTTCCCCTTCGGGATCGGAATTAAGGGCTAAGATCACCTCCGCTACCGCATTCTCTTCCTGAATCCTCTCCCGGAGTCGATTGAGACGAAGCTCCTCCGGACCGACTGAATGGATCGGCGACAGGCTTCCATGTAAAATATGATAGAGGCCTCGATATTGCCCGGTTCGTTCCAAGGCAAACATCGCCGCCGATTGTTCGACAATACACAAGAGGGAAGAATCACGCTGTTCATCCTGACAGATATCACAAAGTTCTCCTTCGGTTAGATCCTGGCAGAGCCGACAAAAGCCGATCTTGGTTTTGACCTCTTGAATTATTTTGGAAAGATCCATTGCGTACGCTTCAGGGGAACGCAGGATATGCAAGGCCAAGCGATTGGCTGTCTTTTCTCCTACTCCCGGCAGGGCCATCAGGAGTTCCGTCAGGCGTTCGAGCGAATTTCTACTCACTTCCGAACATCCCTCCCATATTCTGGAACAGGCTCATCATGTCCC
>CAZXZM010000173.1:0-391 GCA_964645365.1 uncultured Pseudomonadota bacterium | reverse complement strand
GCTTCATTGCCTCATTAACCGCCGCCGTAATGAGCTCTAATACCGATTTGAGTCCCAATTGGTCGACCGCCGCTGGCTCCACTTCAACAGAAACCACCTCCATGACTCCATTGACCGTCGCTCGTACCATTCCCGCCCCTGACTCGGCGGTGTAGTGTTTGCGCGCCAACTCCTCTTGTTGTTGACCAACCTTTTCCTGAATTTTTCCCGCCTCGCGCATCAACTTCATTAAATCAAAATCTTCACCCATAAATATCTCCTGCGTTCACTTTTTTCTACGTTGGTTTCCGTGCCCCTTGCACTGTTGTTTGTGCCGGACGAAAGATCGATTTTGCCTCCTCGACAATAGAAGCCGGAACGACCGATTCGCCAGCCACTTCCGTTGCTGGAG
>CAZXZM010000172.1:0-3045 GCA_964645365.1 uncultured Pseudomonadota bacterium | reverse complement strand
GCACGTCCACCAGCCGCGGTTCAAAATGCAATGGCAATGTGGCCTCATCTCGAATGGAGTCATGGAAGGTGTAGCGCGACATATAACCGCCCTCATCTTCCTCTGCACCAAACGCCCAAAAGGTGTTTTTATCGGTCTTATTGACAGGGGTACCGGTTAACCCAAACAAAAAGGCATTCGGCAACGCCGCACGCATTTGCCGGCCCAAGTCACCCTCCTGGGTACGATGGGCCTCATCCACCAGCACAATGACATTGTCATTGGTGTTCATATTGGGCTTGGCGTCCCTGAACTTATGGATCATCGAGATAATGATCTTGCGGGTGCCGCGGCTTAGCAACGCCTGCAATTCGGCAATATTATCGGTGGTTTCTACGTTGGCGACGTCAGACGCGTTAAAGGTGCCGCTGATCTGCGTATCCAGGTCGGTGCGATCGACCAGCACGATCACCGTCGGGCTTTTTAGTGAGGGCTCGCGGCGTAGCTTCTGCGCAGCAAACACCATGAGCAGCGATTTACCTGAACCCTGAAAATGCCAGATCAGGCCCTTTTTGATCTTGCCCTCTTTGACCCGCTCAACAATCTTGTTGGCACCTTCGTACTGCTGAAACCGCGGAATAATCTTTATCCGCTGCTTCTTATTATTGGTACTGAACAGTGAGAAATTACGCAGGATGTCTAACAAGCGCTCCGGGCTTAATAGGTCAGTCAGCTCTTTACCGATCTCTGCCAAGCCAAGCGCTTTACCGATATTCTTCCCTTCACTCTCAATCCGCCAGGGCGCCCAGAATTCCAGCGGACAGCGTATCGACCCGTAAAACAACTCTTTACCTTCTGTCGCAAAGGACAAGACATTGGACACGAATAACTGCGGCACTGCATTTTCATAGATCGCGTGCACCTCATGCGCGCCATCCAGCCAACTGATGGAGGGGCGAATCGGCGTCTTCGCCTCACCCACCACTACCGGCAAGCCATTGATCAGCAGTACCACATCCGGGATCTTCGTCTCGCGATGATGAATACGATACTGATTGGTGACGATATAGTTGTTCTGCGAAAGGTCATCGAAATCGATCAGCCGAATCGGTACGTGGCGATTATTCTCTCCAAACGGCAGCGTCTTCTCACCGGTCATCCATAAGAAGAACTCTTCATTGGCCTTCACCAACCCGGAATGGTTTACGGAAATTAGAATCGCCCGCAATTTATGAATCACTTCATCAGCCAGCTCGGGTCTGGCGGCAATCTCAGGGTTTAGGCGGATCAGCGCCGCCTGCAATTCTGACTCAACCAGCACCTCATTGACGCCGCGTGAAAGTTCTTCTGGCGTCTTATAAACCCACTGCACGCCATGAACCGGCGGATCTTCGGCCACCTTGCCCGCAGCCGCATTAAGATTGACCCCACTCAACTGATGAATGATGTAGTGCTCGACGCTGTTTAGTTCGGAAAAGGACATAACTAAAAAACCTGATTGATTAGAGATTTTTTAAGAGAGTTCGAATGCTCGCTTCTATCGCACAAGAGATTCATATTTCGCTTGATATCCATTAAGTACGTAGCGATACCCATTTGCTCCGATACCGGTGGAAGCCTCAATCGAAATTTCCGAATATCTTTCAACACGACTCGTTTTAATGCTGTGCCCGACTTCCTCTTCTCTATCTCGGTTATAAAAACTGGTGACTCCAACATTAGAGAACAGTACTCAGCATCCAGAAGATCTGGTTCAGGTCGAATTATCGCGACAGATGACAGCAATACCAATTTATCAGGCTGCTTAAAAACAAATGTTTTGCCAATTGTGCCGTCTTTTGAAAACAAAACATCACCATCTCGCGGCTGACAATTATTCCTAACCAACGAGTTATAGTCACTTTCCGAAATAATTCTGCACGCTTCAGTATCAATCCTATCCCCTAACATGTTTTCAACAGTTCCGATGGGAAACCCAAGCTCACTTGTCTTGGGAGATGCGTGAGCCCCATCAGTAATTAATGAACACACATCATCGAGCACACCAGCAGACCACGACTCAAATTCGAAGCTGAAAGGCAAATCATCACGGAATTTCTCAACATTCCTACTGAAAACTCTTCCAGACACACCCTCATATAATGAATTCATAGCTTTATGCGCTACGATTTCTCTTTGCAAAACCTCATCCATAGCCCAGAGCAGTTCGGCGACTTCGGCCTGCTGCGCCTTGGGAGGAAGGAGAAATTCCTGCTCTCGCAATGTCTTCCAGTTGATTGTGGGCGACAACGAACCGACCGAGATGTCTATAGCTCGGTGCATGAACTGGTCCGAGTGCAAAAAGAAGGGAAACAGCTTCGGATCAATCACTGCTGGATTCGCGCGCAAGACCATCGCATGCGCAGAACATATGGCTTCTGTGGTGGCAATGGCTGCCTTCCGCTGATAGGCACGCCGTTTACCAAAGATGATATCGCCGGGATAGCACCTGAGTTTCTGCCCTTTTACATCGGCGGGCGTACCCATGCGCTTGATATGGAGTGATTCGGAATCGAGGTGCTCAAGACCGATATAAACTTCGATGTCGGTATTGTTCGGGTCAACACGCTCGGAAACGCTTTTGGCAATATGGTCAAAACGGAATGACTGCCAGTCTGCTTTATTCAGCTGGTTCAGATTGATCGTTTGCATGGCTGTATCTGTCATTTTGCCAGCGCCTCAAACAATTGATTCATGCTGCTTTTTAGCTGACCCGAAGACATCTCCCAGTTTTTTAAAGCTTCATCCAGCGACAACTGCTCTTTTTTTGCTTCGACGTTGCTGACATACAGAGGCATATTTAAACTGGCGTTACGCTTCAGAATTTCTTCATTGCTCACCACTTTGGCAAAGCCATCTTCATCGGTAAAACGCTGATACGCCTCGTGAATTCGCTTAATGTGATTTGGCTCAAGGAACGCAATATTTTTATCCTGCCTAACCTCTTTAACCGCGTTAATGATCAGCACCTTACCTTGCTTCGCTTTCGTCTTATTGGTTTTGGTAATCAGCAGGCAGGCTTCCATC
>CAZXZM010000171.1:0-3072 GCA_964645365.1 uncultured Pseudomonadota bacterium | reverse complement strand
GCCTGAGCGGCACCTGCATGAACTTGGGGAGGTTCTCGTAGAACCGATGGTAGATAGGCGCGATGTTCTCGAGCACCGCCTTTTCGCTGTGCGCGACGACCGCGACCTCGAAGCCGGGCCGGAACAATGCCTTCCAGAAGAACTTGGCTGCGACGAAGGTTGAGATGCCCACCTTTCTGCTCTTGAGCACGTAGGTGAACGGGTGCATATCCATCACATCGGCGAAGTCCGCCTGGATGGGGTTTGGCTGCAGCGTGACAAGCCTCTTACGCTTGTCGAGGATCTTCAGGTAGGTGGTGCAGAAGTACGGAAAGTCCCAGGAACAGCGTTGGATCTCCTTGAGATGTGCCGCTTTCAATGCAGCGACTTGATCCGGCCAGACGCCTCTTTGGCCTCAGACATGATCGCGCGCCAGTCATCGGCGGTCATGTCGGAGCCGTTCTTCTCCCTGAGTAGTCGCAGCTTCTCGGCCAGCAACTGCAGCTTGATCTCTTCCTGGTCGAGCCTGTTGTAGTCGAGCTTGCGCAGCACATCGATCTCAGGCTCGTGGCGCTCCTTGAGGCGGAAGCGGCGCGCGAGCAGCCACTGCGCCGTCTTCACGTTCACCTCGGCATCTTTGATGATGATGCTCTCGAGCCGAACCTGCGCCTTCCCCTCGGCGCGTAAGATCTCAAGGAGGATGTCGTGGCACCGTCCGCGCCCCTCCTTGCCCTTTCGCACCACATCGTACAACCGCGAGGGAGCGATGCCGACCGCTTTCGCCGTCGCAGTGCGCGTGTGTCCGATGGACAACATCGCCTTGATGGTGTCGAACTTGGCCTCAACCGCGTCAGCGCATTGGCTAATGTAAGTCTTCGACATTGTTCCTGAACTTCCTCACGGTCATACCGACCGCCTTGAACGGTGTGTTGGGATGGCTCACCAGGTTCAGCGCCTGCATAAAGCGGGTGGTGTCCCTTGCCAGCTTATCCATCTTGTGGCCCACCCGCGAGCTCGTAGCTAGACCCTTCTCCCAGGTCCGCATCAGGGTGTTCTCCTCCATCATGTGGAGGTAGCTCACCAAGAGCGGACGCGCAGCCTTCTCGCGCTTTCCAAGCTTTCGCTTCCTAAGCATCCCGAGGGCCTCCTTGGTGTCGCGGATGGCGATCACCTGAAGTCCAACGGCGCGCTCGACCTCGCTCATGCTCCTGCCCTTCTCCACGCAGACCTCGACGGCCCCCATGAGGGAGTTCATGAGCCACATAAACGGTGCCGCGGCAGAAGGGTCGTGTCTTAGATCTTGCATTTGGTTGACAGCTCGATGGCCTGGACGAGCCGGTGAATGCCGTGGCGCTGCGTCGACTGCAGGGCAACCCACGCGAGGCAGGCTGCCGCGATGCGATCGGGGTCGCACTTCCGCTTCTCGCACACGCGCTCGAGGAAGTAATCAACCTGCTTCTGAGACTTCTCAGTGAGCCACGAGGTGTCAATCGAGAGCTTCTTTGGAGCAGCCTTCTTGGGCGCAGCCTTGCTCTCGGCCTTCGCCTTGCTATTGGTCTTGGTCGCCATTGGGTTCCTCCGTGGTCGGATCATAGGGTAAGACCCAGCGCTCGGGTCCGCAAGAACCCAGTAACAGGAAGAAGGTTGCGGCGTCCATGTCGACGCGCCATTCTCTTCGGTCGTCTCGCCAGAACACGAGCGCGTCTCTGCCGTCCGTATCGCGCTGGCTCTGGTCTATGGCTCGCCTGATGGGGCAGCGCTTTCCGCGCTTCACCTCGATCCAGAACTGCGTGTCTTCCACATCTGCTTCACGCGCACCACTCGACTGACTATCGCCACGACGAGCTTGATGGCCACGATCTGTAAATAGCCTGGCCACTTCCCGCTCACCGCGCTTCCCCTTCTGGCGGCTGTGCCTTCCGCCCACGCTACGGTGTGATGTCAGCCGAGATCACGACGCTGCCCGCATCCATCTCTGGCATCCGGCCGTAGCGCATCCACACCAGCTGGATATTCAGGGTGTTCGGGGTGCGGTTACGCACGAACACCGTCTGTCCGCCCCCGGTGGCGACGTTCCATGTCGAGCCACTAACAACGGTCGGCACACCATAGGAGCCCGATGCGGCTGTGATCGTGGCGAGGGTGCCGGCGATCTCAGGCGAGCGCCCGACTATGGTCTCCATGTTGAAGAGTTGCCACTTGAACGTGCCTGGTGGAAACGAGATCTGATAGGTCGTCTGCGTGGCAGGGCCGACTGGCACTGCGAGTTGATGCTGTGCGGCATCCCAGTAGACGGGCTCATGTGTGCTGCTCATGGATCATCTCCTTGGTAGGACTGTCGCTCCCACGCGGGAGCATAGGGTAAAGCGTGCGTGCGCGCTAGAGTCAGCGCCATTGTCACTCCGTCCACTCCCGAAGCGTGCCACCGCCACGGCACAGCGGGCACCTGCGTGACAGGTACAGCATCTGGTTCATGTCCCCACCGAGCACCACCCATAACTTGTCGAGCGAGTCGACATCGTCTTGGATCACAGGCACGTGCGCGCCCTGCTCGAGGCGACAGAGCGCCGAAGTGCTCAAACCCGTCAGCTTACTGAGCTTTCGGAGCGACAGTGCGTTCTCTTCCCGCAGTTGGCGCACATACGCCCCCAAAGTGAACGGCCCTGCGCGGCGGGGCTTACTTTTTAACTTCGCCACTGATACCAACTCCTTCCCACCAAGATAGAACGTGTTCACCGAGGTGGCCGAACGCTTGTTCGGCTGTATGCACCGAGGTGAAGACCGTGGGGCGCCCGTTATGCAGCCTTTTCCGCAGCATGTCGCACAATGTCTGCGCCGCGTGCGCGCTGAGACGCTCTACGGCCAAGATCTTGCCATGCGGAGCCTTCCTGGTGAGCGGAAAGACGTCGTCGAAGACGAGGAGCTCGCATTGCATGGCTTTGTCAAGCAGTTTCCACTGCTTAGCGCTGTCGTCGAGGTAACACCGCTTACAAGCGGTCACAAAGTCCTCGTATTCGAGCCACATGACGCTCCGCGACCGCTCTCCCATGACCATCTTGATGACTGCACGGGCCGCAGCGGTGGATTTGCCGC
>CAZXZM010000170.1:0-3078 GCA_964645365.1 uncultured Pseudomonadota bacterium | reverse complement strand
TCGCAATGTCGCTAGGGTTTTGTTTTTGCCCGATCCTAAGATTTCAATTGTTGCAGCCCGAGCCCCACTTTCGGTGCGCGGGATTTCGATTTCAAGTGTCCCATCATCGACATTGGGATTATTCCCGGCATAAAGAACCCAATCGGTAAAGTTAAAGGGGTTCTTATCGGGCATTCCCCCCGTTCCAGAAAACTCTTCAAAGGCTCCCTGGGTGCAGCGACCTGACAAGGAAGCGTTCACACAAGGGTAGGGCCAACGAACCTTTCCTTCGCCAGTTGGGAGTCGTTTTTCGGTCACTATTTTGCCCCCACAGAAAAGCTTTACTTCGGCGGGGCAAAGAGAACCGCCGGGATTAAGAACTTCGACCTTGCGTTCGTATTGTGTTGGGGTCCCCTCCGTAAGTTTGGCCGAAAAGGCTTGCGAGGGAAGTTCGCGCAGACAAAAGGCCTGGGCGAGTTGGTCGACGGACGCAGGAGATTCGGCCCCGCCAGTCAGGGGAACAAGTAAGAACAAAAATAGATAGAGGATTCGAAACATAAAATTCATCGGCCGGAAAAACGAGGGGAGCGCTTTTCGCGAATCGCCTGGACCCCCTCGTCGAGATCTTCGGTCTGAAAACAAACCGCCTGACCTTCTGCTTCATTGAAAAGCGCCTCTTCCAATCGAACCGGAGCATTCTGGTAGAGGAGTTGTTTGGTCTCACGAAGGGCCACCGGAGCGTTTGCAGCAATTGTTTGGGCTAGTTCGTCGACACTCTCGGCAACTTTTTCAGCAGAATGCACCTGGTTGACCAGCCCGAGTTGCTGGGCCTCAGAGGCCGCGACTGTTCGTCCTGTAAAGAGAAGATCGGCGGCCGTGGGGAGGCCGGTTAGTTGTGTAATCAGCCAGCTCCCCGCCATTCCAGGCGAAAGACCTAGTTTTGTAAAATTGACCCCCAACTTCGCCTGTTCAGAAGCGATCCGTAGGTCACAGGCGAGTGCTACGCAAAATCCAGCCCCAATCGCATGCCCGTTTAAAAAGGCGATTGTCGGGACTGGAACCTTTCGGATCGCCAGAAAAGATCCATAAAACTCAATCATCTCTTTTTTATTAACTTCCAGTGACTTGTGGCGTTTTTCTCCAATCATATTGAGGTTTCCACCCGCCGAGAAGGCGCGTCCCGCCCCAGTGAGGATCACGCAACGAAGCTCCGGATCTTGACCGATCTGTTCAACGATCTTGGGGAATTCTGCAGCCATTTCCAGAGAGAGGGCGTTCAGTCGATCGGGGTCATTGAGGGTAATTCGACCAATTGAACCCTGCTTTTCAAAAAGAACTTTGGCTTCCATAACGGCAAAATTCCTAACATTTCAGGGGGGTTAGGGGAAGGGTTTTTTAGCAACAAACAGAGAGGGATGGCGAAAAAGACTTTATGTTAGCACTCCTCGGCAATCAGCTCTCCCTGCAGACCTCTTTTGCGGCAGTGGCTATCTCTAACGTTGCAGTGCTCCGAGGGGAGATTCTGGCACTCAGTCGACTCGGTGACGACAATGACCACCTTCTGCAGGTACTTGGCCAACAGGGCCTCTTACTGACCAATGCTGAGTCACTAGTCGCTTCAGATTGGCTGGAGCGCATGGAAGAGGCGGGATCTTTGGATCGTGTTGCAGCTGCTGTTGCAATTATTAGAGAGGGGCTCGGGGGAAGTCGCCAATTGATGTCTGTCGTTCAGGGATCGCCCGACGAGTTTATTCACGTCCCTCGCCCGGTCTTTCGACATGGTCGCAGCGAGGGGAGTTCCCTCGTATCGATTGAAACCTATTCTCGTCGTTTTGGTCCCTCGGTCCGAACGCATCCTGGCGTGACTCTTCTAGAAGGAGGAAGTCGCAATAAATCGCTCTCTTTCTATCCACCACCATCCGTAATGCTGACGACCGGCAATCGTTTTGAGATCCTTCAAATTTTGGAATACGCCGGCATTCGTTACCAGACGCTGGAATCAGAGGCGGCCAATTTCGGCATCGCTATTTTTGAGGCCGGACGTGACTTTGTGCTACGTCAATCGCTTGAGAGAGTCTCCTTTGATTGGGACCACACCTTAAGTGACTATCAAATTTTTGAAGACTTGATCGGTCTCATCAAAACAAAAATGAAAAAAGAATATCCGGAAGCATTGGCGGACCAGCCGATGACGGCCCTCGAGATTGCCCGCCCCTTTATGCAAGAGCTCGCCCTTGGGATGATGGTCGGCTTTGCCATCGAGCAGGGAATCCACCGCTTTGATCAATGGGAACAGTATGAGCCACGCGTGCATGTTGTGACCCATACTTGGCCCGACCGCCTCGGTATTTTGGCAGAACATTTTATGCGCCTACTCCCCCTCATGGAAGGGATTTTGCCCGGAACGCCGGGGGTCTATGACCGTTTCGTGAAAGGAGAAGTACAGTCGGTGGTTCATCTCCACCAGTTCCTGGCCTATGCTGAATATCTGGTACGTCAATACACAAAAAAGGGCCTTGAAGGACTTTCGCCACTCGAGCAAGACGAACTCATGGCCTACTTTGAAGATGGCAAGGCCCATTATCGAAAACCACTGGGACTGTTGGCACAATTGGGTTGGGATACTTCCTCCCTGTTACACTTTGACGATTCGACCAAGGTCATTGGAGATTTTCGACAGACAGCCCCCCACACCGGTGCCCATGCCCTTTTTGTACGCCACCCTCATTCGCGAATCTTTGCCGATGTTCAAGAATTTCATAAGATAGCCCTCGGAGCACTGGTAGCCCCGTCACGGCAGCGAAAAAAGAGGCGTGCCGCCCGTAACTTAGTTCGTGCCGAATGGAACGGTTCTACAGTACCAGCCATTTTAGGGGCTCTGCTAACCTATCATTTGGAAAGTGCAAGTCAGGAGCGAGCCTTGGTGAGCCGTGCCGGTCTCCCTGAAGGACTTATTTTTTATCTCCACGAAACACCCACCACCCTCGGAGAATTCTGGCGTTACTATGTTGGGCCAACCAACCAGGCCAAGGAACAGATCCGCCGTGTTCTCGAACAGCATGGCGGGCTGAAAGCGATCCGCGCCGAATACGCAGCAGC
>CAZXZM010000169.1:0-3126 GCA_964645365.1 uncultured Pseudomonadota bacterium | reverse complement strand
GATGCCCAGGCTGCCGACCAGCGAGGCGACCAGGCAGAATATAAAGAAAGGTGAGCCGGCCATGATCCAGCCGGTGATCTTCATGATCGCAGAGTTTATCCCGTGGATGACCGGTAAGACCTGTTTGCCTCCAGGGCCGATGACAATCAAGGCGATGCCTAACAAAATAGCAAAAAAGATGATCCCGAGGCTCTGCGAATCGGCCAAGGCTTTAAAAGGATTCATAATAATGGTTTCGAGATTTTTTTTGAGGATCGCAAAAGCACTCTGTTGGCGAACCTCGGTGATTTTTTCTTCCTTAGAGCGATATTGCTCATGAAGTTCGGCTTGGTGCTGCTGCCATTGGGCACGAATCTCCGTGCGGTTTCGGGAATGGCCCGGTTTGATGGTCAGTACGAAAAAAAGGCCTATAGCTACCGCGATTGAAGTGGTAACAATATAAAACAGTAGGGTTTTCCAGCCTATCCGCCAGAGTTCGCCCGTGGTGGGCAGGCTTGTGATAGCAGACAAAATCGAAAAGAAAATCAACGGTGCTACAATCATCTTTAGAGCGCCGACAAAGATTGTCTTTCCGAAAAGATCGAGGGTGTTGACAATTCCGGATTTGGTTGCTTCGTCCTGGATAGTGCTCAAAAATACTCCGACGACAGCGCCGCCGATGATGCCGACAAAAATCAGCAAATGAAGTCTGGATTTCATAAAGTGTCTCCCGGAGACTTTAGGGGCTCCCATTAGTTTTCGATCGATTATACTGGGGCGGTAACTTTCTTGTGGGTATTGCCGGCTGGATGCGCATTTATCGAGGGGGGCTGATGATCGTATAGCCTAACCGAGATTTCATTTATTAGTCGGGTAACGTTGGGTTCAACTTGTCGGCTGCCTTGCTCCTTTACCCAGAGCCGCCGAGACCAGTCCAGCAATCCGGGACTAAGAAGGCTAATAATCGGGTGCCTTAACCTTGCCCCGCGGGACATCTTACGGAGCAGGTTTTTCTGGCTGTCAGAAAGATCCAGCTGGGCCAGGACAGACTCGTAAAGGGTGTCGGGATTGTTGGAGATTTTTTTTGATGGATTTTTGGACTCACGGCGCCAGGCATAGATAGTCATAAGCACAATAGTTAAAAGTACTGTCGATATAATCAGCCAAAAAACCCAGCCTTGCGGACTTGACTGTATCATCGAATCTCTAACGGCCCGAACGCTGTAGGGGACTTCTGTCAGAGGCTGGGGCCTCTGGTAAAAAAAGGCATCGAGCCGCAGCGCAGTGAGCCAGTTTAAGTTAGTTTGCAATAACAGCATAATCCGGCGTGTTCTCCTTTTGTGTTTGAAACCCGGTGTCCTGCAGTTTTTTTGCCGCCCAGCAGGCACTGCGTCGATGGCTTACCCGTGGGTCGCGCAACATTGCCTTCATAGATTCACGTGCTGACTCTACCTTCCAACTCAGCATTGCTTTGATGGCGTTGGCCCGTACGCGATTGTTGTCATGCTGGGTGAATTGTACCAGCCAGTCGCAGTTATCTTGTGACAGGCGTTTTCCCAGGGCTTCAATCGCGTTTGCCTGTACCCGAGCATCCTGGTCTCGCAGGGCGTTCATCAAGTTGTCTGTAGCTTTGGTTGCAGTTGGATTCAAATCGCCCAGCGCCGCGACTGCGAAACTACGTACTTTTCTATTGGCGTCCTTTGCCAGGTGTGTTAGTTCCTCAAGGCATTGATCGCCATGATTGAGCAGGCGGGCCATGCTTATCGCCCGCAGCCGACAATCTGGCCGCGGATGACGGCAACGAGCTTTCCAACGATTATGTGCGTTCGGGTCAATCTTATAGACCGCCTTACCAGCGGCGATTTGCTCGTGGGCACTCAGGCTGTCAAAATTATTCCAATAGGAGATAAAAGCGGTTTGACGGTAATAACTCTCAGCCAGGGAGCGGACAGTTGGGTGTGGTGATTTCAACTGTTTGATCATTATCCGCTCTAAGTTAGGGTGCTTGTATTTCAGCAAATGCATTAGGCCAGCCAGTGCTGCTGATTCATGCCGGCTCTCGACCACGTGGGGGAGCATTGCTTGGATTGTGTCTTTATCCATGCGAATCAGGCCGGCCAGGGCTCTAAGTGCCGCTGGTTTGTCGGCCTCCTGGGCTAGGTAGCATAAGTATTCGGCCTTGGTACGGGCAGGTGCCTCCAGCTTTAGAACCAAACCCACGAGCGCCTTTTGATCTTCAGGCTGCATATTGGCGGGAGACAATACTGTTGCTGAGAGCCATTGTGGATGTTTGATTAATTTTAAGCCCTGTTGGATTTGTTCATCCTGGTTGGTTCGGATGGCTCTGGCAATGGCGCCAATGAAATCACTTTCTTGGCGAACGGCTATTACCCGTGCTGATGTTGCGCGCAAAGAAGGATGCTTGAGAGCTGATACATAGAAACCTGCCAATTCGGGCTGCTTATAATTAATCAGGATGTGACGGACCATCTTTCCCACAGCGTGATAGGGATCGAGTGTTTCGGTCCAGAATGATTCATCATCGGCTGGGGCCAGGCACATAGCGGCATAAACGGCCTCTGCTCTTTTATGAATTTCATAATTTTGAACCGCAGTCTGTAAAGCCGATAGAAAAATTCTATGATCTTCAGACTGTAAAGTAGTTTCCTGCAATGATTTTGACTTTAAACCCTGTTCCAGCTTTTTGGTTTGATCATTGGCCAGGTGCTGGGCCAATTCAACCAGTATTTCTCCGGCTAATCGTCTGAGATGATAATTGTGGTCGCGGAGCATGATTGCGGCAATGTCGGCCAGGCGATAGCAGTTTCCCTGTTTGATTATTGATAGGGAGTTCAGCCGGGTTTGCAGTTTGGCTGAGACGCCTGCCTGACGCAGGCCGCTATAAAGCGAATCGGCCCGTGCGACCATGATTTTTTGCCAGGCAGTGTCCAGGCTGTGGAATTGAGCTATCAATTCCACGGTTGAAGCGCTGTGGGCCCGATCCATGATGGTCTCCAACAAGGCAATCTTGTACGGAGGCTCGGCTCTATTCCAACCCAGAATAAACGCTATGTCAGCATCATGGTTATCGGACCTGATCAATAAATCCCAAATTTTTTGAGCCTGACTCATAATGCTATTTCTCCT
>CAZXZM010000168.1:2922-3172 GCA_964645365.1 uncultured Pseudomonadota bacterium | reverse complement strand
GCAAGGCCCCTTTGATGCCGATCCTCTATCTTTCGTCTGACCCCGGTCACCTCAAGCAAGACCTACAACATGCCGTTGACAAAAATTATATTAATTCTAAAGATCTACGCCTGATTGATCTCGTCAAAACCCCCAAGCAGGCGGTAAAGGTCATCGGTCAGTTCTATAAGCGGATTCGCCGTATCAGCGTCAGTAAAAGGGATCTCTTTATCACTTTCCATAAACCTGTCAGCCGGGCCTTCCGGCAAAA
>CAZXZM010000168.1:0-2864 GCA_964645365.1 uncultured Pseudomonadota bacterium | reverse complement strand
TCCGATCCAAGAAGCGCGCTGGCGCAAGAAGGAGCTCCACATCGTCCACTTTGACCAGTCTTCCTACGGTCGCATCAGGGAACTCGTGGATAAAATCAACGAAAGTTAAAGGCGGGAAAGAGCGACCGCCAGGGCAGCAGCGTGGGTGCTCGTCTTCTTTGTCGCGGCGTGGGCATAGATTTCTTTCAAGGTCGCGCCGATCTGTTGAATCTGTTGGGAGGCCTTGGCAGAGTCGTAACCCTCCCACTCAGAAGCGACATGGATCAGACCCCCTGCATTGATCACAAAGTCGGGGGCATAGAGAATGGCTCGAGCCTGGAGCGCAGTTGCATCTTCTTCGGGTGAAGCCAAAGTATCATTCGCTGCTCCTGCAACGATTTGACATTTCAGCTGTGGGATATTTTCTGCCGACAAAACCTGGCCGAGCGCACAGGGAGAAAAGATGTCGACTTCTTGAGTGAAAATCATTTCAGGAAGAAGTGAATGAACTCCAAACTGTTGTGATGCCACTACCAATTTTTTAGGATCGACATCACTTCCCCATACCTCGCAACCCGCCTCACTTAACTGACGTGCCAAATCGATCCCGACACCCCCAAGCCCTTGAATGGCAACACGCAATCCCTTTAATTCAGAGTGGCCCAGCTTTTCGGTGATTGAAACCTTCAGACCCGCCATCACTCCAGCAGCGGTCAAGGGTGATGGATCCCCAGCCCCTCCCGATTCCGGAGGCAAGCCCGTCACGTACCTTGTCTGTCGTTTCATCGTCACCATGTCCTGACCCGTCGTTCCAACATCCTTGGCCGTAATGTAGCGTCCCTGAAGATGTTCAATGAAATCACCAAAACAAGACATGATCTTGGTTCGATCAAAATCTCCAGTGGGCCTGACAATAACCCCTTTCCCTCCTCCATGGGCGAGATTGGCCACCGCCGACTTATAGGTCATCGATTCGGCGAGACGACAGACGTCGGCAACTGCTTCCGATTCATTCAGGTAGGTCCAAAAACGGACCCCTCCCAACGCGGGGCCCCGTTTCATATTATGGAGGGCAATATAGGCGGTAAAACTGGCAGCCGGATCGGTTGCTCGCCAAACCTCTTCAAAACCAGCCTGCTCAATCGATTCGATCTTCACTCGGCCCTCACATAGGCGGCGACCAGGGTGCGGTCCTCCAGGGGATCATAGAGAGTCCGAACCACAGATTTATCTTGAAGTTCTTGCCTCCCTTTTGAATAGGAAATACCTAATTTATAAGGTGTTTTTCCACTCCCGTAGGCACAGATACGCTCCACCACTTCTTGGCCGGGATAACAACCTTTATTCCGCACAAAACTGTCATTGAGATTTGCTTCCAGCAGTAAATGGCTATTATCGATCTCCAGGCCATATTCCGGAACCCCTTGTTCGAGGCGCACCAGATCGATGACCTCCTTGGTAATCGGTTGAAGTCCAACGGCGGTCAAGAGCTGGACCGTTTCGGCCCCCTCTCCCCGCGGCAGCAATAATGAAACCTGAAAAGTTCCCCACCGCTGTGATTGCCAGAAATTCCAAGCAGTTTTATCGGGCGGAATAATCACTTTGTTTTCCGCCGCGAGCATATCGCCATGCAGGCCAAATGCCTCTCCCACCTTATCGAGAGCCTGAGGGCCAACAATCCAAATCAATCCCCATTTTTCCGACTCATCGGTAATGGTGATCTCTTGAATGAAAACCATCTTTTTTAAGAGTGCTGTAGTCTTTTCCTTGAGATCGGGCTGCACTAAGATCAAAAAGCTATCCTCAGCGACCCGTAGCAATGAGAAAAGGGACTCAACATGCCCTTTGCGATCGAGAAGGCTGGAGTATTGCAATTTACCAATCGGGAGCCCTTTCGCATCGTTGGTGGTGAGACCGTGCAAAAAAATCGCAGCATCGGCTCCGGCCACACGAATCACCGCATAACCGCTGGCATCATAAAAGCCAGCTCCGGTACGCACTGCCTCGACTTCCGCTGATTTCATTGTTATGGAAGTACCATGTCACCATCGGCCCCGCAAGGGGACACTACCCTCCTCCCCTCGTCTTCCGGTGTTCGGTTGGTTCTGATTGAAACCCAACAACCGGGCAATCTCGGTGCGGTCGCCCGTGCCATGGGAAATATGGGATTTTCTGAACTCTGTTTGGTTCAACCCCAGGCCGACCGAAACCATAATGATGCAAAGGCAATGGCCATGGCGGCCTACCCTCTCCTGCAACAGGTCCGTTTCTTTGAAAAACTGACCGATGCCCTCGAAGGCTGTCATACCGCTATCGGTTTTACCCGACGTATAGGCCGGCAGCGACGTGAGTTTCTGGAGATGAAAGAACTGGCTTCGTTTGTTCAGACAGCGAGAAGACAACAAGAAAAGGTCGCCTTGATCTTTGGCCCCGAAAGTCGCGGCTTCACAACAGAAGAGGCCAATGCCTGTCAATTACTGGTGCGAATTCCCTCGACCGAAAAATGCCCCTCCCTCAATCTAGCGCAGGCCGTGATGGTTGTTTGCTATGAACTACAACGGAAGCAATGGCAATTTGAAGAGATGTCAAGATCGGGCGCTGCGACAATTGAAGACCTCGAGGGAATGTATGCCCATCTTCAGGAAACATTAGAGACGGTGAGTTTCACCGATGAACAGAATCCCGTCCGCATCCCGCGGGTCCTGCGTCGTTTTTTCAATCGAGCGCGACCGACCAAACAAGAAGTCCGTGTCATCCGCGGCCTGTGCCGGAATGTTCTGCACCAGCTCAAAAACAAGTAACTCCTCTGGAATCCCCCCCATCCTCACATCCTTCCCCCTATTTGTCATTCTGAGGGAGTGAAACGACCGAAGAATCTCACCATC
>CAZXZM010000167.1:0-3177 GCA_964645365.1 uncultured Pseudomonadota bacterium | reverse complement strand
AGAGGCCAATCTTGTTCACTTGGAGGCACGAGTTGCGCGTGTCGCAGGGGAGGGGGCCCAACTCGTTTGCGGCCCGGAACTCTTTTATTATTTTGGTGATTTTCACCAACTAGCGGAACATGCAACGCCGATCCCCGGCTCAGTTACCGAGCGATTAGGGGAATGGGCCACCCAACATAAAATTTATTTTGTTCCCGGTAGTCTTCCAGAACGAGGAGAAGACGGCAAAGTTTACAATACCTTGGTCTGTTTTGGACCGGATGGAAGGCTTATTGGCAAGTATCGCAAGCGCCACCTCTTCTGGGTCGATATTCCAGGGTTCGTGACCCTTGATGAAAGAAAGTTTCTTACCGCGGGTGATAATCCCCCGCTTGTCATTGAAACCGAGCTTGGCAGAATGGGTTTGAGTCTTTGTTATGATCTCCGTTTTTCAGAACATTATTTGCGTTTGGTTCAAGGGGGTGCGGAAATTATCCTGATCCCTTCCGCCTTTACGAAAGAGACCGGTCAGGCCCATTGGCAAACTCTCTGTCGGGCCCGTGCCATCGAAACCCTAAGTTTTGTCCTAGCCCCGAATCAGTGCGGTCACACTCCCCCCGCTCCCGAGATCTACGGCCACAGCCTGATCATCGATCCCTGGGGAAAGGTTTTGGCAGAGGGAGGGGATGGGAAGGAAACTCTTCTTGCCACGCTCGAGGCCGATTCTCTGCAAGAGGCTCGAGAGCGACTCCGCAGGCCCTAACGGGCCGATAATATTCGATATTTTATTCACAACCCTTGCCAATCCAAGCCGATAAGCGCCCAACGAATGGAGGAGTGCGATGGGCGCTGGAGCCATCACACCGCAATCACTCGAAAACAAAACACTCGCTCAAGTTTTAGAGCTTTTTCAGTGTTCAGTGACGCCGGAGATAGAAAATCTTCCGCACCGACTTGGTTCGATCCTGGTCCTCGATCCGGCGGGGGAGATAGATCGTTTCGATGAGGGGATCGAGGTAGCTACCCTGTTCGAAGAATTAATGCAGCACCAAGAACGGGGCTGTTTTTAGCATCCTCTTCTGAGCCAAGACCTCGAGACCTATCGTGCCGAGCAGGATCTCACTGCAGACGCAGAAATTGTTTTTCAGGGAGAATCGCGGGAAGTCGCTCGTGAGCAGCTCCAATTAACGGACGATGGCGCCCTTGTTTTAGAAGAGAAGGGAATTCGCTATCTCGTTCCGTTGCGGCCGCAGGTTTATCAGATGCTACGGCGGGCTCCAGAAGAACGAGTGACCGTCCCCGTATTGCGTCGTCCCGAAGTAACCGTTGTTGATCGCCGCACGATTCGGCAACTGATGATGATCCAGGGGAGTAACCCCGTTTCCTTGACAGGACTTGCCACCGCCTACCCGAATGCTCGTTTTAGCGAAGAAGGGCCTCTCCTCTCCGAAATCGCCCAGACAAGGCTGCCGGATGGGACCCCTTATGGTCGGTTGCTGTTTCGGGCCGATGGTTCGCTGAGTCTCAATGACAACACTCCCTTCCGGCAGTTTCTTGAAGCCAATGCCCCGACGGTCGCCCAGCTCATGACGAATGAAGCAGAACATGACAACCCAGCCTGCCATACGCTGGCTGCCTTCGGGATCTCTGAATGTAGTCCCGATAAGTGGCCGACCACCTACAGAAAACTAATCCTCAATGGTGAAACATTAGTCGTTCAATTGTCTGGCAACGATCTACCACAAGAGGTCTTAGCGCGGCGCCAACATATTATCTACAGTCTCTTGCAGGCCAAGGAGCGGGGAGAGCTCCCGCAGATTAGCTTCGAGGAAAATAATCGAGCCCTCAGGATCGATCTTCGTGACGCGAACCAAGTACGGGAACTGATGGCTTCTCTCGATAGATTCCTGCAATTTTTTGATTCCCCCCTTTCGTGTAGTCCTGAAGATGTTCATACCCTCGATTATTATTCTGGCCGACGGCATGAAGCGACTGAAGCAGCTTCTTCGAATGAAGATGTCTACCTGGCACTGATTAGTCTGTTTGGAAATATTTCTTCAGAGCTTGTTCGTCTCGAATTTGATCCGGCGCTTGTCAATGACCCCGCTCGTTTTAATGCACGGCTAAATCGCCCTTCCTTAATTGCGAATGTTTCGATTCCGTTCAGTTATTTAAGGGACGGTGATTTTCAACGGGCCGTTTATTCTTACACCTTTGCGAGTATTGCCAGTTTTCTGCCGCGGGGAGGGATCTGGAGTGGCCACATCTATGCGACGGGGGAAGGAAACCCCTACCATCAGGGAGACAATGAATCGCTGCGCGGTGTTGTTTCCTGGGAGGAGGGTTCCGGCCAGACAACGATTGAATCTTTTTATGCGAATGAACACGGTGGTTTTATCCCGATCGATCCGGAGACGACCAATGGGGTAATCGCATCCGGGTACCGGAGTGGGGCCCTGATGGAATTAGAACGACTTCCTGCCGATAAAGACGGGGTTGTTGTGGGACGTTCCGGAAAGACCGGAACCCTCGATGGTGGGAATTCCGCTGCGATCTCAATCGCCGATTTGAATGGTAGCGGTTTTAATGCCTCCGAAGGGGTGGTGACACCCGGTGTTTTGAAGAGTCAAGGGCCGCGCCGCGCCGCTCTTTACCATCCGGTCCGTGAGGACGGAACTTCGATCCAGACGCGCTACCCAGAATTAACTGGTTATTACGAGAATGCCGAACGGATTGGTTATGAACTCGTGATCGAAGATACACGTGAGGCCCGCTTTCGCTTTCATCTAGGGCGGAAGGGGGGAGGGGAGCCGGGGGTCTACAATTCTGACGAAGGAGCGTTGATTGAATCACGCACACAGTATGCGCGCCAGGGATATCAGGGGCGTGGTCTTCTCTTTGGTGGTGGGGCAGTTTTTGCACCACGCGGGATGACACCGGGGGCTCGCCTCTATTTTGCACCTCAAACGGTCTCTCAGTACGGGCATGGTCTGATGACCAGTTTCCATCTCTTTTTTCCCCTTCATCCGCGAACGGTCAGTCCGCCTCGCATTGAACTGACGGCTCTGGTGCCGATCGACGGGGATCCGTCGCTCAACATCGACATCGATCTTCTTCATATGGGGGTGGGGTATAACGCTGGCCCGGTTCATATCCGACTCGATATCGATATGGGGGCAACGGCAGCGGTTCCATTCA
>CAZXZM010000166.1:0-3179 GCA_964645365.1 uncultured Pseudomonadota bacterium | reverse complement strand
GCGGGCGCTCTCTCGTTGTCTCTGGTTCAAACAATGTCGATGTTCAACTGTTAGTGAATGCCCTCAATAAACGTCTCGGGAATATCGGTCGCACGATCGATTTCGACAATCCCTCTTTTCAGAAACAAGGGAACGATGAAGCGATCCGGCGTTTGATTGATGAAATGAAGCGAGGGGAAGTTGGGGCGCTCCTGATCTATGGAGCCAATCCTCTTTATGATCTGAGCGAATCCAAGGCGTTTCAGGCGGGCCTGAAGAAGGTCGATTTTTCTCTTTCCTTTGCTCTTTATAAAGATGAGACGGCGACAAAAACGGACGCCATTGCCCCAGACCTTCATTCCTTAGAGTCTTGGAACGATGCCGAACCGCAGGCGGGCCTTTTTCATCTGATGCAACCGACGATTGCCCCCCTGTTTGATACCCGATCGGTTCAAGATAGTCTGCTTCGTTGGCTCGGGCGCGACACCGATTATTACCATTATTTGCAAGGATGGTGGCAGACCCATTTATTTTCACGTCAGACAAAACAGCTCGGTTTTGAATCTTTCTGGAATCAGTCGTTGCACGACGGGTTCTGGCAGGCGCGACAGCGCACGGCTCAAGGTCGCTCCATGAAGGCCGGACTGCAATCCACCTTCAGATCGATTCGTCAAAAATCACAGCGGAAAGAGGGATCTTACTCCCTTTGTCTTTATGAACCGTGCGGAGTGCGTAACGGGCAGCAGGCCAACAACCCCTGGCTCCAAGAACTTCCCGACCCGGTGACCAAAGTTACCTGGGACAACTATGCTTTGCTTGCGCCTGCCGAGGCAAGGAGCTTGGATTTGAAAGAGGGAGATGTTGTTTCGCTTCGAGCGGGAAAACGTTCGGTAAAGCTGCCGGTCTATTTGCAGCCGGGCCAACCCCCTAAAACCATTGCAGTGGCACTCGGCTATGGTCGCACCGCGGCGGGTCGGGTCGGGGACGGGGTAGGGCAAAATCTCTACCCCTTTGTTACATCGACAAATGGGACTGTGCGGTATGGCGTGGGCAATATTCAATTAGCAGCGACAGGCCAGCATGTTTCATTCGCTTCGACCCAGACGCACCACTCGATGGAGGGGCGTCCGATCATTAAAGAGGCGACCCTTCCCGCCTACCAACACAATCCAGCAGCGGGCAACGAAGAGGCTGGTCACTTCCAGAGCCTATGGCCAGAACACAAATACGCGGGCCCACGTTGGGGGCTGGCTATCGATCTCAACGCTTGTACTGGTTGCTCTTCCTGCATCATTGGCTGTCAGTCCGAAAATAATGTTCCGGTCGTTGGGAAGGATGAGGTACGCCGCCGCCGCGAAATGCATTGGATCCGGATCGATCGTTATTACAGTGGCGATGAGGCGAATCCAGAGGTCGCTCATCAACCAATGATGTGTCAGCACTGTGGCAACGCTCCGTGTGAGACCGTTTGCCCGGTACTGGCAACCGTTCACAGTTCCGACGGTCTCAATCAACAGGTCTACAATCGCTGCGTTGGAACCCGCTATTGTGCCAACAATTGCCCCTATAAAGTGCGTCGCTTCAATTGGTTTGATTATTTCGATAACGACAAGTTCGATTTCAATATGAATAGCGAGCTTGGAAAGATGGTTTTAAATCCCGATCTTGTCGTTCGATCGCGCGGCGTGATGGAAAAATGTTCGATGTGCGTGCAACGGATTCAAGAAGGGAAATTAACGGCCAAATTATCGGGCAAAAAATTGTCAGATGGAACGATTCAAACCGGTTGCCAACAAGCCTGTCCGGCCGATGCCATTGTTTTCGGTAATTTGAATGATCCCAAGAGCCGGATCGCTCACTTGGTTAAGGATAAACGTTACTACCATGTGTTGGCGGAACTGAATGTTCGTCCCGTTGTGGGATACCTCACCAAGATACGTAACAAGGAGAATGGATGAGCAGCGGGGCCGTTAAAACTCTGCGGCAGATTACCGACGATGTGCAGAGGCCGATGGAGACGAGACCAGGGCGCGCTTGGTGGGTCTGTTTTATCATTTCTTCGCTGGCCCTCCTGATGGGGCTGGTCATGATCGCCTATCAAATTTTGACCGGCATTGGCGTATGGGGACTGAATAAAACAGTTGGGTGGGCCTTTGACATTACCAACTTTGTTTTCTGGGTCGGGATTGGTCATGCAGGGACATTGATCTCCGCTATTCTTCTTTTGTTTCGGCAGCGGTGGCGTAATTCGATCAACCGCGCCGCTGAAGCGATGACAATCTTTGCGGTGATGTGCGCTGGCATCTGGCCAATCATCCATATGGGACGACCCTGGCTTGCCTACTGGGTTTTCCCCTATCCCAACAGTCGAGGTACTTTGTGGATTAATTTTCGCTCCCCCCTCTTTTGGGATGTAGTAGCGATTAGCACCTATTTCACGATTTCTTTTGTCTTTTGGTACGTGGGAATGATTCCCGATCTGGCGACGTTGCGCGATCGTGCCAAAGGTAAGATTAAGAAGTTTTGCTATTCCTTCTTTAGCATGGGGTGGACTGGTTCACAGCGTACCTGGGCCCGTTACGAAGTCCTTTGCCTGATCCTGGCAGGGCTTGCAGCCCCATTGGTCGTTTCGGTTCACAGTATTGTCAGTATGGATTTTGCGACTTCGGTAATTCCAGGCTGGCATACCACCATTTTCCCTCCCTATTTTGTCGTTGGGGCGGTCTTTTCCGGTTTCGGGATGGTGATGACCTTGATGTTGATTACTCGTGAGGTGATGGGCTGGAAAGAGTATATCACCAACAATCATCTCGAGGCGATGTGCAAGGTTCTGCTCGCAACCGGCTCCATTGTTGGGTTTGCCTATCTCACTGAATTCTTCATGGCCTGGTATTCTTCGAATGAGTACGAGGTCTTTGCTTTTGTCAATCGTGCGACCGGTCCGTATGCCTGGGCCTACTGGACGATGATGTCCTGCAATCTGATTGCCCCCCAACTTTTTTGGTTTAAAAAAGTGCGCACCTCCGTGCCAACACTCTTTGTGCTATCGATTATTGTGAACATTGGAATGTGGTTTGAACGGTTCGTAATTATTGTCACTTCGCTGCACCGCGATTTTCTTCCCTCGAGTTGGGCGATGTATACGCCAACCTACATTGAGGTGGGAGAACTGATCGGGTGTTTCGGCCTCTTTTTTACCT
>CAZXZM010000165.1:0-3186 GCA_964645365.1 uncultured Pseudomonadota bacterium | reverse complement strand
GAATCTCGTCATCTTAAGGTAAGATCCTTCGTCGCTAACGCTCCTCAGGATGACAAAGTTTGTCCTCAGGATGACATCCGTGAGAGAGGCAATGAAAGTAGAAATTATTACAATCGGTGACGAGTTGATGAGTGGCGAGGTGACCGACTCCAACTTCGCTTGGATCGCCGAACGTCTGTGGTTGCGCGGTTACAACCTCCATTGGCATACCACCGTGGCCGATGACCCCTCTAATATGCGTGAGGCCTTTCAGGGCGCTCTCCGTTCTGATGTCGTGGTTGTGACCGGTGGGTTGGGGCCGACCAGTGACGATCGCACGCTGGAAGTTATGGCCTAAACCTTCGGTAAAAAGTTGGTCGAAGATCCGTTGGCCCTTGAAGCGATCAAAAAACGACTCGATGAATTGGGTCGTCCTATGAACGAGGGGCAACGTAAGCAGGCGCTTCACCCGGAGGGGGGAGTGATGTTTCCGAATCGCGAAGGGACCGCCCCCGGTTGCTTTTTAGAGATCGACGGAACACATTTTATTTTTTTAGTCGGGGTTCCTTCAGAGATGTATCGTCAGTGGGACCAAGAGGTCGTCCCTTATCTGGAGGCGTTGCAGAAAAAACCACTCACCTACCGGCATCAAATCTTTCGCTGCTTTGGTGTGCCGGAAGCGGAACTTCAAGGCAAGCTTAACGGTTTCGATCCGGACTCCATTCGCTTGAGTTTTCGGCTCAAATTTCCAGAGGTTCTGATCAAGATCGCTTCTTGGGGGGGCGATGCCGAAGTGGTTGAGCAACGGCTGGAGGCGGCCGGAGAAGATATCCAAAAACGGTTGGGGCACCACATCTATGCAACCGGTGACAATCCGATTGAAAAGGTCATTGGCGAGCTTTTGTCGACCCGAAAGGAAACGGTCGCCGTGGCCGAATCCTGCACGGGAGGACTGGTTGCCAATATGATTACGGAGATTTCGGGAAGTTCGGACTATTTTGACCGTGGCGTTGTCACCTATTCCAATCGCTCAAAGGAGACGGTGCTCGATGTAGTCCCCCAGACACTAGAGGAGCATGGAGCGGTCAGTGGTGAGGTGGCGAGCGAAATGGCCAACGGCATTCGGAAACATGCCGGGACGACCTATGGTATTGCCGTGACCGGAATTGCGGGGCCGACCGGTGGCAGCGAAGACAAGCCGGTTGGGACGGTCCATATCGCCCTGGCCACACCAAAGGAGACCACCGAACGGAAATACTTTTTCCCCTTCGGTCGTCATTTCTTTAAGCTCATCACCGCCCACGTCGCTCTCCACCGTCTGCGGCGGCATCTCGAGCGCCAATAGCGCCCTTTTCGGAATAAAATGCAGTAAAATCGGGGAGTGGCGGAACTGGATTCTGGGGAGAGTCGATAATATAATGAACGAGAACCCTTATGAGTGATCCTATTGACGCAACGCATCAAGCTCCACCTGCTGCCGGTGATTCTGTCCAGGCAGATCCTGTCGAGGAGGCGGCGGAGGCTTCTCCGCCTGCTGAGGAGGCAGCTGAAGTTGATCCTGCGGTTGCCGCGGATGACCTAGCGGCCCTGGAAGACCTAGCCGAGGGAGACGCTCAGCCAGATTCGGGGGTTCGCGTACAGCGTAGCGATCCGGAAGGATGGGTCGATACGAGTGGGCTAACCCACATTGGGACTGTGGTGGTTGGCGATAGACGGGTCTCTGAAAATTCTTCGGAAACGATCGAGTTAACCGATGAGTCGACGCGGGGAACGGCGGATATTGATGTCAGTGTCGCTTCTTCAGAAAGTCCTTCGGAAAGTCCCTCAGAAAGTCCAGCTCCGCCTACTTCCGATAGCGAACCGACTCGGAATAGTGCACCAACTCATTTTAGGATGAGTTACCCCTCCCGCCGCTTTGTATCGGAAGGCTTTGGGACGGTTTCTAATCGTCGCAGCAGAGGCGTTCCCGATTTCGTTCCAGCTGCGGCGGTTTCTCGATCCGCCCCCCGGTTGAATCGGTACATTTTGAATGCATTTGACATTCATAATATGGGGGGAACCCCCAGTACCATTCAGATTCTTGATGAAAATGGGAATTTAGTTCATGTGCCGATTGCCCTCGATCCGGGTGACTCGCAATATGTCGTTGATCTTCCCGCGGGTGATTATACTTTTCGTGCGGTGTCCGGGACGAGGCCTGATGAGGAAGCACCCGATGCCTTGGATAATTTTCGAGTAGAAGCCTATGACGCGGGGGCCGTTGAAGATTCAGGTACTTCTGATACAGCCGATGCAGCTCCCCCGACACCCGCAGTAGACCCCCCACAAGAAGCCTAAACTTTCATTTGACTAGAAAGTGCGTTGACATCAAAACGGACCACGTATAATGTGGTTGTCAGCTTTCCGTTGGGAGGAGAGCTGAGGAGGCAATGGAAGGTGTGCTGCAAGTAGAGCGCGTCCGTCTGTTGCCTTTTTTTATTGTTTAACCTGGAAAGCAAGAGACCAGGAGGTCCATCATGGAAGAAGCAAAAGAAAAAGCCTTACAGGCAACACTCACCAGCATTGAGCGCCAGCATGGTAAGGGGACGATCATGCGGCTCGGGGATAACAAGACGGGACCAGAAGGAATTCAAGTTGTCCCGAGCGGTTCGATCGGTCTCGACCAGGCACTGGGGGTCGGGGGTTGGCCTCGTGGCCGCATTGTTGAGGTCTTTGGTCCGGAATCTTCCGGTAAGACGACTCTTGCCTTGCAGGCGATTGCTTCTTCGCAGGCACAAGGGGGAGTGGCTGCTTTTATCGATGCCGAACATGCAATGGACCCACAATATGCGAGAGCTTTGGGGGTCAATACCGATGAGCTCTTGGTTTCGCAGCCAGACAATGGTGAACAGGCGCTCGAGATCGCCGATACCCTGATAAAGAGTGGGGCGGTCGATATTATCGTCATCGATTCCGTCGCTGCCTTGGTTCCCCGCTCCGAAATCGAAGGGGAAATGGGGGATCCGCAGATGGGGATGCAGGCTCGCTTGATGAGCCAGGCGCTTCGCAAGCTGACTGCGTCGGTTGCTCGTTCCAAATCTCTCTTCATCTTTATCAATCAGATTCGGATGAAGATTGGGGTGGTGTTTGGGAACCCAGAGACGACCACAGGTGGGAATGCCTTGAAATTCTACAGTTCGATCCGTGCCGATATCCGTCGCATTGGTG
>CAZXZM010000164.1:0-3207 GCA_964645365.1 uncultured Pseudomonadota bacterium | reverse complement strand
CCTTGCCGACCGGAACGCCCTCGCAACTGATTATCGATCCGCCGTGACTCATGTCGCTCCGTTCCTAAAACGTAAAGCCCTCCTACCTGTAACACCTTTTCCCGGTCTTGCTGACACTCTGCAGTGAACTCGGCCAACGCTTTTTGGTAGGCTTCCGGTTCTTCATCCGAATCATGCCGAGCCTTCGCCAGATTTTCGGCATTCCCTCCTAAGACAATATCGGTTCCGCGTCCCGCCATGCTGGTGGACAGGGTGATCGCCCCTGAATGTCCCGCCTGCGTGATAATCTCCGCTTCCCGTTCATGGTTTTTTGCATTCAGGACATTATGGGGAAGTCCCTCCTTCTTAAGGAGCTGGGAAAGTTCTTCTGATTTTTCGACTGAAATCGTCCCCACCAAAATCGGCTGTCCCTTTTCATGTCGTTCCTTAATGTCCGCAATCACTTCATGAAATTTCTCCCGTTCGGTTTTGTAAATAACGTCGGCGCGATCATTACGAACCATCGGCTTGTTCGTCGGGATGACACGAACTTCAAGATTGTAGATTTTTTGAAATTCTGGTGCTTCGGTATCTGCGGTACCAGTCATACCCGCCAGCTTCTCATACATGCGGAAGAGATTTTGGAAGGTAATCGTCGCGAGTGTCTGATTTTCGTTTTCGATCTTGACCCCTTCTTTGGCTTCAACCGCCTGATGAAGGCCATCCGACCACCGACGTCCTGGCATCAATCGCCCGGTAAATTCGTCGACGATGATTACTTTATTCTCTTTCACAACATAATCGACATCTCGCTTAAAAAGAGCATGCGCCTTAAGCGCCTGGTGAACATGGTGGAGGATTTCAATATTACCGGCATCGTAGAGGTTTGGAATCCCTAAATCTTTTTCGACTTTAGTCACTCCTTCATCAGTGAGCAGCGCTGTCCGCGATTTTTCATCGACGGTATAATCACCCGTCGCCGTTTTGTTCCCCTCTTTATCTTCGACCACCTCTCCTTGCGTAAGCTTTGGAACCACACGGTTAATCCGATAGTATTTATCGGTCGAGGTCTCTGCCGGACCGGAAATAATCAGTGGGGTCCGCGCTTCGTCGACAAGAATTGAGTCCACTTCATCGATAATCGCATAGTGATAGTCGCGCTGTACGTAGTCTTCGAGTCGGTACTTCATGTTGTCGCGCAGGTAATCAAAACCAAATTCGTTATTCGTTCCGTAGGTAATATCCACGCCGTAGGCTTTTTTCCGCTCCTCATCGGAAAGACCATGAACAATCACGCCGACCTCTAATCCCAAGAAGCGATAAATATGCCCCATCCATTCGGAATCGCGCGTTGCCAAGTAATCATTGACCGTCACCACGTGAACCCCTTTACCGGTCAGGGCGTTGAGATAAACTGGCAAAGTCGCCACGAGCGTTTTTCCTTCACCCGTTCTCATTTCGGAAATCTTCCCTTGATGGAGAACGATTCCCCCCATCAACTGGACATCGAAATGCCGCATCTTCAGGGTACGACGAGCCACTTCCCGCACACAGGCGAAGGCCTCCGTCAGCAAATCATCAAGGCTGGCTCCTTGCTGCAGTTTTTCTTTGAAGAAGGGGGTTTTAGCTTTGAGGTCGGCATCGGAGAGTTGCTCGTATTTCGACTCCAATCCATTGATCGCATCGACCAACGGCTGGAGCTTCTTTATCTCTCGCTCATGCTCACTGCCAAAAATCTTTTTGAGGAGGGCCGGCATCGTGGCGACACTATAAAGCGGGGACTAAAAACGAAGCAAGGGGTTGTTTAGGAAGGATCCGTTTCGGTCTCTTCAAAAGAGGCAAGATCGGTCCGGGGAGGAAGAAAAGCCATTGGATCGACCGGAATGCTATCGGCATGGACTTCATAATGGAGATGGGGGCCCGTACTGTGACCGGTGTTTCCCACGGAGGCAATCGTAGCCCCCCGCTTCACCTTATCTCCCTCTTTTACATGCAACTTGGAATTATGCCCGTAATAGCTAGTCACCCCAAAACCGTGATCGATAATGACCGTATTGCCCAGCCCTCCCTTATAAGCGGCAAAGCGAACCACTCCATCTCCGGTGGCTCGGACTGTAACGCCCCAGGGCGCCGCAATATCAATCCCTTCATGAAAACGAGCGGCATGAGTAATTGGTGAACGACGTGGTCCAAAACGAGAGGTCAGCCATCCCTTGACCGGCCAAATATCAGGAGTCGAGGAAAGCCGCACTTGATAATCTTGGTACGACTCATAGGCCTGTGAAGCCTTTTGCTCCAGCGTCTTTGAACGGGTTTCTAGCGAGCTCATCACGCGCGAAAACTTCTGGCTAAAATTAGAATCTTCTAAATCATCTAATGATTCCCAGTTAGCGGGACGATTAAGAACATGGTCGATTGCATCACGGTGCGGCTGCGGAACAGCACGGTCGATCGGACCAAGCCCCTGCCCGCCAGACAGACGGCCCACCTGTACGAGGGAACTGACTTTGCCCGCCAAACTTTCGGCCCGCTGCACAACCCCTTCTAGATGAACGAGTCTCTCAGAGAGCCGCGCCTGTTCTTGCTGAACATTGGAATAGCGAGCGCGCATCTCGGCGGTCCGTTGATAAAGGGCGTGGTAGCGCCAGTAACCACCCGTGGTTACCAACAACCCCAGCAACAGCAAGATGGTCACGACTAACCCACCGCGATACTGCCAAGGGTGAACGCGCAACCGATGAACCTGGCTGGAATCTTCCGGCAAGATGACGACGTGAAATGAACCCTGCTTCTTGGTTCTTTTTTTAGACCTGGTCTTCATCAGTTAAATTATCGACTCAAATACTTATTTGTTTCGTGTAACGGTAGGGACCCAGATGGGGATACCTCCCCATCTTGTTGAAATGACTCAATGATTTCCAACCCGCGAACGAACTCACCCTGGACGTTAACAGGGAAATTTCTAAAGTGTCAAGGCGTTTTTAAGCTAAAAAATCTAATGGAATCAATGGGTTATTCAATTTCCCCCACACCAACCAGGACGACCGAGACATTATCGTCCCCACCATTGTGGTTGGCCTCGGCGATCAGTTTTTCGCCAAACTTTTCTAACGTCTTGTTTTTATTAACTATTTTTAAGATGTCTTTATCAGAAACCATGTTGGAGAGACCGTCGGAACAGAGCAAGAAGAGGTCCCCCTCTTCCAGGTCCCGGATAAAAAGATCGGC
>CAZXZM010000163.1:0-3258 GCA_964645365.1 uncultured Pseudomonadota bacterium | reverse complement strand
GGTTAGCAGGGGCACATCGCTGACCAAGTGGGCCTCGACATTCAAGGGAAGCGTTTCGCGAACCTTCCCGGTCGGATCGATCAGGGCGGTCACCGCATTATTGGTGACACGAACGACCGACCGACGATTTTCAATGGCGCGAAAACGGGAAAAAACCAGGTGTTGCCACGGAGCCGACGAATCCCCATACCAGGCATCATTGGTAATATTGGTCAAATAGGTCGCCCCTCGCCGCGTGAAGGCGCGGTTCACTTCGGGAAAGAGATCTTCGTAGCAAATTGTAACACCGGTCGGATGATCGAGTTCCGTAAAGACAACCCATTCATCGCCCGCCACAAAATCACCAAGTGCTGGCACGATTTCATCCAGAAAACGGAAAATCGATTTCAAGGGAATATATTCCCCCATTGGAACGAGGTGGGTCTTGTGGTGAAGGGTCACAACCTGTCCGCCAGGATCCACTTGTAGAGCGCTGTTGTAGATCTTCCGTTGCGGCGTGTAGCGACCCGGCACTTCGAGTTTAATGGTGACCGCTCCCATCAAGAGGGGGCGCTCCCAACTGGAAAGCTCGTTTAACTGTTCGATCGTTGCCGGCAGCGGATCGGAAAAGGCGGATTCTGGCCAAATCACCAGCTCGGCTCCCTCCTCCAGCGCACGTTCGGTCAAGGTCCCTAAGATCTCCATATGCTCATTGGCGTAACGGGGATCCCATTTTAATTCTTGGGGGATGTTGGGTTGGACTAAACCCACCTTAAAGGAAGGGGCCTCGTCAGTTATCCGGTTGATCTGTGGAAGTCGCCAGCGGCCGTAACCATAAAAGAAGAGGACGAGGACGAGAGCCCCGCCGGCCGTCCACCACGACCGTTTGATACGTCCTCTCGTTACTATGAGTTCAACGAGCACTGCATTGACCAGAAGCAACAAAAAATCAAAACCATAGACCCCGAACAGATCGGAAGCCTGTGCGAGTGTCCGGTGCGACCAAAGGGCATAGGCAAGGTTCGACCAGGGATAGCCCCCAAACGGAATGTAATTATGGAGCAGCTCAAAAACGGTCAGAAAGATCGGTACCGATAAAACCCATGGCAGGCCAAACTTCGCGGTAAATCGATAGGCAAGCCACACACAGCCGGCCATCAACCCTCCGAAAATAGCCGCCATCATAAAAAGAGCCAGCAGGCAAAGGAATGGATTGAGTTCGCCGTAATGGTACATCGCGTAAACAATCCAGTAGGAGACCCCGGCGTTGAACCAAAAGCCGCACCAGAAAACGAGTTTGGCCGCTCGCCCGGCCGAAGCGTGACGAATCACTAGAAAAAGCGGAACCAAGGCGACCCAAATCAGCCCGGATAGATCAGGAAAATGTACACCAGCGACGACGGTCGGAAAGGAGAGGGTCACTGCGAAAGCACTCAATACCACTGCGACAATGCTTTTCATCTTATCTCCCAATTGCTCTCGTCTTCTTCAGTAATTCCGTTTCTTTTGTCTTCATGGCACGAGCCTCTTTGGTTTCGGCATGATCATGGCCGAGTAGATGAAGAAATCCATGTACCATTAGATGGCGTGTCTCTTCCCACAGACTGTGCCGGTGCTCTCTGGCCTGTCGTTTGGCCGTTTCAATCGAAATAACAATACACCCTAAATGGGAATCGGAATCCAACGGGAAGGCAATGACATCGGTGGAACGGTCTTCACCAAAGTACTGTTTATAATAAGGGCGGATTTGCTGGTCGTTGAAAAAGAGGAGTTCCAGTTCCTGGTCACGAATCGCCAATATTCGGTACAGGCTTGAGAGAAGTGCGTTCAGATTCTTTCGCAGAGGTATCCTTAATCGGCTCCGATTTACGATACTGATCCTGTTCGCCTTTTGATCCGAGGCCACTTATTCCCTCACGTCCGGGGATTTCCGGGTATTCGATCCGTTGATGATAGATACCAATTAGGATCCCTGTAAAACTATCGGCGATATCATGCAAGTCCCGGAGCGTCAGGTCACATTCATCGAGTTGACCGTCGATAAAGGTTCTGTTGACCATACTCTCTACCACGGCCCGAATTTTAGTGGGGCTCTTGTCTTCCAGAGCACGCGTGGCCGCTTCGGTCCCGTCGGCCAACATAATGATCCCCGCCTCCCGTGTTTGCGGACGGGGACCGGGATAACGGTAATCCTTTTCATTAACCGGTGAGAGCTCTGGATTTTCCTGTTCCTTGGCTCTGGAATAAAAATAACTAATCACTTTGGTCCCCTGATGTTGGGGAATCACATCGATAATCGGCTGCGGGAGACCATGCCTGCGAGCCATTTCGATTCCATCTTTGACATGATTCATAATGATAAGAGCGCTCATCGATGGAGAGAGGGCATCATGGCGGCTGGGCCGCCCCCCCTGGTTTTCGACAAAATAATCTGATTTTTTCATCTTGCCGATGTCATGAAAGTAGGAAGCGACCCGGGCAAACAGCCCATTGGCTCCAATCGATTGCGCCGCCGCCTCTGCCAAAGTCCCAACTAAGTGACTATGATGATAAGTTCCCGGCGCCCGGATGATCAGGTCTCGTAAGATAGGGTGATTGAGGCTTCCCATCTCCAGTAATTTAATGTCGGTTAGGTAACCAAAGATCGATTCGGCTACCGGGGTAAAGACCAAGACCACCACGCTGGTGAGCACTCCCCCAAAGAGTCCAAAAAGCATATTCATATAAAAGGACTCGCGACTCAGCGTAGAAGTCACCTCGGTGGCATGAAGCATTTCAAAGGAGAGGATCAGAAACATCTGGACCACACCAACCAGTAGCCCGGCACGACCGAGAGACGACCGGCTTTGGGCGCTGGAAGTCGCCCCAATACCAACTACGCTTCCGATGAAAAAGAGCACAACGTAATTGAATTCCGCATCGGGCGCAAAGCCGATCATCACGCTAATAGCGATCGCAAAGATCAAAGCTTCAGTTGCATTGCGCAGCAAGCGAACCATCATCGCTCCCGCGGCGAGCGGAATAATATAATGGAAAGCGGTGAATGGGATCTCAAGGGGGACAGCGCGACTGACCGCATGGGCCACCGAAAAACCAATTCGGTAAATCCCACACATCAGCACCAGGGCCGTTCCAAGAAAGACAAGGTCTTTGCGTTGCGGGTAAAAGCGTCTGATAAAAAGGACTGCAAAAGAATAAAGGGCCAGTAAAAAAATGAGCAGAAAAAGGGTTGTGCCGAAGAATTTAAGGCGGAAGTTGAGTTTCACCTTCGCCTTTTTA
>CAZXZM010000162.1:336-3259 GCA_964645365.1 uncultured Pseudomonadota bacterium | reverse complement strand
GAGGTCGTTCTACGAAGAGAGATAGAACCTTTGATAGATGCACCACTAGCGATTTGGTCTGCAATGGAGTTTGTTCTGTTCGTGTTCTCCTTGGGTTGCATGATGAATTTATCCAGCTTCGAGACCGCTCTGAACATCATCGAGTACACAGGCGCGGAGTATGTCTCGGATGAGCTCATCTGCACGTCGCTGACATGCTTCCTTGATTTCAACGAGAACATTGGGTATACGCAATTCGGGAGCAGTGCGTACTGCCTGCTTGGTGTCCGGCTCGCAATCCTATTCTATGCGCTCAATCCATAAGTTCATGTTCCATCATGCGTATGCGGACGCCTGCGAGGATGTCCATTCGAGCCCGAGCAGTTCCGCCTGTTCGAGGACGGTCTTCGTTGCCTTCTCCTGGAGGTCAGGCGGGTATTTGTACCTGCGGAGCAGACGGCGGACAAGGACGCGCAGCTTCGCCCGAGCGCCTTCCTTCATCATCCAGTCGATAGTCGCGTTCTTCCGCACCATCTCCGTGAGTTCGCGGGCCATCGCGAGGAGCGTCTCATCGCCCAAATGCTCGACGGCGCTCTCGTTGTCTGCCAAGGCATCGTAGAATGCGACCTCGTCCTCGTTCAGCCCGAGCTTCTCTCCTCGTTCAAGAGCCTCGCGCATCTCCTTCGCCATCTCGATGAGCTCCTCGATGACCTCGACAGTCTCGATGGCGCGGTTGTGGTACCTGACAATCGTCTTTTCGAGCATCTCGGCAAAGGACCGCGACTTCACGAGGTTCCGCTTCTTCATGGCCCTGAGCTCGTCGTTGAGGAGCTTCCGCAGGAGCTCCAGGGCGAGGTTCTTCTGCGGCATGCCCTTGACCTCCTCCAGGAACTCGTCGGAGAGTATCGATAGGTCCGGCTTCTTCAGCCCCGCGGCCTCGAAGAGGTCGATTACACCCTCGGGAGCGATAGCTTTCGATACTATCTGGCGCACTGCGTGGTCGAGCTCCTCCTCTGGCCGCTCCCTCGTGACAGTGTACTTCACGAGCTGTGCCTTCACTTGCTGAAAGAAACGCACCTCATCACGGATGGCAAGCACCTCATCACGAGGAACGGAAAGCGCAAACGCCTTGGACAAAGTGACTACAGCCTTGATGAATCGCTCTTTAGCATCTCTCTGAGCGACGATGTGCTGCACTCCCGAGGCGAGGATGGTGAGTTGTTCCTGTGGTTTACCTGTCAGGAACAACGAATAATCGAAGCCGTGGAAGAAGTTACGACATACCTCGGCCTTCTCAAGTGCGAGTGCAACGGCCTCGCTCTGGTCGATGGCGGCGTTGCCCTTCCCACCGCTCTGAGTGTAGGTGGCGAGCGCCTTACGCAGGTTGTCAGCAAGGCCAAGGTAGTCAACTACGAGGCCGCCAGGCTTGTCGCGGAATACCCTGTTGACCCGCGCGATCCCCTGCATGAGCCCATGACCTCGCATCGGCTTATCCACGTACATGGTGTGCAGGCAGGGCGCATCGAAGCCAGTGAGCCACATATCACGCACCAGGACTATCTTGAAGGGGTCGTCGGAGTCTTTGAAACGGCCCGCGAGGAACTCGCGCCTCGGCTTGTTCCTGATGTGCTGTTGCCACTCCTTCTTGTCCGACGCGGAGCCTGTCATCACGACCTTGAGGGTGCCTTTGTCGTCGTCCTCGTCGTGCCAATCAGGTCGCAGCTTGACGATGGCATCGTATAGGCCGACGCAGATGCGACGGCTCATGCATACGACCATCGCCTTTCCGTCCATTGCCGAGCCCCTCTCCTCGAAGTGGTCGACGAGGTCGCGAGCGATTATCTTGAGGCGCTCCCCGCTCCCCACGACCGCTTCCAGCCGCGCCCACTTGGACTTGAGCTTCTCTTTACGCCACACCTCCTCGCTCTCGGTCACCTCATCGAACTCCTCGTCGATGTGCGGCCTCTCCGTCGCCTTGAGGTCCAGCTTGGCAAGGCGGCTTTCGTAGTAGATGGGGACCGTAGCCCCGTCCTCGACGGCCCGCTGGATGTCGTAGACGCTGATGTAGTCGCCGAAGACGGCGCGTGTGTTCCTATCCTCTAGCTCGATGGGCGTGCCGGTGAAGCCGATGAAGGTGGCGTTGGGCAGGGCGTCGCGCATGTGTCGGGCGAAGCCGTCGATGAAGTCGTACTGGCTACGGTGAGCCTCGTCGGTGATGACCACGATGTTCCTCCGGTCGGAGAGGAGTGGGAACGTGTCACCTTTCTCCTCGGGGAGGAACTTCTGGATGGTGGTGAAGACGATGCCGCCCGAGGCGACCTTGAGCAGCTCGCGAAGGTGGCCCCTATTCTTAGCCTGCTCGGGATTTTGGCGCAGGACTTCTCGGCATCGGTAGAACGTGCCGTGGAGCTGGCCGTCGAGGTCGTTGCGGTCGGTGATGACCACGAGGGTGGGATTCTCCAATGAAGGATGCTGCACGAGCTTGCCCGAGTAGAAGACCATGGTCAGGCTCTTGCCCGAGCCCTGGGTGTGCCACACAACGCCCGCACGCTGGTCACCATGCCGTCCTGTTGCCGTGACCGTCTTCTCGACGGCGGTCCTTGCTGCGTGGAACTGGTGGTACCCTGCTATCTTCTTCAGGACGTTGGCCCCGTCGTCCTCGAACACGACGAAGTGGCGTACTAGGTCGAGGAAGCGCCCCTTATCGAACACGCCGTGTATGAGCACCTCAAGCTGCTGCATCGTTGGCGGCGCGAGCTCCTCGCCCTCGATGGTTCGCCATGGCATGAACCACTCACGGCCTGCGGTGATGGAGCCCAGACGGGCCTCAAGCCCATCGGAGATCACGAGCATCTCGTTGTAGACGAACAGCGACGGTATCTCGTCCTTGTAGGTCTCGAACTGTCGCAACGCCGCCCAGACAGTCGCCTCCTCTGCCACGGGG
>CAZXZM010000162.1:0-301 GCA_964645365.1 uncultured Pseudomonadota bacterium | reverse complement strand
TCAGCTCGAAGACGGCGAGCGGGAGACCGTTGACGAAAACCACGACATCAGGGCGTCGGTTGCTGCGTGCCTCAATGACCGTGAACTGGTTGACGGCGAGCCAGTCGTTCTTGTCAGGACGCTGAAAGTCGACGAGACGAACACGCTCGCCCCTCATGCGCCCCTCGACCAGCACGTCGACCTCGACGCCGTTGACCAGCATCTTGTGGAATGCGCGGTTGTTGAGGACGAGCGAGGGTGAGTCGGTGTGCAGCACCTTGCGAAGCGCCTCCTCTTTGGCCTCGGACGGCAGGCCAGGATT
>CAZXZM010000161.1:0-3285 GCA_964645365.1 uncultured Pseudomonadota bacterium | reverse complement strand
CCTACCGGTTCCTGATTTTTCCGGAAACCATTGGCTCTTGCGTGTTACTGGACAGCAAGCCGGAATACATCGATACCGTCGATCTGGCCATTTTCAGTGAATTCGTCGGTTGGGGGCGACAATGGAAGGCCCTGGCAAGCACGAAACCGGATGGGCTCGCCATGAAGCTTTCCCGCTTGGTGGCGAAACGGTTTGACGGTCTGGAATCGGGCGATCTTTGGGACGGATTCGGCAACGACGAAAGAATTTTTGATTTCGCCGGCGTGCCGTCGATGTCCGTCCAGATGATGGAATGTGATGAATACCACACCTCCCGGGATGAACCGGACCGGCTGGAACAAGAAAATATCGACAAGGCCGCCGATATCATTTTTTACACCTGCCGGATGATGGAGGACGACGCCACTCTGGCATTCAATCAACGGGTGCCGTTTCAGATGTCCCGGTTTGGTCTGTATACCGATTCCGTGTATCAAAAGAAGTCATTCGAATTCAACCGGTCGATTATCTATGGCTTGAAGGACGGAAAAAGTCTTATCGATATCGCCGACGAATCAAATATCCCTTTCGATTATGTCAGGGACTATGCGCAAGCCATCATCGACAACAAATTGGCAGTAAAAAAATGAAAGTAAGAGCATTTTTTTCATGGAAAGGTGAAAGCGAGCATGAAAAAAGACATTGCAATCTGGCGCTATCTCTTGACGTGATCGCAAAGGACGGAAATTTGTACTTTTTAGGGAATTTGTAATGAAATCGATTTCCGCATTCGACATAGTTGAAAGCCTCCGCGCCGCAGGGCTTTTAAGTGGGGAAAGCGTTTTTCTGTATACCGATTTGCGCTTCCCAGGATTTATAAATGAGGCGAAGTCTCGGGACCAGTTATGCGAAATTTACCTTAATTCACTGACCGAAGTGATCGGTTCATCCGGAACTATTATCGTTCCCACCTACTCCACGCAAGTCGCTCGCTTCGATCTTGATTTTATTTACGAGGAAACCGAAACCCCAATGGGGATTTTTCCGGAATTTATTCGAAACCGTTCTGAAAGCGTCCGAAGCCTACACCCCCTTTTCTCCCTGACCGCGCTCGGTCCCATGTCGGAGTTCATATGTGGAAACAATGGAGTATCCAGCCACGGCTTGGATTCTCCCTTTGACAGAATGTTGAAGAATGGAGCAAAAATCCTCTCCATCGGGCTTCCTGCTGACTACGCTGTCGGGATCGCCCACCATCTCGAATCGGCTTGTGGTCTCCCCTATGTCTACAACAAGCTTCTTAAATGGAAGGTGATTAGTAAGGGAGTGATCTCGGAACGCCGTTATTTCGCCTGCGTCCGTTATCCGGAATTTATGAAAATCCGCTATCAGCTTGGCCCCTTTGCCGAACAGGTTGAGAAAAACGGTGGTCTGGGCAAAGCCCCGCTGGGTGGTGCAATGGTTTATTTGACGGATTACCAGGACACTTTTCGGATGGGTGCCGAAATCCTGAAAGACGATCCTTATATCTTCCTCGAAAAAGAACCGGTTTTCGTCTATGGAAAAGTTCCTTTCGATGGTCCAACCACTTCTTTCGACAGAATCTCCAAGCAGAACGATATGGACAAACTGAACACCATGAACTGGAGCGGTTATTACCTCTAATCCTCACCAGAAAACTCCCACCTCCCGGTTGCCAAGTTCGCTGCTTTGCGGAAATTACGGCGCTATCAATAAATTCATCCCATTGGCATACTTGAGGTTAGACAGGGGCCGCTAGCCGCATGTCCAACTGGAAAATTTGTTTTCCCATCAGAAGAATCAATGCGTTGAGGACTCTCGGCCCGATCATCAAGGAAGCGATCGATGATCCCGGGATCGAGGCGGAAATTATCCTGGTCCCGGGGCATGACTCGGGAGGATCAAAGGCGCATCTTTCGCCGACGCTGGAGTGCCTGCCCGAAAGCCTGCGTGTGGGAAGCAAGATCACGGTCGAAAGCGATTTCGGCCGATTGGGCCGGCTGTTGGATCAATCCGACGCCATCGTCTCTATCGAGGGCCGACCGCGCATGTTCCGGGAACAGGAAGAACACGTGCCTTTCAAGTCGCTTTGGTGTTCGGTTTTCGACAGCCGGCACAGTTGCCTTCCCAAATGCGGCAATGACCAGTCCGACCTGATCTTTTGGCCTTCCCCCATGCATTTGGACTATGCGGTGGACGGCAAGCTTCAGACACGTGAATTCCTGCGCCCGTTGTCCCGGTTCGTCGGCTGTTCGCGCTTTGATCCTGTCGTCTCGATCCCGAGAGAAGATATTTGCCGGCGTTTCGGTCTCGATCCCGATAAACCTGTCCTGACCTACATTCCCGATATTTTCTGCCTCATGCCACTGCCGATTTACGTGACCGACTGGTTCCGGCATGTCTGGCTGGTCAACAGCAAGGTCCTGCGCGTCGTGAATTCGCTGATCCGTCTTCGCAGTCTTGACGCCGTCGGCCAGTCCATGCGGCTGGGCTATCACGAAATGATGTTGGCGATGCGGGAATTCTGTGACCGGAACGACGCCCAGCTGGTAATCGCGCCGAGGCGGAGAAAGAGTACCCTGACTAAGCTCTTCTACAGAAGGGACGAGGAACGACTCGCCGATACCATCATTACCGAGGAAAATGAATATCCACAAACCCTTGCTCTGTTGGCAAAGGCATCCGGCTTGATGGTGTGTGCTTACCGCTCCGGTTGCCGGATCGACGCCTTGGCCGGGGAAACCCCTTACATCTCGGTAGCCCTGCCTGCCGTTGCCCATACGGAACCCATTAACACCTATTGCGATTACTTCGATAAAAAGCACGGGCTTTTCCCGGGCCGTTGCTGGGTGGTTCAAGCCGAGGCGTTTATCGATTCCTTCGGGCGGCGGGATTTTGCCGACTATGCTCTCGATGAGGAATTGTTCAACAGGCAGCGACGTGAAAATATCGGCCCCATGGATGGTCTGGCCAGCCGCCGTATTATACGTTCCATAAAAAGAAAATTGACCACCCGGAATCGTAACCATCATGAAAAAACGGCCAATGCCGCGGAGCGGAACGCCTGATGTTAGAAAAGGCAAAAGAGGACGGGAGCCTGAAAAACTTTGGCTACTCGTTGCGCCAGTATTTTGTCGATGGTTTTCTGTCGCGCCACGCCGGTGCGCTGGAGGCGGGAAGCCAAGTGCTGGATCTGGGGGGGCCGGGAAGGAAAGCGTGGCGCCTTAGATATCGACACATACGATTTGGATGTTGTTTGCGTCAATATCTCGAACAGAAATCGCC
>CAZXZM010000160.1:0-3300 GCA_964645365.1 uncultured Pseudomonadota bacterium | reverse complement strand
CCGGTTATCGTCCCAGTTGGCGCTTTTTGTTTATGCTCGGCTTGATCGGTGGAGGTCCCACTCTCGTGGGGAGTTATCTCGGAACCTTTTGGGTCGATGAGCATGTCGAGATCTTCTTTATGGCGCTGGCGGCGGGGGCGATTCTTTACATTGTCGGTGAGTTGATTCACTTGGGAAAACTCAAAGGGCAACACTTGGCAACCACCTACGGCTTGCTGGCCGGTTTCTTTCTAGCGTTTGGCTCCGATATGATTATCGAGCGGGCGATGGTCGGCAGTCTCGAAGAACACGCCTCCCATAATGTCATTGAGATCGAGGCGGGGGAATATTACTTCAAGCCAAACGAGATCCATCTCAAAGTGGGGGAGCCGGTCAAGCTGATGGTGAAAAATCAGGGAGAAGCGGAGCACGAAATCGAAATTTTTGGGCGAGGGATGGCACTGGAAGAGGTGATTCCCTACGGAGGAAATATCCCAATCTATCTGAATCCTCGTTATCCCGGAGTCATCCCTTTCCTTTGTGATATGCCCGGGCACCTGGCGGGGGGGATGAAGGGGAAGCTGATCATCGAAGAGGCTTCGTGACTGCCATTCAAGAAATATTTTCAATCGGGGGGGTTGCGATGTATGGCATCGCGATTTGTTCCATCGTTGCCCTCGCTGTTTTTTTAGAGCGCCTCTGGTCGCTTCGTATCTCTAAAGTCATTCCGGCTGATTTCTTTATCGACCTCGAAGCGCTGGTCCGAGACAAAAAGATCAGCGAGGCGCTCACCCTTTGCCGCAAAAATAGCTCAACACTCGCCAAACTCCTCTTTCAGGGGCTTTCGCAAGCCATCTATGGGGCCGCCGAAACCAAAGAGATGATCTCCGAAGAGTCGGCCCGCCAAGCCTACGAATTGGAAAAAGGGGTAGGAGTACTTGCAATGATCATGACGCTTGCCCCCCTGATTGGGTTTTTAGGAACGGTTCTCGGGATGGTTGAGCTCTTTTCCAATATCGCGGCCCAGGGAGAAGTCCAAAACGTCGGGGTAATTGCCGGCGGGGTCTATAAGGCACTTTATACCACCGTTGCAGGGCTTGCGGTCGCCATTCCGTCTACCCTGTTCTATAAGTATTGTTTGGCCACCGTCGATCGCCGCCTGATCCGAATGGAAGAGATGGCCATGCAGATTGTCTCGCGCGTTAAAGAATCACAAAGCGTGTAATTGGTCATGATTCAATCGGTCCTAGCCAGAAGACGCGGGCAACGACGGAATGGTTGGGTCATGAATTTGACCCCCTTGGTCGATGTCATGTTTCACCTGATGATCTTTATCCTGGTGACCGCCCAATACACCAATGTCTACTCGATGAAGGTGGAGCTTCCGAAGGCGGAGACCGCCGAGACGGTGGGGGAGAAGGAGATTGTCGTGATCACCCTCACGCAGGCCGAAGAGATCTATGTCTCTCGTACACGGGTTAATCTTTCCGAACTCGAAGTCGAACTCAAAAGACTCGCCGAGCAGAAGAAGCCTCCGCAGGTGATCTTAAAGGCCGATGACAAGTCGACTACCGGTCAGCTTGTCTCTGTTATGGATCTGGTCCAAAAAGTAGGTTTGAAAAAGGTCTCCCTCCAGACGGAACAACCCGCCCCCTAATTTCTCGAAAAAATTCACCTGAAAGCGTCTAGCGTTTTTGACACTGAGGTTTTTTATTCCGAAAAGTTTTCCAAGATTAATTCAGACGGAAACTTGAGGAGAATTTTGCCGATGATAGAAGTCCAATGATGGTAATTCAGACTCAGCAACTTCTTGTGTCGCTCGAGATGAATCTGGTAGCTCCCTTTACCCTGACGATTCAGGAGGCGGGACCCGAATTAGAAGACGAGATGGTGGAGCCCCCACAAAGACTCGGCCGACTCATTCCGTTTCCAAATGCGCCATTGCCGGTGACGCATTCCCCTGAATTGAGTCTGCAGCCGCTGGCCCGTTGGCGTTTGCCGGGGGTGACACTTCGGTAGCTGTCGGTGACACCAGAGACCTTTCAGCAGGCTTCGGGTCTGCTTCGGTTGGGGGCCTTTACCGTCTTTTGTATCGACCGGGCACTCTCTGATTTTGCAACACTCGATGAGCTGGCTCCCGGTTACAGTCCGATCGATCTTTGCATTGTGGGAGGAGGGCTGATGCTTGGCAAGGGATGGACTCAACTCATGTTAGAAATCATGAGCCCTTGGATAGTCTGCTACACCGCGGCACCACAGACTAATTTCTTTACACAGAAGGGGATTCGTTTCGTCGATCTTGGAGTCGGGACTGGCACGTCACTTGAGTTTTGTTATGACCCAAAAGAAGGTCGCCTGACAGTGACGGAACGTCATAAGAGCGGAGTGTCTCTATTCGAGACCTCAAGACAGCATAACAAAAGAGAGCAAATCAGAAATCGTGTGCGGACTCAGCTCCGTCGTCTGGTGATTCGCAATCTGACCGCGGAATTGGACAGGGAAGGATGGGCTGAAGCGAGGCGGCAGGCGACCCTATACGCCAACGATGTCATTCCGGCGGTCGCCGCCTATCTTTATTATTTGGAGAACAATCCCTATCTGTTGGTACCGGAGCGGGAGCAGTTGTTGAAAAGGATTGAAGGGCAGCTCTTTAACGACGACTATCCTGCTGTTCCACGGATTGCGCGGCGTGCCTTCGCCCTTTTTTTAGAAGGGTGGGGGCTCAGTCCTGATTGACCGCCCGTTGCATTTCCAAAGGTTCTTCATCCGGAAAGCGACGACCAAATTCAGCGGGTCCCATTATTTGTAGGAGCTCTTCGGATCTCCATTGCTGCTCTCCGGTATCCGATTCTAGGGCCAAGAGATAGTCCAGCAGTTCATTCTGTTGTCGGAAGGAGAGATCGGATAGGAGGCGTCCTCGTTCGAGTAGCCAGGTATCGACCTCCTGCTGGCGTGCTTCCGGGAGGCTGTCGGTTTCAAAGATTGGCCGCTGGCCCATTCGGACATCGACCTGGACCGATCCCTGTCCATTGAGTGGAATGGTGATTTGGTCGCCGGTAACGGTGAGTTCCGGAAATTCCGCTTCGAGTTCGGTAATCAACTGTTCCCGGATGGCGCTATCGGCGACCAAGATATCGTACGAGATAAATTCATGGGTCGGGACCCCTGTAAAACTTTCATTCGTCATCATTCGACTGATGTATTGATTGAGTTCCACTGGATTAGTGACCTGCTCTTGGAAGGTAAAGGTAGCGATCTCTTCAAAGAGCCGGCTGCCGCGCAAGGGGTGCGACGGACGCCAGGAGGCTAGGGCCTCACTGG
>CAZXZM010000159.1:0-3335 GCA_964645365.1 uncultured Pseudomonadota bacterium | reverse complement strand
TTCCATTTTTTTCTCCTGATTTAAATTTTTGGGTGAGAACCAATTTAAACACATGGGTGGGGCTTGGCAAGAAATCTTTTCTAAATTGTTTTCTTGACATTTAATTTTAAATGGTCAACCGCTTGTCCATATAACACCCCTAAATATTCTATTTTTCTAATCCATCCTTTGGGGATCGCGGTTGCGCCGCCGCCCTCATTATCATCCTTGTCCATACACCATGACCGCATAATAACAACCTTTTCATCGTTATTGACCATCAACCACCCCACATCCATGCAATTGGCAAGCGGTGCTTTCATAATATCATTGACGGGAAGCCACCCCGACTCCATATCGCGGGCATCCACCCACGTTACGCGGACGATGGGTACTTTCTCAATATCTATTTTCATCGCTTAATTTTCATTGCACAATACTATAAATTTCAATATACTTATACTCTATAATAGGCACGCGTTCTACAAGTCTTGCCCCCTTGCCTCTTCAACAGAAAATAATAGGTTGCTAAAAAGGATATGCATGATTGATGAACAATTTCTAGGAACGATACCCCAATATGGTATTGGTGGATTTGTAGGAAAAATATTTAAACAAGTTAAACAAGCTGTCAAGAAGGTCGCCCCTATCATAGGGGGTGGAATCGGCTTTATGGTCGCTGGACCCGTTGGCGCGGGAATAGGATCGGGCATTGGTGGACTCGTGGCGGGGCAGGATCCCGCGCAAGCCCTTCAGACAGCCGCATTAGGATATGGTATTGGTTCATTGGCGGGTATTACCCCTGGATTAAAAGGATTCGCAGGAAAAGGATTTGGATCAGCAGGAAAGTTTGGAACATCATGGGGGGATAAATGGAATATTCTTAAACCATCTTCATGGGAGGGTTTTGGTGGTAATTTATTTAAAGGAGGAGCAGATCCAGCTAAAATAAAAGCGCAAGCTGTTCTCAATAACCCAAGCTCAAGTCTTGCAGATGTCAACTTAGCTAATAATATGTTAAATGCAGGAGGTAAACTCCCTGGCGGAAAATTATTAGGCGCTGCTGCGTTGGCGGCGGGGCCACTCGCATATATGGCGGCGAAGAATGAAGATGAAGAGGCTTTTGATCCCTATCAACTCAACCCATTCTACTATCAGAACCCCGAAGAATTCCAAGTTGCAAACATCGCCGATAAGCCTTATTATTACCCCACATTGCAGGGTGAAGCTGGATATCCCGTTGAGGATCTTCCAACAGATTTTGTCCGCAGCGCGGAAGGCGGTATCATTCAATTGGCGGATGGAACCAAGAAAAATTTTCCTCGCAGAACGGGACCCATCAATGGTGCTGGGACGGGGACAAGCGATTCCATTCCCGCAATGCTAAGTGACGGTGAATTTGTTATGACGGCGGAAGCTGTTCGGAACGCGGGCGGTGGATCGCGTCGACAAGGGGCGAAAAAGATGTACAACATGATGAAGAATCTTGAAAGGAGAACAGCCTAATGGTTGAGGAATATATCACCAGAGAGGCGCCCGATATTGAGGCGCGTCGGCTCGGTCTTCTCGATGCGGCGAAGGCTCTCGCGGAACAGGGGATCACGCTACCACCGTATATACAAGCGCAACTCACGCCACAAGAACTAAGGGCCATAGGGCTCGCGGACACGGGCATTGGCGCCTACGAACCCTACATGGATTACGCGAGAGAGGCGACACAACGGGGGGAGGCGCTACTAGGCGGAATAACGGGGGCGCCGACACAAGCGCAACTTCAACAATACATGAACCCATTCCAACAGCAGGTCATCGATGCAACGATGGCGCAGCTTGGGGAACAGGGTCAATTACAGCAAAATCAATTGGCGGGACAGGCGACGCGCGGAGGCTCTTTCGGAGGCTCGCGGTACGGGGTTCAACAAGCGGCCTTGTCGGGCGAACAGCAAGGTGCACGGGCGCAGGCTCTCGCGGGATTAAACTTACAGAATTACGGACAGGCGCAGCAGGGATTTCAAAACCAAATGGAACGCGAACGATTGGCGGGTCTTGGCATTGGCGCCCTTGGATCGCAGTATGCACAACTTGGGGGACAGCTTCAGGGGATGCAACAGCAGGACATTAACCAACTGCTCGGCGTTGGCGGACTTCAGCGACAGCACACACAACAGGGATATGATTCAGCGAGGCAGAATATCATGCAACAATTGTACGAGCCGTATCAACGGCTTGGCATGTACAGTGATATTTTTTCACGCGCGCCGACATCACAACAAACATGGTCTACGGGCATGACCCCTTCCGCCAGTCCTTGGCAACAAGGAATAGGCACGGGCATTGGGGCCTTGGCCGCCTACGGTGGCGCCAGTAGATTGGGGATAGTATAATGACAGTTTTAAACAGACAAATGTTTCGGCCGATGCAGACACAACCGAACACTCCCGTAACACCTCTTTCATCCTTGGTGCGACGACAATTTGGAACACCTCCTGAAGGGGAGATAATTGATGATGTGGTATTGACCGAGAAGATGTTTAAAGACAGTCAAGGAATAGGAGATAAAATAGGAACATATGGGAAAAAAATAGGATCAGGTATTTTGAATGCATTAAAATTTAATCCAATGAAAGATCTCATTGAAAAAACAGATTCTATCATTGGCACACTTAATAAAATGGTAAGTGAACAGGGCATAGATCCCAATAAAGCGGCGGAGATTATTAATATCATTACAACGGAACGGCGTAAACCCAACCCCAACTTAGAGTTACTTAATGATTTTTATACTCAAATTGTTATTGGGAATCAGGGATATGAACAAGGCTATGAAGAATGGAAAGAAGACGAAACGCGGGCGGAAGAATTTATGGATACTCCTGTGGAAGTTGAAAGACAAATGGGATCGCCCCCTATGGGGGAACAAGCGAATGCCAATAATGTCGGCATTATGGAAGGCTTTGAACAAGGCGCGTCCGATGAGGCGATGATACAGGAGGGAATGATCGCCCGCGATGCCATCGACAAGACGGACACCTACGATGAACTGATGCGCTCGATCCGCGGGGATGACCTCACGGAGGACGACAGACGTCAGGAATTGGCGGCGATTGTCGGGGAGAAGGATGCCTACGAGACACCAGACAGCGTATTGGCGCTCGTTCAACCCGTTATTCAAATGCTTGACATGGAAGAATCACAACAAGGCATTGGCGCAACGGATCAGGCGCAGGCGATGAACATGCCAATCGAACAAGAGGAAGTTGTCGGCATTCAGGAAACAATGGCGGCGAACGGAGGACTCATTAAAAAATATAAATCAGGAACTGCGCATCCCGATGCGGGTGCCGAAAAAGGGGATT
>CAZXZM010000158.1:0-3426 GCA_964645365.1 uncultured Pseudomonadota bacterium | reverse complement strand
AATATCGTCGAGGCGATCAATCAAGCGCAGTATGTCGCGATGAAAGAATGCGAATCGGTTGTAGTGCTCGGTGAAGACGTGGGGGTTGATGGAGGAGTATTCCGTGCAACGGATGGTTTGATTGATGTCTTCGGCGAAGAACGGGTCATGGATACACCACTCGCCGAAGCCGCGATTGTTGGCGCTTCGATTGGAATGGCACTGACCGGCCTGAAACCAGTCTGTGAAATTCAATTCTCCGGTTTTATTTACCAAGCCTTTCATCAATTCGAACAACAGGCATCGCGGATCCGACAACGAACACGTGGTCGTTTTTCTGTTCCTCTGGTCTGTCGAACCCCGTACGGAGGGGGAATTCGTGCCCTCGAGCACCACTCCGAAAGTCGCGAGGCCTATTTCGCCCATACGCCTGGCCTCAAAGTTGTTATCCCTTCGACTCCCTACGATGCCAAGGGGCTCTTGTTGGCGGCAATCAAGGATCCCGACCCAGTCATTTTTTATGAACCGAAGCGTCTCTACCGTTCATTTCGGGAGCCAGTCCCCAATGAATGGTATGAGGTTCCGTTAGGGAAGGCCAAGGTGGTTCAGGAGGGAAAAGATATAACGTTGATTTCTTGGGGGGGGTGCGTTTCCATCTGCCAGGAGGCGATTGAAGAGTTGACCCAGGAGGGGATGAGCGTTGAATTGATCGATGTACGGACCATTTCCCCGCTCGACAGTGAGACGATTGTGGCATCGGTCAAAAAGACCCAACGGGCAGTAATCGTGCACGAGGCCAACCGGAGTTTTGCGGCTGGGGCGGAGATTGCAACCCAGATTGGCGAGCAAGCTTTTTTATATCTCAAGGCCCCGATTCGGAGGGTGACTGGTTATGATGTCCATGTTCCCTATTTTGCAATGGAACAACTTTACCTCCCCGATTGCAGTAAGGTAGTAACGGCGGTGAGGGAGACAACGGCTTTTTAAGGAGATTTTCAGATGGAGTTTAAGTTTGCCGATCTTGGGGAAGGGATTACCGAAGGGGAGCTCATCAAATGGCTCGTCTCAGAGGGGGAGACGGTCCAGCGTGATCAAACGGTTGCCGAAGTAGAAACCGACAAGGCGATCGTCGAAATTCCCTCTCCCTATGCTGGTGTCGTCGAAAAATTACACGCGCAGGAAGGGGATCTCATCAAGGTCGGCCAGACTTTAATCACCTACCATTCAGAAGAGGGGAAAACGGCTCCAAAGGCCCCTTCCAAGACAAAAACAAAAACCAAGTCCAAGCCGAAGTCTGCCGTGGCCAGTTCCGGCCAAAAAGGGGTGACCTCGAAGCAGATTCGACGTCGGATTGGTCAGCCCTCTTTGGCAACTCCCCACGTGCGCCGTCTCGCACGGGAACAAGGAATCGATTTAGAAAACTTGGTGGGCTCAGGACCCGAGGGGAGGGTGACCGAAACCGATCTGACGCGTGGAGGGGGCAAGCGGCTTCCGGTTCCGGAAGAGGAGGGGGTGACCGTTGAGCAGATGGAGAAGTGGGGGCCGGTCAAACGAGTTCCACTCAAAGGGACTCGGCGCAAAATCGCCCTCCATATGGCCCAGGCAATGCGGATGACCGCACCGGTTACTCATATCGACGAAGTCGATGTTTCAAATCTGGTGGCGTTGCGCGCCACTAAAAAAGAAGAGGCAGCGCAGCACAACGTCAAGTTGTCATTTTTACCCTTTATCTTACGGGCGGTCGTCAATGGCCTCAAACGGTTTCCTTCGATCAACGCCAGCATCGTGGGAGACGAGATGGTGTTTAAAGAATTTTATAATGTTGGTTTTGCAGTCGATGTCGAGGAGAGTCTCTTTGTTCCGGTGATCAAAAAATGTGACCAGAAAGATTTTTATGAAATCGCTACGGAATTACAGGACTTATCAAATAAGGCACGGGAACGAAAGATTGATCTAGCCGATTTAAAGGGGAGCTCCTTTTCGATTACCAATCTAGGAAGCATTGGGGGACGTTACTTTACTCCAATTATCAATTATCCCGATGGAGCGATTCTAGGGATCGGACGGGCGCACGATCGACCCTGGGTCAACGAAGGCAAAGTCCATTCGCGGCCGGTGATGAGCCTCAATTTAACCTTTGATCACCGCGTGACCGATGGCGCGACCGGAGCCCGTTTTACCAATTACCTGATCGAACAGCTCGAAAATCCAGAAGGCCTTCTCTAGCAATGGTCATGGGGGATATCCAGGAGGGGCTTGATGTTGCCGTTATCGGTGCGGGGCCGGGAGGGTATGTTGCTGCAATTCGCGCGGCCCAGCTCGGCCGTCAGGTCACCTTGATCGAGGGCCGATCGCAGGCCGGGGGGGTTTGCCTGCATGAGGGGTGCATTCCCTCTAAGGCGCTGATCCATGCCGCCAATATCTATCAGGGCATTGCCGATGCCGAAGAGCTAGGCATTGTCGTTACAAACCGATCGATCGATATAGCAAAACTTCAAATCTGGAAGCAGGGACTCGTTGGAAAGCTGAGCAAAGGGATCGTCCAGCTCTGTAAAGATAATAAAGTAACGATTCTGCAAGGAATTGCTCAATTTACCTCTCCTACCTCTATTCGGATCGATACGAGCGATGGAGCTAAATCTTACCACTTCAAAAAAGCTATCATCGCGACCGGTTCCAGGCCGGTGGAAATTCCTTCCCTTCCGTTCTATTCGAAAAAGAAAATCTTTAGCTCAACGGAGGCCTTGAGCTTAGAAAAAATTCCCTCATCGTTAGCAGTGGTCGGAGGAGGTTATGTTGGTGTTGAGTTGGGGACGGTCTATGCCAAGCTCGGTAGCGTTGTTACCTTGATTGAAGAACAAAATTCTATTTTGCCCGGTCTCGACTCCGACTTTACCAAAGTTGTCGCCAAACGACTGAAGAAATTGGGCGTGATTGTTCAAACGGGAACACGCGCCAAGGAATACAATGGTCAACAATTGATCCTTGAGAATGGGGCTAAGCCGGTTGCGGCCGATGCCGTTGTTGTAGCGGTTGGTAGGCGGCCACGCACCGAATCGCTTGACCTGAAGCAGGCACGCGTCAAGATCGATGAACGCGGTTTTATCATTACCAATGCACAGTGCCAGACTTCTCAGTCATCGATCTATGCAATCGGCGATGTAGCCGGAGAACCGATGCTCGCTCATAAGGCGTCGGCCGAAGGGAGGGTAGCGGCGGAGGCGATCTGTGGTCAGAAGAGTGCCTTCGATCAGGTCGTTCCGGCGGTTATTTTTTCTGATCCAGAAATTGCGACGGTTGGTTTGAGTGAAACGGAGGCCAAGGCCGAAGGGATCGACGCACAGGTTGTGCAGTTTCCATTCGCAGCCCTAGGTCGGTCACTTGCCTCTCATGCCACGGAGGGTTTTGTTAAAATTGTGGTCGCCGCTGACACAAAACGGGTCTTGG
>CAZXZM010000157.1:0-3435 GCA_964645365.1 uncultured Pseudomonadota bacterium | reverse complement strand
CGATGGAAATTTTGCCCTGGTCGATTTGGATCAGGCCCAGCGGGAATTTGGCTTTAAACGGGCGGTTGGCGGGGTGGAAGTCTGGCTCGCCGATCCAGCTCAGGCGGTCGATTTTCGGGATCGACTTGAAGCCAAGCTCTCCTTCCCCTATACGGTCCTGACTTGGCGTGATCTGAATTCCAGCCTCTTTGAGGCACTACAATTGGAGAAACTGATCTTCGTGATCATTATGGGACTTCTGATCTTGGTCGCTAGCTTTAACATTATGGGGACATTGGCGATGCGAGTGCTCGATCGGCGCGGCGATATTGCGATCTTGCGGTCGATGGGGGCGCGGTGGGGACAAATCCGTCGTATCTTTGTCTGGCAGGGGTGGTTGTTAAGCACAGTCGGGACGATCGCCGGCTGTTTGCTCGCCTGGCTCATTCTTTGGGTTCTGCAGGATTACCGTCCCATCCAGTTGGCGATGGAGGTCTATTTTGTCGATCGAGTGCCGGTTAAAATTGAACCCCATTATGCTCTCGTCATCTTTGGAGTGATCTTGCTTTTTTCTTGGGGGGCTTCCGCACTCGCCCTGTTGCGACTGAAGCGTTTGTCTGTTACCCAGGCGCTCGGGGAAGTATAAATGATGAGCCAACCTCTTCTAAAAATTTCTGATGTGACCAAGGTGTATGCGAAAGGGGAGAAGGCGGTCCTGCGGGGAATTCATTTTGAGGTTCAGGCGGGGGAGACGGTTAGTATCATTGGGGCCTCCGGTACCGGCAAGAGTACTTTGTTGCATATTCTGGGGGCCTTAGATGCGCCCACTCAAGGAAAGGTTTTCTTTGAGGGTCAAGATCTCTTCGTGCTGGCCGATGAAGCCCAGGCGCGCTTTCGCAATGAAAAGCTTGGTTTTGTCTTTCAGTTTCATCACCTGTTGCCCGATTTTACCGCTCTGGAAAATATTATGATGCCCTTGTTATTGCGTGGTATGCCGCTTCGCAACAGAGAGGAAAAGGCACAGGTAGTTTTGAAAGAGGTGGGTTTGTCTGATAAGGCCAATTCATTGCCGGCGCAGCTGTCGGGGGGCGAGCAACAACGGATTGCAGTGGCGCGTGCCATTGTGACGGATCCTGTTTTATTGCTGGCGGATGAACCGACCGGAAACTTAGATGCCGCCACGGGCGAACGACTGATGGAGCTTTTATTTGACCTGAATCGTCAGCGCGGACTAACGCTTGTCTACGTGTCGCATAATGAGACCTTAGCAGCGCAGGCCCAGAGATGTTTTCGGTTGGTAGCGGGAGAGATTCACGAGGGAGAGTCATGAGTCATTGGCAAAAAAGTTTTATCTTCTTGTTGATGGCTGGAGTGTTGCTCGTTGCTCGACCGACACTGGCCGCTCCGCGGATCGGAGCGATTGAAATCGAGGGAGGGGGAGAGGTTTCGGCGAGCACAATCCGTGCCGTGATCGGCTCCCGTCCCGGCCGCCCCTTTGATTCGGATCAAGTCGCTCAGGATATTCGTGCCCTCTACGATCTGGGGCAGTTCAGTGATATCTACGTTCAACGAAAAAGTGGTCCGAAGGGATTGATCCTCGTTTATGTCTTGAGCGGAGCGACGCGTATTGAAGAGATTAAATTCGAAGGGAATAAGGCCTTCGATGATGACGATCTTGAAAAAGAGATTCCTCTGAAGGCGTTCGATATTGCCGATCCGTCCCAGATCATCCAGTCGGTACAAAAGATTCAGGAGAAGTATTCTAGCAAGGGGTATCATCTTATTACGGTACGCCACCGCCTTGAGAAAATTGCCAACAATTCTAACGAGAGATTGATCTTCATCATTCAGGAGCATCAAGGAATTCGAGTTAAGCGAATCAATTTTATCGGCAACAAGGCCTTTAAGGATAAGGAATTACGCAAGGCCATTCGTACCCGCCAAAAGGGCTATTTTTCCTGGATGAGCGGTGCCGGAAAATACCAAAAAGAAATTCTGGAGCGCGATGCAAATTTTCTTACCTACTATTATCTAAGTCACGGCTACATCAACGTTAAGGTTAGCCCCCCTGAAGCTTATCTAACCCGCAACAAAAAATGGTTGATCATCAATTTTCATGTCGAAGAAGGGGAGCAGTACAAGGTGAGTGAAGTCGATGTTGTTGGCGATATACTGACGACAAAAGAAGAGTTGGTTGAGATGGTCCAGCTCAAGCCAGGCCAGATCTATTCGCGTAAGCAGATCGATCAAGACATTCAGGACTTCACCGAACTCTACGGGAATGAGGCCTACGCCTTCGCCAATATCTACTCTCGCTTGGAGCCCAATGATGCCGAGCTGACAACAAAAGTTGTCCTGATGATCCAAAAGGGGGCCAAGATCAAGATTGAGCGGATCAATATCCTTGGGAATACGATTACGCGTGACAAGGTTATTCGGCGGGAAATCGACGTTGTTGAAAATGGTTTTTATCATGAGGGACGACTCCGTCGCTCTCGCGAAAAACTAATGGCTTTGGGCTATTTTGAAGAGGTCAATATTGCAACCCCGCGCGGTGCGACTGACGAGCATCTTATTCTGAACGTTCGGGTCAAAGAAAAACCAACGGGAACTTTTTCGATCGGAGCCGGATTTTCGTCGGTGGAAAATTTTATCCTGACCGCTTCCATCTCTAAGGATAACTTCTTCGGCTATGGTATTAGCGGGAACTTTTCTTTGGAATTCTCTTCTCGTCGCCAACTCTTCTTGCTCTCGTTTCAGGATCCCTATTTTCTGGATACCGAATGGATCTTTGGGTTGTCCGGTTTCCGGAGCGTTAATGTTTTTGAAGACTTTGATCGCCGTTCGTTCGGGGGGCGGATGACCTTTGGGCGTCGGTTATTCGATCGTTCCCAAGTGTTGCTGGGTTACTCCATTGAAGATGTCGAGGCGGGGGATTTCAGAACCACAATTCCAGCCCCCTTTCAAGATAACCTTTCAGGACTGACTTCCAGTCTCTCATTGACCGTCAATCGCGATACCCGCAACAATCGTCTTTACCCGACTAAAGGTTTTTTATTGAGCGTTACTAATGAATTTGCGGGAGTTGGGGGAGATAACCTCTTCTACCGTGTGACGGGGAATGTCCGTCAATACCAACCCCTTTTCTGGAAGGTTATCTTTAAGAATAATTTGACGGTGGGTTACATCAAAAGTTTTGAGAGCAATCTCTTTGAACGGTTTTTTACAGGGGGGATTAATTCATTGCGTGGCTATCAGTTGCGTTCGGTGGGGCCGAGCGTTCGCGTGACCTCTAGCCCGACCAGTGGGGACTCCGAATTTGTCATTGGAGGGAATAAGCTCCTGCTGATGAATAGCGAGATCGAATTACCCCTCTACGATCCGGCGGGTCTTAAATTGGTTGCCTTCTTCGATACCGGAAATGCTTACGGAGAAGATGAGGCCATCAACCCCTTT
>CAZXZM010000156.1:0-3448 GCA_964645365.1 uncultured Pseudomonadota bacterium | reverse complement strand
GGCAGAGCGCAGCATGTTCTTCACCTTTGACAAGAATCTCTTCTCTTGAAAATGAGAGGATTTCATCTTGGCAACCATTGTCCTTAAGGGAGCGGACACTTCGAGAACCACTTTCTCTCCCCCCTCTTCGATCCGAATCGCCAGATGATAGTAGGAATTCGTAACACCGAAATCCTTTTGACCAAATAGCTCGATATAATGTGAATCCGCGGTGGTCGGTACCCAGCCTGTCCGCAGAACCCCTTGATCTTGGTCGGCATATTCCACCTTAAAATCCATTTGCTTCAGCGCTTGTTCCGCCGCTTCAAAAACGGCAACCGAGGGGGAATTAAAACCTTTCCGGATCGGTTCGGTCGGGCGGTCACGCCCGATCACCATCGGCTTAGTACAGGAAATCAGGCTCACTAAGAGAGTACACCCGATAGAAAATAGAATAAAAGGTTTCATGCCGTCCCCTTTCGCAGTTGTCGGATATAATACACAGTCGCGGCGGCCACAAGAAGCAAACTAATGAACTGGGAGGTTGTCAAAAGTCCCGGGATCACATAGCCCCGAATCGCATCACCGCGGAAAATTTCTAGAATTGAGCGCATCACCCCATAAATAATCAGATATAAAACAAAAATTTGGCCGCTAAATTTCTGGTGCCGTCGAACCCAGATCAATATAAGAAAGATCAGTCCCTCTGTCACGGCCTCCATGATCTGGCTGGGGTAGAGGGGAATCCCCCCCGGGGCCAGCGTCAGGGGATGATGCGGAAAATGGAGTGCCCACCAAGGCTCTCCACCTACCACCCTACCATAGCAACAGCCAGCCAGGAGACAGCCGAGGCGCCCGATCATATGCCCTAAGGCGACCCCTGGCATAAAGAGGTCTGCAATGGAGAGCAGACTCCAGCCATGCCGGCGAGTATACCACCAGCTCGTGACAAGGCACCCGAGCAGTCCCCCATAGAAAACCAGCCCCCCTTCCCAGATCCGAAGGATCGCCATGGGGTCAGCAACGTAACGACGCCATTCGACCAGAATATAAAGCAACCGAGAGCCAACGATCGCCGCCAGAAGAAGATAAAAGGTGAGGTCTGAGATCCGCTCACGACTGACACCGGCCAGGCGTGCTTCGTGCAGTATCCAGGTAATGCCGACCAGGAAGGCGGTCGCGACCAGGACCCCATAGCTATAGATGGGGAGCCCACCAATGAGGGGGATCTGTTGCGGAATATTGAAGAGGACTGGAAACATTTATACTATCGTTGGGGCGGGTGGCGCGGTGATGCCTTTCGGCGGGCTGCCCCCTTGTGGGGTAGCCCCTGACGGAAGGTCTTCGCCGTGACAGGACCCGCCCCCACAGTGGTTATTTTTTAAAAAGCTCCTCCAGCTTCTGTTTGGCACCCTTCTCATCTTGAACAACTTCCGTTTGCCGGTCTGCAAATTCAAAATAGTCACAAAAATTAGCCTTTTCCTTTTCGACCACTCGCTCGGCGACCGGTTCGTGACACTCATTGTAGGCGGCGGGGTCATAGAAACGGCAGCCTTTGCAGCAATGAAGATCGGCCCCGCAAGAGGGGCAGGCCTCCCGCCGCCCGACTCGTTGGCCCATCTCCAGCTCGTCCCCGCAAGAAAAGCAGCCAGGCATCCGGGGGCCAGTGTAGCGTCTTGGCAAAAAATCGCAATAATTTAAAGAAGTTGGCCGCTAAAAGGCGTAGCCGAAGGTGAAGTGAAGGCGTCCAAACTGTTCACCGGTGCGTGGGTCGAGCTTGATCCCATAATCGAGCCGGACCGGCCCCACCGGGGTAACATAACGGAGGCCCACCCCGGCGGAATGACGGAGGGTGCGACTATTGATCGTAAAATCATTCGCAGCCACCGCGGTATCAAAAAATCCTGCCAGCTTGAACTTTCCGGCAATCCGAAACTGTAGTTCACTATTGAAGAGAATCGTGAATTGTTGACCCGCCGGCGAGCCATCGGCGGCCCGTGGCCCCGCCTTATCTTGTCCAAAGCCCCGGATCGAATAGTCCCCACCCACAAAGAGAAGTTCAGATCGTGGAACAGTTGTTCCCGAAGTGGCGGGAACAATTCCTTCAGCGCGCAATGAATTGACGAGGGTAAAGCGCTTGACCGGAGAGATATAATAGGCAAGTTGCCCGCTCATTTTGAAAAAATTGGCCCCGCTACCGATGAAAGGGTTGAAATAATCGACAGTCGCCAACCCAAAGAGACCTTTGTGGGGATCGGCAAAATAATCACGGGAATCATAGTTAAAAGAGGCGGAACCATGCGGGAGGGTACGATCGTTTGTTTCATCATCGGGACTCGGAGTCCCGCCGCGAAAGATCGAACGTTGTACCTCATATTTCGCAAGGACAGTCATCGTCCGACCGATCTCCCGCAGGAAAGAAAGCGAACTCCCGATATCGGTGACATTGAAACTGGGACGGTTTTCATCCTGCACAAAGAGTCCAATCACCATCTCAAAGTCCCCTCCAAGTAAATGGGGATCAATGTAATTCCATTCCCCACGCTGGAGATCAAAACCCCCCTGTAACTTTACATTCATCCGTTTTCCAAAACCAAACACATCCAAGTTGGTAAAGGTAAAGGAACCGGAAAATTTGTCGTCGGTGCTGTAGGAAGCTTTGATATCAAAAACGAGGTGCCTACGTTCCTGAACATTGACCAAGAGCTGTACTTTTTCCTTTTTTTCTTTCAGGCCAAGCACTTCGATATCGACCGCTGCAAAAGAACCGAGCTTGCGAAGGGTCGATTCCCCCTTGAGAATCTTCGCCTGGCTGTAGGGTCGACGCCGCTTCTGCGGAATGGCACTCCGCACGGTAGAAGAACGCGAGTGGTCAATGCCGATAATCAAGATCTCGTCGACAATGACCTTGATTCCCGCCTCCACTTGAAAAGTGACGGTAACGGCGCCACTGCTGGGATCCACTTCGCTGGTCGGTCGGATCTCTGCATAGGGATAACCGTGATCGGCATAGAGTGCTTTCAGACGCTCGGCATCGTTTCGGAGAGCCAGCTCACTCCAAGGTTTCCCCGGTTCTAACTCAATCTTCTTGCGTAGTTTTTTATCGGACAGGTGAAGGGTCCCGGAAAAATGAAGGGCCGCCACCCGATGGGATAATCCCTCCTCAATAACAAAACGAACGGTGGCCCGATCTTTCCATTGATTCACTTCAATCTTTGTCTCGAGCAGTTCCCCTTCCGGAAAACCTTCAATCTTTAGCAGATGGGGAATCCGCTTTTGATCGTGATGCAGGGCCGGCTCAGAAAGATAGCCGGAATTGAAAAATCCTGCCTCCTGCAAAGAAAGATTGTTCGTAATTCGCGATTTTTTAAGCACTTTGGTACCGGCCAACCGAATCTTCTTCACCAGCGTCTGCGGCCCCTCCGTAATATAGAAATCGACACGAACATGACGTCGAGAAAGTCGTTTC
>CAZXZM010000155.1:0-3457 GCA_964645365.1 uncultured Pseudomonadota bacterium | reverse complement strand
CCAATGGCAACATCCACTTCGGTCATATCCTGAACAAGACCCTCAAAGATATTATCGTGAAATATAAAAGCATGTCGGGACATTACAGTCCTTACATTCCAGGTTGGGATTGCCACGGTCTGCCAATCGAGCATCAGGTCGATAAAGATCTCGGTAAGAAAAAAGAAAAGATGAGCAAGGTTGAGATTCGGCAGGCCTGTCGGGACTACGCAGCAAAATTTATCGACATTCAGCGAGAAGAATTCAAGAGGCTGGGAATCCTTGGAGATTGGGAACAGCCTTACCAAACAATGGACTTTCATTACGAGGCGACGATTGCCCGTGAATTTGCCCGCTTTGTGGAACAGGGGGCCATCTATAAGGGGCGCAAACCGGTCCTTTGGTGTCCACGTTGCCGGACGGCGCTGGCGGAAGCGGAAGTCGAATACGAAGATCATACTTCCCCTTCTATTTATGTTGCTTTCCCGCTGAACTCTTCTGCGGTCGAACAATTTCCCGAACTGAAGGGGCGAGAAGCAGCGATCGTCATCTGGACGACTACCCCTTGGACTCTGCCCGCCAATCTGGCAGTGGCCCTGCATCCACACTACGATTATGTCGCGGTCGAATATGAGGGGAAGATCCTCGTTCTGGCCAACAACTGCCTGGCGGCCTTTTGCCAGGTGCTTGGGATTGAAGAACTGCCAGTCCTGAAGCGTTTTAGTGGAGAGACACTCGAACGACAGGTCTGTCGTCATCCTTTTTTAGATCGCGATTCACTCATTGTCTTGTCGGACCACGTCACGATGGATACCGGGAGTGGTTGTGTTCATATTGCGCCAGGGCATGGTGAAGAAGATTACGAGGTAGGGCTGAAATACGATCTGGATATCTTGAGTCCGGTCGATGACGCCGGTCGTTTTACCGATGAGGTCGGGGTGCCGGAACTCGTTGGCCAACCGGTGAAGGAGGCGAACCGTTGGATCAACGATTATTTACAGGAGAGGAACGCATTGTTGTGGGAGGGGGAGGTAGAGCACAGCTACCCCTCTTGTTGGCGTTGTAAAAAACCGGTGGTGTTTCGGGCGACCGCCCAGTGGTTCCTGTCGCTCGACCACGAAGACCTGCGGGGCAAGGCGCTCGATGCGATCCGTCGGGCCGAGTGGATCCCGGGTTGGGGGCGGGATCGGATCTATGGGATGGTTGTCAATCGCCCTGACTGGTGTCTCTCCCGACAGCGGAGTTGGGGGGTGCCGATCATGACCTTCCACTGCCGGCAGTGTCAGGCAACTCTGCTCGATGCGGAGATTATTCGCGGCATTGCGGAACGGATTGAACAGGAGGGGGCGGACCTGTGGTTTGATTCCAAGGCAGACCTCCTTCCTCCCAAGACGGCGTGTCCCGAGTGTTCCAGTACCGATCTTGCCCGTGAAGAGGATATCCTCGATGTCTGGTTTGATTCGGGTGTTAGTTATGCCGCGGTTGTGGAAGACCGTCTCAAAATGGAGATTCCGATTTCCCTCTACTTGGAAGGGAGCGATCAACACCGGGGATGGTTTCATTCCAGCCTACTCACCGCCGTGGGAACGCGCGGCAAGGCCCCGTATCAAGCGGTCTTGACGCATGGCTTTGTTGTTGATGGGAAAGGTCGAAAATATTCCAAGTCGGCCAAAAATTATGTCTCGCCGGACAAAATTATCCAAGCGAGTGGGGCGGAAATTTTGCGTCTCTGGGTAGCGGCCGAAGATTATCGTGGCAGCATTCGGGTTTCGGATGAGATCTTACGCGGACTGGCCGATGCCTACCGGAAGATTCGTAATACCGCTCGCTTTATGTTGGGGAATCTCTACGATTTTGATCCGCAGGCCGATGTGGTCCCGTACGAAAAGCTGGAGGAAGTCGATCGGTACGCCCTTCACTTATTGCAGCGCCTCATCAAGCGGGTGACTGGCGCCTACGAGGAATATTCTTTTCATACGATCTTTCATGAAATCAATCGCTTCTGCACTGTCGACCTCTCCTCTTTTTATCTCGATATCTCAAAAGACTGTCTCTACACGAGTCCGACCGCCGGTCCGCTCCGGCGTAGCACTCAAACGGTCCTTTTTGAGGTCGTTCGCACTTTAAGCGCCCTGATGGCGCCGATCCTCTGTTTTACTGCCGATGAAATCTGGGAATATCTCCCCACTTTTGACGGCCAGGTCGATTCTGTCCACTTAGTTGATTTTCCACAACCGACAGCGGGGTGGAGTGACGATGCCGTGGCAGGGTCTTGGGAGCAGTTGCGGGAGATTCGTGAAGAGGTGATGCGGGTTCTGGAGGGGGCGCGTCAGGAGAAGCTGATCGGCAATGCCCTCGAGGCCAAGGTGAAAATCTTTGCCCCCAGTCAGGTGGAGGACCTGCTTGAGCAATACCAAACGCGCTTGGCCGATATCTTGATCGTTTCGCAGGTCGATCTTGTGCACACCCCCCCGTCCGGTGCGACAGAGGCACAGTCGATCCCCGATCTAAAAATTGCGGTGATGAAGGCGGAAGGGGAAAAATGTGAACGTTGTTGGAAGCGAACGACGACCATCGGTCAAGATCCCCGTCACGCAACGATCTGTTACCGTTGCAGTCAGGTCTTGTCGGAATGATGAAACTGCGCCGCCTTCTCTTCTGGGTTACGATTATCCTTTCGCTCGATCAACTCACAAAATATTGGGTGGTGAAGGGGATGTCACTCGGAGATCAGATTGCCATCATTCCCAATTTTTTTGATATCGTTCATGTCGCCAATCCGGGGGCTGCCTTTGGTTTCCTGGGAAATCTTCCGGATGCCTACCGTCTGCCGGTCTTGCTCAGCGTTTCGCTTTTGGCGGTTGCTCTAATCACCGCCTACTATTTTTCACTTCCGGACGAGCAGCGTTTTATTCAGATCCCGTTGGCGCTGATTTTAGGAGGGGCCTGCGGTAATCTCTTTGATCGGGTGGTGCGGGGGGAGGTTGTCGATTTTCTCTCCTTTCACTGGCATGACAAATGGTTTTGGTGGCGCCTGTGGGGTTTTTCGGGGCGACTCAAACTAGAATGGCCGGCATTTAACGTAGCTGACTCAGCGATCACAATTGCGGTACTATGGTTGCTGGTGATGATGATTCGCGACAAGAAATTATTGTAGATCAATGAAGCCCTTTCTCTTTACCCTGGGGGATTTTCAGGTTCCCTCCTTCTTTTTCATGATCATGGTGGCGACGCTCGCTTCCACCTTTTACGCCTATTGGGCGGCGGGGCGCGCGGGTCTCCGGAAGGAAATCCTCCTCGATATGGGGATGATCGGGATGATTTCTGGGGTGCTCGGAGCGCGGATCTTCCACATTATAGTCGAGGCTCCTGACTACTACTGGGAAAGCCCCGGTCGAGTCTTGGAGTTTTGGCGGGGGGGCTTTGTCAGTTTTGGGGCCTATATCGGTGTTCCGGTCGGGATCTTTTGCTATCTTAA
>CAZXZM010000154.1:0-3457 GCA_964645365.1 uncultured Pseudomonadota bacterium | reverse complement strand
TGTCTTCTGGCAATCGATTGAGTAGGATTCCGGCCCATCATGCGCCGTACCGATACGATCCGGCTCTTCATTATTGACCGCTCGGTCCTAGCTCGCAACATGTACCAGCTTCTTTTTGCCGATCTGCCCGGTTATCGCGTGGAGTATGGCGAAAATGGAAAGGGATTGGCTGGGCGCCAGCGACGGGCGCGTCCCCATCTTGTCATCGTCAATGGCAATGCTTTTCAGGAATCGGAGCAGGACGATCGCACTTTTCTGGAAGAATACTCGACTATTTTATTGGTTTCGCCGACCCGTTCAGATCTCAAAGAATTCGCCCAACAGAAAGATAATATTACGGTCGTTCAAAAACCGTTTTATCCGTACGATTTGATTACTGTCATTAATCGCATTGCGGGGGCCTCTCAAATAATTCGTCGTTCCAAAAAAACTGCCGAAGGGAAAAAGGCCCATGCCTGAAAAATCTTCTGAAAAAAGATTGTTCCCCCGTAAGGAGCTTCGTATCCAGGTTGTCTTGGAAGATGAATTTGGTGAGGGTTTTATCTATTTTTATACCACCGATGTTAGTCTGGGGGGTCTTTTTATCGAATCTGAAATTCCACTGAAAATTGGCACGCGCGTTTTTCTTTCGTTTCGTCTTTCGGGCACGGGCCCGATGATTCGCACCACCGGTGAGGTTGTTCGCCTGGAACGCCTGCTCGCCCGTGTCTATACGGGGATTTCTGGGATGGGGATCCATTTTGTCGATTTAGAGAAGGCCCATCGAGAAGCGATCCAGGACTACGTTACTTCCTAAGAACCTACTTTGTGAATAATGCTTTGCCCAGTTTGGCCAGACCGGCCATGTCGTGGATATCCGTTTCAAAGAAGGGAATTTGAGTATAGAAGAGCTTGGGGCCACATTGTGATTGCAGCCAGCGGATCTTATGTTGCTGTTGTTCGTGGAGCATCTGAAACTCACCCAGGTTCTGTAGCAGCTTGTTCCGGCTCGACTCCGACAGGTTCCCAAGCTCTTCTTTAAGGGAATTGAGAGAGGTAGTCGGCGGGAGGTAGCTGGAGTAGACGCGGTTTAGGATAAAGCCGGCCAAGGGGAGTTCAAAATTTCCGATTTCTTGGTGGAAATAGAGGGCATCTTGCAATGCCGTTGTTTCCGGTGTGGCGACGAGAACAAAGCTGACGCTATCGGTACGAAGCAGTCGGTAGACTTCGCCGGCTCGGTCGCCGAATCCTCCCAGAAGACTTGCAAAGGCGGAGACCATCTCCGCCAGTTCATGCAAAAAACTTACCCCGGCCAATTGGTCAAAGATTCCCAATATCTTATCGGCCGATTTCTGTAGGAAGCCAAAACCGATTCTACTTGCAAACAATCCGGGCTTTAAAAACCACTTGAGCATCGAGTTTTCAATCATGTTGACCATTTTTTTTGGGGCTTCCAAGAAGTTGAGAGCATGGCGCGTGGGCGGGGTATCCAGAACAATCAATTCATGATCCATTTCATGATAGATTTCATAGAGTCGCTCCATCGCCATATACTCTTGTGAGCCCGCCAACATATTAGACATGTGTTGGTAGAGACGGTTGTCCATGATGGCTTGCTTACTTGACTCCGAAGGGGCGTAACGTTCGACGATCCGATCGAAAGTTCGTTTGGTATCAAACATCATCGCGTAGAGGCTGCCACGCGGCGGTGAGGGGAAGCATTTTGGGTCGACGAGTGAGGGTTCGTCGGTCAGCTGTTCCAGCCCCATTGAATCGGCTAGTCGCTTGGCCGGATCGATCGTGATGACAATCGTCTTTTTCCCTTGTTGGGCCGCCTGCATGGCGATTGCCGCAGCGGTTGTTGTTTTACCGACGCCACCGCTGCCGCAGGTGATGATCACCCGTTTTTGTTGAATTAATTCGGAAAGCGGCAGGAGATTTTTAGCGCGTTTTTTCATGTGAGTTTTTCAATTGTTTTCCCGATCGTTCCCAGCTCTTCGGGACCTAGTTCATCACTAAAAAAGAAGGGGATCGTACCGATTGCAATATCCGGTAGTTCTTTTTGCAACAGGTTGAAGTATTGTTTTTGCAGGGCGGTTCGTTTCCAGCGTAATCGGTAGCTTTCCCGCAGTCCCTTTAGCGCTGGAAGATCCTGTTTAAAATATTGGTCGATCTCGGTTCGTTCTTTTGGGGCAAAGAGGGGAGGGTAGATTTTATTGACCAGGACCGGTCCAACGTTGATGTCGAGATTTTCCTGGGCCCAGCGTTGAAGCGCCAACGTTTCGGCGACTGGCATCTCTTCTGCCAGAGTGACAATGACGAGGGCGGTACGGTGAGGGTCTCGCAGTAATTGTTCGATCTTTTCGGAATTGTTTTTAAGGGGACCGACCCGAACCGCGCTGGCCACGATGGTGGGGATTTGCAGGAGAGTCATTCCGTGCCCGGTGGCAGGGGCGTCGACGACCACAACATCGTAGTCATCGATCAGGTCATAGACCTTGCCGATGCTCATCAGTTCCGCCAGCCCCGGAGCGGCTTCGATAAAAAATCGGACAAACTTATTATTGAAGACAGCCGTATAAAGGGAATGGAACTTGATCTGCATGACGACATATTCCTCAAAGGCCTTCATCGGAAGGATATTGAGGCCGTAGAGGTTTTTCCGGAGGCGGGATTCCTGGTAACCGATCGGGGCACTGCCAAAGAGGGTAGCCACCTGTTCTTGGGAATCAATCTCGGCCAGCAGGACCCTCTTCCCTGCCGCGGCCAGCTGAAGAGCCAGAGCGGCGCTGACAGTCGTTTTACCGACTCCCCCTTTTCCTGAGACCAAGATTAGCTTTTTTTTGGAAAGTGCTTCTAGAATCAACGGAGATCCTTCGGTCGCTGGGCTCCCTCAGGATGACCGTTGCCGATCATCAGCAACGGTCATTTCTCGTACTGCTTCAGTTTTTTTTCGAGCTGGTCAATCTTCTGGCGGAGTTGCCGGACCTCAGACTGAAAGGTGGGGAGCGACGAGACGCTTTCGAGTTTCGGCTTGACCTTGCCGTCGATAAAATCTTTCAACAACTGCCGCGTTTCATCTAAAGAGAGGTCTCCCTTTTTAATCAGCTTTTCGAGGTAGTCCTCGACTTCGTCGCGCGCCTGGCTAATCGAATGAACAGCAGAGTCGATCTTGCTCTCGACGAAATTGACCACCTGGCCGGGACCACTCTGAATGATCTGCCTCAGTGTCTGTAGCGGTAGCAGGCTTTTTTTACGTTTCTCTTGTTCAAAGATAATCTGGGTGAGGGTGAGTGAGGTCAGGTCGTCCCCGCTCTTGTTATCGATAATCTTGACGTCCTCGCCATGCTTGATCATCTCCGCGATGTCATTCAAGGTGACATACTGACTATTGGTCGTGTCGTAGAGTTTACGGTTTTGGTATCGCTTGATCGTGCGTTCTTTTTTGATTGGCATGGTTTAAGGGCCTCGGTCGTCT
>CAZXZM010000153.1:0-3465 GCA_964645365.1 uncultured Pseudomonadota bacterium | reverse complement strand
GCCGTTATCGTCCGGGTCCCCTTTGACGAAGGGGGGTTGACTGGCACCCTCGCCCCGGAAACAAAGTTTGGCAAAAAGGATTGGCGCAAACTCTACTTCAAAGAGGAACGACTACAAGAGACCTGTGACCGCGTTGATGATCTCAAGGAATTCTTGAACGGGGAAGCCAAGGCGATGACCGACCTGGCCTTGAAATATTGTCTAGCACCCGAAGCGGTCTCGACCGTCATCCCCGGCATGCGCCGTCCACAACATGTCGAAGCAAACTGTGCGGTCTCTGATCAACCCCCTCTCAAACCAGAGACCCTCAAGCAATTAAGGGCCCACGCCTGGCCCCGCAACTTTTACCCAAGCTGGGAATAAGAAGCTGACTAAACAAACCGGATGAGCCTAACCGCCAAACAGGCCTTGTTGATTGTAGCCGCGATCCTGACTGCACTCATTCTGTTCTTTCCGCTGGTCAGTCGATCCGTCTGCACCTTCTACGCGGACCACCTCGCCGAAAAGCTATTAAATACATCGGTTGAATTGTCTGGAGCTGAGCTTCATCCCCTACGGCGTTCCCTCATTATCTACAAATTCAAGGCCTCCCATCCGTTACGCCCCAAAGAAACCTTCCTGGCAGCCGATCAAATCGAACTCAAGGTGAACTTTATTGGAATGCTATGGGGAGAGTCTCCGACCCTGCAGGTGAGCATCGATGAGCCCTCGCTACTGTATGCAACCGACCGACGAGGGCGTTGGGAACTACAGAATAAGATTCCTCTCTTCCAGCGAAACCCAGCAAAGAAAAAATCCAAGGAAGAAAAACGATTACCAATCAATGTGGCTGAAATCATTCTAGAAGACGGCGCCATTGAATTCCGTGACGGTCGGGTCGGCAAAACAACGCATCTGTCTGATATCGACCTCACCGTCACCGATGTCCAGCTCCCTACCGAAGGGGATCCCCTCCCGGCCGAATTCACATTGACCTTTGAAATTGATGACCGCGCCGATTTTAAGCTGACGGGGCAGGCCGATTTTCTTTCTCCCAAGACATCTTTCGAGGCCAATCTCCAACTCAAGGGACTCTCCATTCCCCCTTTTTCTCCCTATTATGATCGCTCGAGCATTCCGGTCAAAATTGTGCGCGGCACCTTGAGTCTCACCGGCCAAGGAAAGTGCAAAGACAATCGGCTCCGTCTGCCAATCCATATGGTTATCAATAATTTGGAAATCTCTCCCAAGCGTCAGTCCATCTTTGGATTTACCTCCAATCAAGTCACGGCAGGACTGCAGGATCGGGATAACCAGCTTGAGTTAGATGCGGTGATTGTCGGTAATATTCACAGCCCCAATTTTCATCTCACAACCGATTTAGGGCAGGTGTTTGCCAAGCAATTATCGCAAGAGTTGGTCAAGGGTCTCACCAATCCGTTGCAAACAATCGAAGAAAAGACCAAATCAGGACTCGAGAAACTGAAGAGGCTTTTTCAATAACAGAAGGAGTCAATCACTACGGCCTTGTTCCGAGAATTTGAATTGGACCTGGAAAGGTCGTGAGTTTTTTCTGTATGCCTGTCTTGTGGTTTACTTGGGTCAAGGCATATTGCTTCGACTTCAACTCCCGCACCAAAATATAGAGTTGGTCATCCCAACCGAGCCGGCAATCAAGCCCCTTTCCCGCGGCACCGATTCGCAACTCTTTTGTCTTCTTCTTAGACGTAACATCCCAGATCATCAGATTCGGTGGAATTTCGACGGCATGATCGGTATCGACAAAGACCACCCGTTTTTCATCCCGCAACCAGACCGGCAGAGTACTCCACATCGTCGGCTGGCCCTCAAAAACGATTTGCCGCGTTCCAAAACGTGAAAAAACCGTTGCCGGTTTGCCCGTCTTGAGATCAAGCAGAATCAAGCTGTAGGGAACCCCCTTCGTTTCCACTGGCCCCTCTAAAAAAAGGGCCCGTTTTCCTTGAGGATCGGAACGGGGTCTCCCCCGCACTCCATATTTTTGCGTTAGGTTGATTGTCGCCCGCGGGAAGACGGTCAGCTTGATCGTCTCTCCCAATAATCTTTGAATCGGCCTATCAAAATATTCATAAAAATAGATTTCATTGGCGATACTCCATTCGACTACGTCCACCCGAAAATTCTTTCCCTTCGATTTTTGCTCGTAGATTTTTTTGACCTTTTTTTGACCTTCATCAAAGAGAAAGGCCTGGAAGGAATCGGGAAATTCCACGACAACGACCACGGCCGTCCCGGCAATCGCCGGCACGATGCTGGTAACCGTTGCCGATGGCGCAGATCCGAGCGGAATCTTAAAAAGGGTACGCTGTGATTTTTGTTGGCGGTCAAAGGCCTTGATCGCGAGCTGTTTTTCTTTTTTCAGGAGATGGGCATAGAGCAGGTCAGAATAGTTGAGGGCCAGAGAACCCTGGAGGGCCTCTTTTGGCCCGCCTCGACATGCAGCGTCTCCACCTTTTCACCGGAACGATAGACAATCATCTCCCCCCAGACGGGCTGCAACGAAAACAGCATCCAAAAGGAAACCAGACCACCGATCCACCAACGCATAGCCACTGCATAACATAAAACCCTTGCCTTAAGCAGCCCCTTCCGGGCAATTTCGACAACAGCGAAGATGGAAAAAATCTTGTTGATTGGAATTGGTGGGGCCTGTGGAGCAATCAGTCGCTACGCCCTCGCTGGTTGGACCCAGCGGTTGACCGACACCTCTTTCCCCTGGGGAACCTGGGTCGTCAATGTCTTGGGGTGTTTCGCGATCGGGTGGCTTGGAACCCTGGCGGAAGAACGCATGTGGCTCTCTCCCGCTTGGCGCTTGCTCTTATTGATCGGGTTCCTCGGCGCCTTTACCACCTTTTCAACCTTCACTTTTGAGACCTGGGGCCTTCTCAAGGGGGGAGAAGGGCTGCGGGCTTCTCTGAATATCTTTTCTAGTTTTGTGGGTTGTTTTGCCGGGCTATTCGCTGGCATTCTGTTGGCCCGCACCCTTTCCTAAAAAAGAAAAATTAAGCCGCTTGAGCAGCTGGGGAACCAAGGCCAGAACAATGATCAAGAGAAAGGGACCCCAGACCTGGTATTTGAGCCAGGTCGCCGGATCGGCCAGGCTGGCGTGCTGCCCCGCCGCCCCAAAGGAACTGTAGACAAAAACGGCGGGGATCATCCCAAGATAGGTTCCCAGAAAATAATCGCGAAAACTGACCTTTGTCAGCCCCAACGTGTAATTCAAAAGATTGAATGGAAGGAGCGGAATCACCCGTAAATAAAGAATCGAGTAAAAACCATGCTCTCCCAGACGGGCGTTCCACCCTTTGAGAATGGCTCGGCGATGCAGCAGGCGCTCGATGGTGCTCCGCCCAAGGTGGCGAGCAATCAAAAAACAAAGACCCGCCCCGACCGTAGCGCTGGTTAGGTTAATCAAGGTCCCCCACCAGGCTCCAAACAGGAGCCCTC
>CAZXZM010000152.1:0-3483 GCA_964645365.1 uncultured Pseudomonadota bacterium | reverse complement strand
GGCAGCCCAGTTTTATCATTTCCAGAACCCCCGTCGCTGGTGCACGTCCGGTGGGTTGGGTACGATGGGCTACGGTTTTCCGGCAGCCATTGGGGCCCAGGTCCCTTTTCCGAAGGAGACGGTGATCTCTATTTCCGGGGACGGAAGCATCATGATGAATATTCAGGAGTTGGCGACTGCCGTCCAATACGATCTTCCCGTTATTGTCGCGATTATTAACAATTCTTTCCTGGGAATGGTTCGACAGTGGCAGCAATTCTTCTACGACAAGCGTTATTCGGAATCTTCCATGGCGCCGCTTCCTGATTTTGTAAAATTAGCAGAGAGTTTTGGCGCGGCCGGTTTCCTTGTTGAAAAAGTGGCCGACGTCGAGCCAGTCCTGAAGAAAGCAATTGCATTAAAAAAACCGGTCTTGATCGATTTTCGGGTTTCGCCGGAAGAAAATGTGTTTCCCATGATTCCGGCCGGTAAGGGGCATCATGAAATGTTGTTGGCTTAAACAATGAGTGAACAAAGGCATACAATTTCGGTCTTGGTTGAAAATGAATTCGGGGTTTTGGCCCGAATTGCGGGGCTCTTTTCTGGTCGGGGCTTCAATATTGACAGCCTGACGGTTTCCGAAACGCTCGACTCGACGTTATCGCGCATGACCATTGTGACGCGCGGCGAAGAAAAGATTATCAAACAAATCTTGCGGCAGCTGGGCCGGCTGATCAACACGATCCGCGTTGAAGATATTACGGACCAAGATCCTCTGGAACGGGAACTCATTTTGGTAAAAATCAAACGTCAGGAAAAAAATCATTCCGATATTTTGAAAGTGGTAGAGCTATTCGGGGGACGCATTATTGATGATGCTCAAGACACCTATATCTTGGAGTTCGTGGGAGACGGGACGGCCTTAGAAAAGATCCTGGCAACCCTCAAGCCTTTCAACATCTTGGAATTTATCTGCTCCGGTTCGCTTGCCATCGAAAAAGGCCCACAAGTTCTAGCGGAGTAAAAAATGGCTCAACAAAAACGCTACATACCGATTGCGCGGGAAGGGGCTCCTTTCATCTGGGTGGTGGTGGGGCTCACCCTTTTGGCCTGGTTGTCCGGCTGGGAGAGAGTGGCTGGCTTTCTCTTTTTGCTGACTGTTTTTGTCGTCGCTTTTTTTCGTGATCCGGACCGCAAGATCAAAGCAGGCTCTCACGATCTCTTATCGCCGGCCGACGGGCGGGTCTTGATGGTTGAGCCGGTAGAGGATCCCCCTTACCTGAAAGGAAAGTGGCAAAAAATTTCTATTTTTATGTCGGTCTTTAATGCCCACATTAATCGCATTCCGATCAATGGAACTGTTCGGCAGATTCGTTACAAGACGGGGCGGTTTTTAATGGGCTTTTCCGAAAAGGCCTCCTGGGAAAATGAACACAATGCGGTCTTGATTGAGGACTCTACTGGGCGACAGGTGATGATGGTACAGGTGGCGGGGTTGATCGCCCGGCGCATCATCTGTCGGTTGACGGAGGGGACCTCGGTAGAGGTGGGGAGTCGGATGGGCATGATCCGTTTTGGCTCGCGTGTCGATGTCTACTGTTCTCCGCAAACAGAAATCTTGGTTGTGCCTGGGGACCGGGTGAAGGCGGGCCTGAATGTTCTGGCCCGAATGCCACAGAATCGTAGTTCGAAAGGAGCCAAGGCGTGAAGCGGGTTGGACAACTCAAAAAAGTCTACTTATTGCCAAACTTGGTGACAACCGCCTGTCTGTTCAGCGGTTTTTTTGCCATGATTCAATCTCTCAAGGGAAATTATGTCTTTGCCGCTTGGATCATTATCGTTGCCGGCGTCTTTGACATGCTTGATGGCCGTTTGGCCCGTCTTACCAAGAGTGAATCGGACTTTGGTGTTGAATATGATTCCTTGTCGGATCTGACCGCTTTTGGGGTGGCCCCCGGGATCTTGGTCTACAGTTGGAGTCTGCACAATTTTTCTCGCTTTGGGGTGATGGTCACCTTTCTCTATTTTGCCTGCGCTGCCTTGCGGCTGGCTCGTTACAACGTTCAGGTGGGTCGAGTGGAAAAGAGTTCTTTTCAGGGGCTGCCGATTCCGATGGCTGCTGGGCCGATTGTGACCTGGGTGATTTTCCATTCCTCCTTTTATGGGAAGGTAGTCGAACAGAGCTATTTAACCTTGGGGATGGTCTTTGTGTTGGCGGTTCTCATGGTTTCGACGATTCGCTACCGTTCCTTTAAGGGGTTGCAGTTCAAGAGCCGCTTTTCATTTTATTATTTGGTGGCGGCGGTGGGTTTGATCTTTGTTTTTGCTTTGGAGCCGACGATTACCTTTTTTATTGCCGCCATACTCTACGTGGTTTCTGGTCCGATTGAAGCGCTCATCTTTGTGGGGCGTCCTTCTCCAGGAGAGGTGTCGGAGAAGGGTTCATCCGGGGGACGCCATTCGCGCCAAGCAAAGTTATTTGAAATTTCAAAGCAGAAGGAATCTTCGGAAGAGAAGAAATGACGGATCGAGTTTACATTTTTGATACGACCTTGCGCGATGGGGAGCAGTCTCCCGGTTTTAGCATGAACCTGGAGGAAAAGTTGCGGATGGCGCGCCAATTAGCCCGTTTGCAAGTCGATGTGATTGAGGCTGGCTTTCCGATTGCTAGTGAAGGGGACTTTGCGGCGGTCCAAAAAATTGCCCAATCGGTTGAGGGCCCTGTGATTACTGGACTGGCACGCGCCAATGCAGGGGACATCGATGCCTGCGGCAAGGCCTTAAAAAAAGCGAAGCGACCGCGAATCCATACCTTTATTGCCTCATCCGATATCCACTTAAAACACAAACTGAAGAAATCACGGGACGAGGTCTTGGCCGATGCGGTTCAGGCGGTCGAACAAGCCCGTCAATACACCGATGATGTCGAATTTTCAGCGGAGGATGCGACTCGTAGTGACCCTCAATATCTAGTTCAGCTCTTTGAGGCGGTCATTGCGGCGGGGGCGACAACGATCAATGTTCCCGATACCGTCGGCTATACGATTCCGAGCGAATTCGCTCAGTTGATTCGTTATCTGAAGGAAAATGTTCCGAATATCGATAAAGCCGTGATCAGTGTCCATTGTCACAATGATCTCGGCCTGGCAGTGGCCAACTCGCTGGCAGCGATTCAAAACGGGGCCCGACAGGTCGAATGTACCATTAATGGAATTGGAGAGAGGGCTGGCAATGCCTCCATGGAAGAGATTGTGATGGCTTTGAAGGTGCGAGGCGAAAACCTGCAACTCGACACCAACATCTTGACTGAGCAAATCTATCCCGCCAGCAAGCTCCTCACTCATATTACCGGGATCGGCGTTCAGCCCAATAAGGCCATTGTCGGGGCAAATGCCTTTGCCCATGAAGCGGGAATCCATCAGGACGGTCTTCTGAAGGAAGAAATGACCTACGCTATTATGACTCCCCAATCGATCGGCCTGTCCGAACATCAGATGGTTCTTG
>CAZXZM010000151.1:0-3502 GCA_964645365.1 uncultured Pseudomonadota bacterium | reverse complement strand
CGAAAATAGATTCCGGCTTCCAAAAAGATACAGTGCTTTAATTACGGAGGCGCGCGAGATTCCACTCTAATGTGGAGTCAGCGGGAATGGTGACCATCGAAAGGCGGACCAAATCGGTTCCGGAACCAATCGATTTAGGAACTTTGACCCGATAGGCCTTCGACCAACGGTCAATATAAGGATAAAGCATCTGAGTGAGTTGGCTATTGGGGACCTCTTCCCAGGCGAGTGGCTGGTCGACCTGCTCTTCATGACCCCGAATGCTATGTCGAACTAGCTGCCATTCACTCCGATTCTTGCCAATAAAGCGATGAACCCGGCTCCCCACATAGATCGCACAGAAAAAAGAGTCATATTTCTCAGCAAGCGAGAGCTCGTCGCGCTTCAATTCTTCGACCTTTTGGGAGGGCAAGGGAATTTTTTCGCTCAAAAAATCGACCTTCGCCTCTAAAAAGTCGGGGCTTTCCAGGGTGCAGGTCCAGACGAGACGGGCCTCGAGGCTCTGAAAGTTATAGGCCTCACCATTTTCAGTCCAGGCCTTCAGAACCGACTTATAGGGGCGCTTCCCCCAACCGGTCAGAGGGGCCAGTGCTGAGCCAATGATTCCGGCAATAATCAATGATAAAAATATCTTATTTTTCATATCGTTACGATCTTTTCTTTAACCAGTTCTCTATATCTTCAAAAACGGCCTCTCGCCCGACTTCATTAAAGATCTCGTGATAATAGCCAGGGTAGAGCTTTAGTTCCTTATCTTTAGAGGCACACGCCGTGAAAAAGTCTTGCGTTCCATCCGGATCGGACACCGGATCGTCCCCACCGTGAAGCATGAGGCAAGGAAGCCGGAATTGCTGCGCTATCCTATTCATTTGGTCCTGATTGTCAAACATCTCCGCAGCCAACCGGACGGTGATCCGATCGTTAACGAGAGGGTCTTCTTCGTAGGCGGTCACCACTTGAAGATCGTGGGAAAGATTGCTTGGATCCAGACCAGCCGGCATTGTCAGTTTTGGCACGTAGCGTGCCAATAACATCCCCGCCTGTTTTTTGAGCCACGGAACCGGCATCTTGAGACGGAGATTCGCAGAGCTGGTCACCACACCTGCAACGCGGTTCGCCTGCCGGGAACCGTAGGTCAAAACCACCTGCCCCCCGAGGCTATGTCCCACCAGGAAGATCTTTTGACCCGTTTCGCGATCACCAATCAGTTGCAGGATACGATCGAGATCTCCCAGAAAACGGGCAAAACGTTCGGTATAACCACGCGCACCGCCGCTTCGCCCGTGACCACGCTGATCATAAGCATAAATCGTGTAGCCCCGTTCATTAAAATAGCGAACCGGAAAACGATACCGTCCCGAATGTTCCCCAAAACCATGCACGAACAGCAAGACAGGACGGACCGCCTCCCCCGGCCAGCGTCGGTAAAAGAGTGAGAGTCCATTATCGGTTTGAATTTTTCCTGTCGAAGCGCGTGCCATGAGTCGTTATCGTTTTGATTTACGCAAGGTGGCCGATCCCTCTTTGCGTTCTTCGGCCAATTCCTTGAGAAGTTTACTCTGTTTGCGATTTAGTTTTTTGGGTGTCTTCACAAAGGCGTGCAAAATAAGATCTCCCCGTTTTTTACTTTGTATATTCGGAACCCCCGCCTTTTTGACGACCAGGGTTTCGCCGGTCTGTGTCCCAGCCGGTACTTCGAGCTCATGCGATCCGTCAAGCGTTTCAATCGCCACTCGATCCCCTAGCGCAGCTTGAGTCATCTCCAGCTCCAAATCGGCGTGAAGATCGGAGCCTTCGCGTCGGAACAGCTCATGGGGGCGAATCGCCAACAAAACATAAAGGTCGCCCGGAGAAGCTCCTTCCCGCCCCGCTTCTCCTTCTCCACGTAATATCAAACGAGTCTGCTCATCGACCCCCGCAGGGACCTTGACCTGAAGGTGGCTCTGTTTCTGGAGACGCCCCTCCCCATGGCAATCCTCGCAGGGATCGGTAATCGCAGTCCCCTGTCCCTGGCAACGGGGGCAGGTGCTCCGGACCATAAAAAACCCCTGACTCACCCCGACTTGGCCGGTCCCCCCACACTGCGAACAGCTCTGACGCCCCGTCCCCTCCTTGGCTCCCTTCCCCTCGCAGCGCTTGCAAGGAGCCCATTTGGTCACATCCACTTCTTGCTCCGCACCAAAGACCGCTTCTTCAAAATCAATGGTCAATTCGAGGGTCAGGTCCCCTCCGCGCCGTCGCGCGCCGCGGTGACGCGGAGAACCGCTAAAGCCGAAAAAGTCCTCAAAGAGGTCCCCGAAACTCGCAAAAACATCCTCAACATCGTGAAAAGGCTGAAAACCGGTCCCATCGAGACCCGCGTGCCCATAGGTATCATAACGCTGTCTTTTCTGGGGATCGGAGAGGACCTCATAGGCCTCAGAAGCCTCCTTAAAGAGTTCCTCTGCCTCCGGATTGTCTGGATTTCGATCGGGATGGTACTCCAAGGCCAGTTTGCGGTAGGTCGTTTTGATCTCTACGACGGTGGCCTGACGGACCACACCCAACACCTCATAATAATCGCGCTTGCTCAAAGTAAACCTCTCCTCAGCAGAAAAACAAAATCCCTTGTTAAATTAGTCACTTTTCGACTCCTGTCAATACGACCAGACCGACTTGACTTATCGTCCGTTATGCTTACCTTATCCGCTGCCGGACGGGTCTATCTATCTAAAGGAGCTACTATGGGCAAGATTATTGGAATTGATTTAGGAACAACGAACTCTGTCGTCGCCGTCATGGAGGGGGGAGAGCCTAAAATTATCGTGAACGAAGAAGGGTCGCGGGTCACCCCCTCAGTCGTTGCCTTCAGCAAGGAAGACGAGATCCTGGTCGGGCAAGTCGCAAAGCGACAGGCAATCACCAATCCAGAGCGAACCGTCTACTCCATCAAGCGCTTTATGGGGCGCAAATTCAGCGAGATACCGGAAGAGGCAAAGATGGTCCCGTACGAAGTGGTCAAGGGTCCGAACGATGATGCCCAAGTCAAAATTGGCGACAAAAATTATCCCCCACAGGAAATCTCTGCCAAGATTTTACAAAAACTGCGTCGCGCCGCCGAAGATTATCTGGGCCAGAAAGTCACCGAAGCAGTCATCACCGTCCCCGCTTACTTTAATGATAGCCAACGGCAAGCCACCAAAGATGCCGGCATGATCGCCGGCCTCGACGTGAAACGAATTATTAATGAGCCGACCGCCGCCGCCCTCGCCTATGGTCTCGACAAGAAAAAGAGTGAACTGATCGCCGTTTTTGACTTCGGTGGTGGCACCTTCGATATTTCAATTTTAGAAGTAGGGGAAAATGTCGTCGAAGTGATGGCAACCAATGGGGACACCCATCTCGGCGGGGATAATATCGACCATAAGATTATCGAGTATCTGGTAGCCGAAGTTAAAAAGGACCAAGGCATCGATGTCTCGACCGACAAGATGGTGTTGCAACGCCTGAAAGAAGCGGCCGA
>CAZXZM010000150.1:0-3571 GCA_964645365.1 uncultured Pseudomonadota bacterium | reverse complement strand
ACAGGCCACGTGAATCAGACAACCGGTCTTATGGCGGTGTAATGCCTCCAGTTCTTCGGGCTGAATTTCCTTCCCTTCAACCTGGAGGTCGAGCGCCTGTCCTCCGGCCATTCCTTTCGCACCAGCGGCCTGCGCAATCTGCCCGATCACCTTTAGAAGAATTGCAGGTGATGCATTGGGGGCTCCAGCGATCAGGGCAAAGGCCTCGGTGAGTAAGGCATCCCCTGCCAAAATCGCCACCGCTTCTCCAAAAACCTTATGGCTGGTCGGTCGCCCCCGCCTCAAGTCATCATTGTCCATCGCCGGTAGATCGTCATGGATCAGCGAGTAGGTATGAATAATCTCTAAAGCGCAGGCGGCTCGGAGTACCTCCTCTGGGTAAGGCAATGCCCCCTTGCACGCCTCCCAGGCGGCGAGCGTTAAGATCGGACGGAGTCGTTTGCCACCCGCCTCCAGACTGTAGTGCATCGCCTCGAATAGGGTTTGGGTCGGGGATTTCTGTGGACGAACCCAGGTAAAAAGATGGCGGTCGATCAGCTTTTGCCGTTCAGCCAAATAGTCTGGCAGGGAAAAATCACTCAAGAAAATCGTTCTCCTCTTCCAGGGGAGTAATCTTTTCACCGAGCAAAACCTCCACCTTCCCCTTGGCTTCATTCAAGCGTTGTTCACAAACCTTGGCCAGACGCATTCCATCCTCGAAGGCCTTGAGCCCCTTTTCCAACGAGAGATCCCCTTCCTCCAAGGATTCCACCACCTTTTCGAGCTTGGCGAGCGCCTGCTCAAAATTGTCGGTCGTCTCTTTTTTCTTCGCTTTCGGCATGAGTCTTCTGCTGACCCGGTTCTAGGCGCGCTTGCCCTATCCGTCAAGACTTAGAGAGGACTTTGGTCGTAAGCTGACCCTCGGCCAACCGCAAGCGCAGCTCCTGGCCCCGCTCTATTTGGTGGGCGGAAATAAGGGGTCGATTCGAACCGGCCGGGGTTGCAATACAATAGCCTCGCTCGAGAATCGCCAGAGGGGAGAGATGGTTGAGACTGCCCTGAAGACGTCGCAGCGCCTGGTCCGACCACTGCCAACGGTTCCGAACTCCCCGATAGAGTCGTTGTGATAATTCATCGATTCGCTGGAGCCCTTCTTCTAAACGACGGCGCGGATCACGCAGGCGACGACGGTAGTGACGGACCGTTTCGTAATGACCCTCGAGACAGGCGATCATTTCCTGCTGCAACCGCCGGTCGTGCTGAGAAATGATTGCCAATAAATCTTCCTTCTGTGGCACCACCAGTTCCGCCGCTGCCGAGGGAGTGGGGGCCCGAACGTCGGCGACAAAATCGGCAATGGTAAAATCGGTTTCATGTCCGACGGCAGAAATAATTGGAATCGTAGAGCGATCTATCGCACGAGCGACACTCTCTTCGTTAAAGGCCCATAGATCTTCCAGGGAACCGCCGCCACGCCCTACGATCAAAACATCGACCGCCCCCTGCCGGTTCATCGCATCGATCGCCTGTGCAATCGATTCGGCCGCCCCCTTTCCTTGCACCGCAACGGGATGGAGCAGAATCGAACGATTCGGGTAACGGCGGCTCGTCACCTGCACAATGTCCTGGAGAACGGCCCCGGAACGAGAGGTGATTACCCCAATCCGTTGCGGTAGAAAAGGGAGGGGTTGTTTCCGTTCTTCATCAAACAGCCCTTCGGCAGCCAGTTTCGTTTTGAGTTGTTCAAAGGCCAGCTGGAGCGCTCCAACTCCCTGCGGTTCCATTTGCCGCACCACCAACTGACAGCGTCCCTGTGGTCGATAAAAAGTAATATCGCCATTACAGAGCACCGCCAGCCCCTCCTCGGGTCGAAATTTCAGTTTAGAATTTTGACCACGAAACATCGCCGCTTCAATGATCGCGTTTTCATCTTTCAAGCGAAAATAGAAATGGCCGGAATGATGCGCCTTAAAATTGGAAATCTCGCCGGAGATCCAAACGGAGGTATAGTGCTCCTCCAATAAATCCTGGAGGGCCTCGGTTAATTCCGAGACGGTATAGATTTTCATGCGTTGCGATTATTGGAGATAACGCGAAAGGGGCGTTTGGGACTTTCTTCTTCCAAGACTTCCATCGTCTTTTGATCGTCATCGGTCCGCGTAATCTTCGAATAATCAAGATCGACCCGCTCTTTGGTCATTTCGATGCCATAGGCCGACAAAATGGCCGAAACTTTATCAAAGTGACGTTCAATTGAATCGCGTACCGAATTAAAGCCGCACTTTGCCGCCTTGGCCCGTTGCCAGAAGGCAAGTGGATTGATTTCGAAAGCCAGCGAATCATCCGGCCGTGGTTCGAGCAAAATAATGTCTCCCTTAAAACTGGGGTCCGTTTCGTAATGCGCCAACGAATACTTGAGACGCGTCTGAAACAAAGCACGAAAGGCCTGATTTAAAACCATCAGTAAACCAAAGTCGGAAAGGCTGCGTCCTTTGGTGGTAACGTATTTATCTTCTTCCCGCAGATATTCTCTGATGACATCATTGCGGAAGGGACGAAAAGGATTGTAGCAAATGATGAGTTCTGCTCCCTTATTAATCGCGACGTCAATGTTGGCGGTCCGGCGCACCGCCCCGTCGATGTAATCCACCCCTTTCAGGCGAACCGGCTTGTAAAATCCAGGGAGAGCCGTTGAAGCCCAAACGGCCTGGCTGATGGTGACATCGTTTTTCTCATCCGGTCCAAAAATTTCTCGTTCTGCCGTATCGAGAACAGTCGCCACAATATAGAGACTCTTTTTACGCACTCGCTTCAACACTTTGAAATTATTAGTCAGGTGGTTGCGAGACATGTTGTCACGGATAAACCTTTCCAGGCCGCTGTTATCGAGCAGCCCTCCGGGTACCGCCTCGGCAAGGCTGGGCATCGAGCGACTCGAATAAATCACCTTGGCAATGGGAGCGAGCAGATCTTCGAAATTAGAATAGTTCGGGTGAGAAATAAAATGAAGGGCCCGTTCTTTCAGACTCCCCTGAATCTTAGGAAAGGCACGCGCAACATCATAAATAATGCCGGGCAAAAAAGTGGCGCGCCGGTATAGATAGCTAACCGGCCGTTCAATAAATTCCCGCAGGTTTGGGCGATAAAGATGGGCTGGAGAAAGTTGCTTAAAGTAGCGTGAATTCCCATCCAGGCTTTTCAGCATCTCTTCCGGCCCAATCCCCCCCGCTAAAGGAGCGACCAGAAAACTGCCGGCAGAAAGGCCGACATAAATATCAAAATCGGTCATCTTGCGATTGACCAAAAAATCATTGAGGGCCTTCAGGCCCCCCACCTTAAAAATGCCGCCCGCAATCGCTCCCCCAGCCAACACTAAGGCGGTCTTGGCGCGTGGACGCCGCTGGGTCAGGTCACTTTTTTGGACGATGCTGATTCCCATGAGAGGGTGGGAGGATCATAGGCCTAATGCGGAAATTTTCGCAAGCGACGTTTTGGATTATAGAGGGAGAAGTCGTATTTCAGGGCCTTGCGAAACTTTTCTGCGGCCACCTCGGTCTTTCCTTGCTCGTAGAGAATCTCTCCCCACAAATCA
>CAZXZM010000149.1:0-3580 GCA_964645365.1 uncultured Pseudomonadota bacterium | reverse complement strand
TCCGAAGACCTGATCAAGACGCTTCTGCTCAGCCTGGAAGGACAAACAACCAGCAGCCCAGTCGTGTTACTCAGCCAACGCGCAAATCAAGCGGACTTCAGCGTGCTTGGTCAAACGGGACTTTCGCAACGCCTCTCTCTGGAAGGAGAGGCCCTCTCCGGAAACTCCAGGCTCGTCAAGACATTGGGCGAAACCCAACGGCCCTGGCTGATTAGCGATCTACAGACAGCCATCGGACCACTTCCCGATTTCAAATTACTTAACAAGTTGCAAGCGGCCCTCCTGTTACCTCTCGTAGAGGGCGATGAGCTCAGAGGATTCCTATTGTTTGGAGGCAAGAGAAATCGAAACTTCTTTACGGCCGATGAAATGCAGTTCGCAGTTTATCTAGCCAGTGTTGTCATGTTGCGATTGGAAATTGAAGAGCTTGGCATCGTTCATGCCTCGAAGAAAAGTGAGGGAATTGACTTTATCGGATCTCTTTTGCGTTCGGCGATTCAAAACATAGAACATATTTCGCGGGACTTAAAGATTCCTATCTTCTTGGAGCCGGTCCCAACTACTTGCTCTCTGAAGGCAGACCGTCAGGTCGTTCAAAAGATTATTTTTACACTTTTGGCGCACATCCTTTATTTAACTGAAAAAAAGAAATCGATCGTAATGCGTGTTGAACCACAAAACAAGGAAGTGAAAATTTTCATACAATATTCTGGGCAACCGTTGGCGCTTCAGAAAAAAGAGGCGACCTATAATTTTCTAATCGATCATCTTTTAATTGAGGGGTTGAGGCTTTCTGAGTGCGAACGAATCATTCGGGAGGCGGGGGGAACAATTTCAATCGATGAATCATCGGGCAATCTTGTTACCGTGCAATTGGCGTTTCCAATTGTGAATCATTAATCAGGGCTTGGGGGATCATAATGAAAAAGATTATTTGGCTGGTGCAGTTCTGCACCGCACTCTTTCTGGCTCATTCAGCTTGGGCACTGAATGGGGCACAGTTAACTGGGTATAGTGCAGTCCACGAGGCGCTGGGAGGTTCGGGGGTCGCTCACCCCCAAGACTTCAGTGCCATTTTGATCAATCCGGCGGGGATCACGCAACTCCCACGCCAGGCAAGCTTCAACCTGCTGGTCGGCTTTCCAAACAGCCGGATGAATACGGCCGCCTCTCCACTGGGAAACGTAGCGGCGGGAACGGCCAGCAGTAATGACGACCCCCTCCTCCTACCAGGCGGAGGCTTTATTTGGCCCACCCCGTGGCTGGACAACCGAATCACCTTTGGCTTGGCCGTTTCGCCGGTCGCCGGGTTCAGTTTGGATTATACCGCTTCCAGACTCGGTGCCGTCGCTAACACCTACGACAGTCATACTTTTTATGGACTCCTTAAAGTCGTTCCGGGGGTTGGCTTTCAGATCAATGATCAATGGTCCATCGGACTGACTGTCCATATCGACCATGCCGAACTAGAAACGAACTCCGCCCTCTTCTCGGGGGCCCAGACCGCCGGGGCAAGTCGCCGCGATGGATCCTTCGGAATCGGCTTTGGCATTGGAGTACTCTACCAACCGCTAGATTGGTTGGCTGCGGGTTTAAGCTACACCAGTCAGCAGTTCATGCAAAATTTTGAACGCTATACCGACCTACTCCCGGCCGGCGTCGACTTCCCCCGACAACTCCAAGTCGGGCTCTCGTTTCAACCCCTCGAAACCCTCTTTCTCAATACCGATTTCCGTTGGATCAATTGGGACAATGCCTCAGGAGGCTTTGCGCGACCCGTTGAAGGTGGAGCGGGGTTGGGTTGGCAAGACCAGTACATCATCCTCTTTGGGCTCCAGTATGATCCTCTGGAGTGGCTTGCCGTCCGTCTGGGGTATAACTACGGGCGGTCGGCGATCCCAGCACGCTCACTTTTTGGAAGTCTGTTGGCCAGTCCAGTTGGCGAACACCACTTGAGCGGGGGGCTCGGTTTTGACCTCTCTTCAAAGCTGCATCTGGACTTTTCGTTCGTCCATACTTTTCGGAAAACGGTCACCGATAATGGGGCCCGCACCGACGCCCTAGCGGGCCTGACAACCGGCGCCTTTACGCGCCAATCGATCAATCAGTTCAGTACCGAAGTAACGTTGGATTTTTAGGAAGAAACGTTTTCGGCGGCAAAGAGGCTTTCAATAATCTCCAGTACCTCCGCGATGGAGGTGCTTTTGGAAATGAATTTATGAATCATGCTCGACTCTAGGGCCTGCTTCACGCTGTCGTCTTCAACGTATCCTGATAGAATAACCCGGATGTGGGGATGCACCTTCAGTCTTTTGATAAGAGACTGGAAGTCATCGGCGGAAACATCGGGAAATTTGCCTTTGAGCTGCTCATAGGGGGGGGACCCCGGCTCTAGCTCTTCGGGAGAAACCCCTTCTAGAGTACTCAGAAAGGCCAGAAAATCGGCCCCTCGCTCTCCCGGCATTCTCTGGTCAGAAATAATCATATCGAACTCAATATTGGCATTGGTGGCCCAGGTCTTCGCCTTATCGGCGGCACCGGCGACCGCTACTTCATAGCCCTCCTCAACGAGCTGATTGTAAAACATGCGGAGAAAATTTTGGTCGTCTTCAATAAGTAGTATCTTTTTCGCGATTGCCATCTTGTTCCCCCTTTTTCTGAGGCAAGGAAATGTAAAATGTCGTCCCCGTCTCTCCTGATTCGAACCAAACCCGGCCCTTGTGATCCATTACGACCGCCCTCTGCACCATCCAAAGCCCAAGTCCTGTCCCCTTATCGACATCTTTAGTCGTAAAGTAGGCATCCCAGACACGATTCTGAATCTCCGGCGGAATGCCCAGCCCATTATCACGAACGCCGATAAGAATATCATCTTCGCGCAACTGAATAAAGACCTCAATGACCCCCTTTTCTCGCGCCTCACAGGCATCCACCCCGTTGCTGACCAGGTTAAGGAGGGCCGGATTGAGAATATGGGGATCAAAGTAGTACGAAACGGTGGGCGGCGCCGAAAACTTCAACTCAACATGTGAAGGAAGCTTGCCCTGCGCCAAATCGATGACCGACTTTGTCGTCCGGACCAAATCATCCTCCTTGTAGCCCTCGATATTCTTCTGCGAAAAAACTTCGAGGTTGTTGATCATGTCCCGTATGGATTGCAATCCCTCCTTGCTCCCTCGAAGCGCTTCTTGCACCTTTCGTTGGCCCTGGGAAGACATCTCCTCTTTTTTAAGAACCGAAGAGAGCCATGTCAGGCCGGCATCAATCGTCGCCGCAAAGGTATTCATGTTATGGGAAATGCCGGCCGAAAGAGTCCCAACGGAAGCGAGGTTCTGCTGACACACCATTTCTGTCTGCATCTCACGCAACTGCACTCTATCTAGAAATTCGCGACGACGGTACCCTTCCCAGAGTTGACTCGTAATGACGCCGATGACTGCCGTACCCCATAGAAAAAAATTGTTATTAATGAATAGGGGCAGGTCTTCGACATCATCTAAGACAAGAATGGCTGCCACGTAGCCCGCCGCAATCAAAAGACCGGTCGCCAACGCATCCTGCAGGCGCCACGGCATCATAA
>CAZXZM010000148.1:0-3630 GCA_964645365.1 uncultured Pseudomonadota bacterium | reverse complement strand
CTCTTTGGGACCGGTGTAGACCGAAACAGTTCCGCTCGTCCTGTCCCCCGGGGCAATAACCACCTTGGGGTAATAAAGAGCTGCCTCCAGCTCGGCCCCCTGGAAGCGATAGCGCAGGACTTCCTGCTCCGAGAGCTGCCGGGAGACGAGTGCGGACAGAAAATAGCGGCTTTCCAGGCCGGTCCAGGCGATGACCCCCTGCTCCAGCCCCTCTCGATCCGATTTTTCACGGCGGAGCCGCTCGATGCTCCCTGCCAGCTGGTAGGCGACTGTCTTCTCGTTGACATCGCCCCCTCCGAGCCCCGACAGAAAACCTTTCTTCTTGCTGGGGGGGTTGGTCGTTGACCAAGCCAGACCGATCTGACCTTCGAGTGACCGACCGCTGACATTTTCGATCGTCCACTCACTGTCGATTAGGTAACGTTTTGGGTCGACGGTGTAACGACGCGTAACGATGACTTCCTTGGAACGCCAACGATAGGTGACACCGTATTCATCCGAGGCAATTTTTTGGTAAGAAGCTTCGCCCGGCAGTTTAAAGTTACAGTAACGGCAATCTAAGGCTAAGGCCCGACCTTGTTCCCCAACTAAATCAATCAACGGCGCGTCCGAACCGACGTCTTGGTAATAACCGGCCAAGGTGAGTGACTCGAGTTGAGCTCCGTGGTTTACAAAGGTTGCTTCGAGCAGCGGAGAGGAAATTTTGGAGAGCTCTTTGGGTCCCTTCGGCTTCGTAGTCTCTTGTTGGGAGACAGAAGAGCCTTTTTCAGCTCCTCCTGACGGGGTAGCGGGTTGTTCGCTTTTTGTTTCAGCGATCGGCGCTGATTTTTCCCCGGTTTCGGTTTTCGGCTCCGGAGGGGTAGGAGCAAACAACCAATACCACAAAACAAACACGGCCAGCGAAAGCACAACGGCGACTAAGGAACGTTGTTCTTGTTTCATTGCCTAGTCTCTCACCGTTTGGGGAAGAGGATCGACACCCCCCGGATGAAAAGGATGGCAGCGCAGCAGGCGTCGGGCAATCCAATAGAGCGCGCGGCCCGGCGAATGAGCAGCTAGCGCCTGCTGGGCGTACTCCGAACAGCTCGGCCAAAAGCGACAGCTGCCGCCGAGAAAAAAATGGAGCGTGTATCGGTACAACGTTATCAGTCCGCTGAGAATGTTAGTGATCCACTTTTGCAAGAGTCTTCTCCAAATCTAAAAACAATTCCTGGTTGGCCGCTTCTTCGGCACTTCTTTTGGCAATAAAAACCCACCGTCCCTTTTTCAGATCCGACTCATGACGACGAAAGAACTCTCGGACAATTCTTTTGACGCGGTTTCTTTGGGTTGCCTTAGGAAGTTGGCGGTTAACACGCAACACCAACTGCGGGGCGACGTCGTCTTGTTCCCAAACAACACGAAAAAACTTTAGCGAAAACTTCGTTCCCCGGCTATGGTCATTTTTTGGGTACACTAGCCGCTAAACGCGCGCGTCCTTTTTGACGACGTCGTCGAATAATCGCGCGACCACCCGCCGATTTCATCCGTTTCAAAAAACCGTGCTTGCGTCTTCGCTTGGTATTGCTGGGTTGATAAGTTCTCTTCACTTCTAAGTCCCCCCCGTTCTGGGTCTGAGGGCATTGTTACAAACGGGTGACGATTAGGGTCGTGAGACCGTTTTGTCAATGTTAAATTTTTTTGCTGTTCTTTCGCGCAGTTGGAGATTTCTCACAAAAATCGTCTTGCAAAAGAAGGGGTGGATCGCTACTTATGCTCCCTCTTTGACAAGCAGGGTGGAAAAAGATTTCAAGCTTTAGCGTCAAAAAAGAGCTGCCGGTCCTAATTGTAGTAACGACCTGGAGAAGGGCGGTGGCACTTTTTGGGCGATCCAGTTTTTGAGGGAGAAATCACTCCTGCCTGTCCTGGCGATAGGCTTCTTGGGGCAAGTCGCGCAGCCACCGGAAGCTCGGTCCTAAAATGAGGTGAGTTAAATATTAGCTATCCACAGGTGTGGATAAGTGTGGGGATATTTTTGTGCAGGCGATGGACGAAAAGCTCTGGCAGGACTTCAATGCGATCCTAAAAGGGCGTATTAAAGAGATCCATTTCACCACTTGGCATCAGCAGGCCAAGCCAATTTCCATTAATAATCAAGGGTTTCGCGTCGCCGTCCCGAACCGTTTCGTCCGGGACTGGATTCAGGAGAATTTCCTGACCGAGCTAGAGGCCTGCCTCCAAGAGCTCAAGTGGGATGGGGCCCCGATTGAAATTGAAGTGGACGAGACCCTCGATGCGAAGGCACCGGCCCCCGCGACCGATCACCCCCCGCGACGGACCACTCCCCCTTCTTCTTCTCTTAATATCCCAGGAACCCTGCTCAATCCTCGCTACACCTTTGAAAATTTTGTCGTCGGTTCCTCGAATCAGTTTGCCCACGCTGCCTGCCGGGCGGTAGCCGCCTCCCCGGCCCAAAACTACAACCCCCTTTTTCTCTATGGAGGGGTGGGTTTGGGGAAAACCCATCTTTTAAATGCGATTGGGCAGGAAATCCGCAAGAATTCTCCGGAGGTACGGATCAGCTACATCAGTTCCGAGCAATTTATGAACAAACTCGTCCACTCGATCCGCTTCGATCAGATGAACCAGTTTCGTCAGACCTTCCGCGATTCCTGTGATCTCCTCCTCATCGATGATATCCAGTTCATCGCCGGCAAGGAGCGGACCCAAGAAGAATTTTTTCACACCTTCGATCGTCTCTATAACAGCCAAAAGCAGATCGTTATTACGAGTGACCGCTCCCCCAACGATATCTCCAAACTGGAGGAGCGGCTTCGCTCCCGTTTTCAGTGGGGGCTGATTGCCGATATCCAACTTCCGGAAATGGAGACCCGGGTTGCCATCATCAAAAAGAAGGCGGAAGCGGCCCATGTCAACCTCCCCGATGAGGTCGCCCTCTTTCTCGCCTCCACCATCAAGTCGAATATCCGAGAATTGGAGGGTTCGTTGGTCCGGCTCTCCGCTTTTGCCTCCTTACTGGGCCAACCGATCACAATCCAGCTGGCCCAAGAGGTCCTCACCTCCCTTATCAAGGATCTCGCCGATCGACTTACGATCGGCCAAGTTCAAAAGGTGGTGGCTGAATTCTACCAGCTCCGGTTAGCCGATCTTCTCGGGAAACGTCGAACGCGAGCTCTCGCCTTTCCCCGTCAGATTGCCATGTACCTGTGCCGCAAACACATCCAGGCCTCCTTTCCTGAAATCGGCCATAAATTCGGGGGGAAGGACCACTCGACGGTGGTCCATGCGGTTTCCAAGATCCGCGGCTGCCTAGAAGAGGATGGAGAATTACGGCGACAGCTCCAGACGATCGAATCGAGACTCAACTTATAATATTTTCCCCCTTGTTATCCCCTGTTCGCTTGGGATAAGTAGTGGGGTTCTTTAGGGATAAAGGGTTTTGCGGATAGGCGCACAGTTTACGAAAGAACTTATCCAGCTGTTTTCAACACTCCCTGTTTTAAAAAAGTCGATCCCTGACAGGATGTTACTGAGCTATCCACCCTATGAACAGTCTCTACGACTACTACTAGTTTTTATATAAGGTAATTTAAGAAAGGGGGCGGTTATGGATATTAAAATCAAGAAAGC
>CAZXZM010000147.1:0-3646 GCA_964645365.1 uncultured Pseudomonadota bacterium | reverse complement strand
GTCTACTGCGATCACTCTGGGTAACCTTGAAACATCTTCTGTTCCGGAAACCGGAAACGGTCTGCTATCCGGAACAGAAACCGTACCTTCCACCCCGCTATCGAGGACGGATTGTCCTAACGAAGGATCCGGATGGAGAAGAGCGGTGCGTCGCCTGTCATCTCTGTGCAGTCGTCTGTCCGGTTGACTGTATTGCCCTTCAAGCGGCCGAACGGGAAGAAGATAACCGACGATATCCTGAGTGGTTTCGGATCAATTTTTCACGTTGTATCTTTTGTGGCCTGTGCGAAGAGGCCTGCCCAACTTACGCCATCCAACTCACTCCAGACTTTGAAATGGCCGAATACAATCGCAACAGCTTGGTCTATGAAAAAGAGCACCTGCTCGTAGATGGGCCTGGCAAATACCCGGGTTATAATTTTTATAAATTTTCCGGCATCGAACTGAAAGACAAGAAAAAGGGAGAAGGGGAAAACGAAAAACCCCCGGTCGATATTCGGAGCCTATTGCCATGACGGGTGAAATCTTTTTTTACAGCTGCGCCGGCATTGCCGTTTTAACGGCACTGCTCGCAATCACCCGACGTAATCCGATGCACGCCATCCTTTACTTGGTGGTGATGTTGTTGGCCATAGCAGGACTCTTTTTTCAGCTAGGAGCCCCATTTCTGGCGGCCCTCCAGGTCATCGTCTACGCTGGGGCAATCGTCGTTCTGTTCCTTTTTGTCATCATGATGATCAATCCAGACAACAAGGAAGATCCTCAAGAGAGTCGCCGCATGAAACTCTCCTGGTTCGGTCCCTTGGTGTTGGTACTCATTTTGGGGATTGAATGGTTTTTTCTACTCCAGGGTCCCGCGGCCCCGATCCTGCTGACCTCGGTCGGACCGGCACAGCTCGCAACAACTCTATTTGAAAATTACAGTATCGGCCTACAACTGGTCGCCCTCTTTTTATTAGTCGGGCTGTTGGGGGCCTATCACCTTGGGAGCCATCGCGAATCATGATCCAGCTACCCCTTCAAGCCACTCTCTGCCTGTCGATCACCCTCTTTTTGATTGGACTAATCGGCATCCTGACCCGACGCAATCTTTTGTTCATCCTCATCGGTGTTGAAATCCTTTTAAATGGAGTCGCATTGCTATTGGTCGCCGCCGGTGCGAAGTGGGGAGGCGCTGACGGTCAAATCATGGTCCTGTTCTTGTTGGTGATGGCAGCAGTCGAAGTCGGGGTGGGACTGGCTCTCTTCCTCCAAGTGCACCGCCGCTTGGGCACCCTCGATCCCGACCAACTGACGGAGCTACAAGGTTAGATGTTAGTACTGATTCCACTCTTTCCACTGATCGGTTTTGGGTTACTCGCCCTGGGGGGTCGCTATTTCTCGAAGCGAATCGCAGCGACCGTCGGCTGCGCCAGCATTGCAGCCTCCGGCATTATCACCGCGTCCGTTATCGGCCAGGCCCCCGCCGGGCTTTCACAAAATATCGGAACCTGGATCGAAGGGGTGGGTCCCCTTTTCGCCTCCTTCTCTTTCTGGCTCGACCCCTTATCGGCAACGATGGTCGGTGTCGTCTGCGGGGTTGGCCTCCTGATCCACCTCTATTCGGTGGAGTACATGGCCGATGACGAGGGGTTTGCCCGCTTCTTTGCCTACCTGAATCTTTTCGTCAGCATGATGTTGATCTTGTTGCTCGCCGAAGACCTTCTTTTGCTCTTCTTAGGATGGGAAGGAGTCGGGCTCTGCTCGTATCTGCTAATCGGTTTTTGGTATCGTGAAACGGCGAACGGCCATGCCGCTCAAAAGGCCTTTATCGTCACGCGGATTGGGGACGTTGCCTTCATGATCGCCCTCTTTGTTTTATGGGGGGCCTTTGGAACCTGGTCGATTCCGACACTCACCACCGTCTTCGAGGCGGGTCACTTTACAAACGTCCTTCTTCCCACTGTCATCGCCCTCCTGTTATTGGGAGCCGCTGTCGGTAAATCGGGTCAACTGCCACTGCATGTCTGGCTCCCCGACGCAATGGCAGGACCGACACCCGTCTCGGCGCTGATTCATGCCGCAACCATGGTCACGGCTGGCGTCTATCTCATTGCCCGTCTCCATTCCTTCTTTCTTGCCAGCCCAGAAGTCCTTCTTCTAGTTGGCGGCGTCGGTGCAATCACCGCTCTCTATGCAGCAATCACCGCCCTGGGACAAAATGACATTAAACGGGTACTCGCCTACTCAACGATCAGTCAGATTGGTTACATGTTTTTGGGGCTCGGTACCGGGGCCTTTGGAGCTGCGATCTTTCATTTCATGACCCACGCCTTCTTCAAGGCACTCCTCTTCTTGGGGGCGGGGGCGGTCATTCATGCCGCGCATGGCGAACAAGATATGCGCCAACTTGGCGGATTGCGAACAAAGTTGCCGGTCATCTTCTGGACCTTTGTCATCGGTTCGGGAGCCCTGGCGGCACTTCCCCTCGTAACGGCCGGTTTCTACAGCAAAGATGCCATCCTATGGGGGGCCTACGCCGGAGGGCATTTCGGCTTTTGGTCCTTGGGCATTCTTACCGCAGGGCTGACCGGTCTCTACACCACACGAATGGTCCTGATGACCTTCTTTGGTTCCGCCCAGACAACGAAACTGCACCCTCCGGGCTGGTTGATAAAAGGGCCGTTAGTGATCCTTGCTTTTTTTGCAATCGTCGCTGGATTTGTCGAGATTCCACACACACTCGGGGGTTGGCACCCCTGGTCGGATTGGATCGAACCGGTTTTTTCGCGCGCCCCGGTCTTGACCGGTAGCTTTGCTGCCGAAATGTTGAGTCAAACAATTGCAGCGGTCGTTTCTCTTGCCGGAATTGGAATTGGCATTCTATTTTTTGTTCGCTTATCTCCTCAATTAAAACGATGGGCCCAGCAAGGAATCGGTAAGACAGCGACGGTTCTTTCCGCCACAGGATTTTATTGGGACCAAACCTATCAACTCATTTTTGTTCGTGGCTTCCAGACACTAACGAAAATTTTACGGCCCGAATGGATCGATTCTATTTTTGTGCAAACGGCCTCGTTTGCACAAAAAACCTATGCCATTGGACGTGCCACCCAATCAGGTCGGATCCGTTGGTACGCTATTGGCTTTGTCGTGGGGGTTCTCTTAATTAGCGCGGGGGTCTTGTGGCAATAACACTCCTTTTCTTGCTCATTCTTCCTTTGGGGGCCGCCGTACTGAGCTACCCGGCGGAACGCCTGCGACCGGGCAGCGCACGAATTATCGCCCTACTCACCTCTATCGCTCTCTTTGTTCTTTCACTTTATCTCTGGAGGAGTCACCCGACCGACGCCGCCAATTGGGAAACGCATTTTTCGTTTCCTTGGTTGATCCGTTATGGCATTCATTTTTCACTCGCGCTCGATGGACTGAGCCTGTTGTTCGTTCTGCTCACGACTTTGCTCGCCGTCGTTTCTGTACTCGCTTCCTGGAAGCAGATCACAACTAAAATAGGAGGTTATTACACCTGCCTCCTGTGGATTATTGGCGGCATCCTCGGCGTCTTTTTAGCCCGCGACCTATTTCTCTTTTATTTTTGCTGGGAGATGATGCTGGTCCCGATGTATTTTTTGATCGGGATATGGGGACACGAAAATCGCGTCTATGC
>CAZXZM010000146.1:1671-3824 GCA_964645365.1 uncultured Pseudomonadota bacterium | reverse complement strand
TCGTCGAACAGTCTGGATGTCTGGATAGAGAAAACGATCTTCCTCCATCATAGGAACGTGCTCTCGAATGAGGTCATGGGCACGCTGAGTTCCAGCGCCGAGCCAGAGCATGCCTTCCTCCAAATACCGAGAACCCAGGTCAACTGCCTGGCAGTCTGCAAGCAGACTCATTGCGAGAATGGTACGCAGATTCCCAAGGGACTTGCGAATAACCCAGGCGCTGTTAGCGCCATTGGACACATAGTCCTCCTGACCCATGGAAGTGGGGATATTCAGAGTTGAACATCCAGCAGCCAAGCCCATGTTGTGCATGACTCGAGAAGCTTGTGAATACTGAACGATCATGAATCCAGTATCATCAGATGCATCAGTACCAGAAAGATTCGCTGGTAACCCACTATTGAAAGCGGGATTTAGAAGTCGATAGAGTCGACGCTCTACGATACTCCCGAGCTTGGCGAGTGCAATTGCCAACGTATCCAGCGGAATAGCCAGGGGATCGCCATGAAAATTGCCACCGGACAGAACGTCGAACCCACCATCTTCCTTTTCGAAAACAAGGGGGTTGTCCGTTGCGGCATTCAGCTCTCGCTGAACAACCGCCTCGAAGAAGATAAGAGAATCAGCCGCAGCTCCATGAGCTTGAGGAGCCACTCTAACAGAATAGGCATCTTGCACACGTGGTCCCTTCGAACCGTCTGGCATACAACTTGAACTTTCGAATGGGAAATTGACGGCTTGAGCAGCTCGAGTTGTTCTCTGGCTGCCTTCGAGAAGGGCTCGAACCTGGCTTGCTACCCAGATCTGTCCTTGTTGACCACGAGCTTCGTGAATACGAGCGTCAAAGGCATTACCCTCCCCACGAATAGCTTCCATGTGAAGAGCAACGTCGAGATTGGCAAGATCGAGCAGACCCTTCGCATCATTCAACGCCAAGGTGGCGATGGACAACATGAAGGTTGAACCATTGGTGAGGCCCATTGCCTCCTTGGCGCGCAGAGTGTGGTGCTGAAGACCTTCCCCTTCGAATACCTCGAGAGCATCTCTGAGCTCCCCATGATAGTAGACTTGAGCACCAGACACGCCTATCAGAATAGTGCCGATGTGAGCCAAAGGAACAAGGTCGCCACTCGCTCCAACGCTCCCGAACTCTGGAACTGCTGGCACGATATTGCGATTGAGTAGGTCCAGAAGAAGATCACAGAGTTCGAGCGTCATTGCCGAATTGCCAACTGCAAATGAATTCACGCGCAGCAGCATCATGGCCCTGACAACCTCTGTATGAATCGGCTCACCAGACCCACAAGCATGCGTTTTGACATACTTGACCTGGTATCTTGCCAGGTCCTCTGAAGAAATAACTCGATCACGGTTTGAACCACATCCGGTATTCACACCGTACATGATCTCGCCATCTGTGATCTTGCGTTCGGCTGCATCTCTCATGCGCGTCATGTGAGCGCGACGCTCATCTGAAAGAACTACTTGCGGGAAGCCACCGTTTGATCCACGGGCTACTAGAACAACTTGTGCTGAGGTCAGATCACGGCCCGTGAGAATCACACGGCCATGACCAGGTTCTCCTGTCGTGCTCATTTGGCACCTCCGGTCATGTTGGTTAAAGAAAGGAACTCTGGTACGACTGTATAGCAAATACCATTAGATTAGAATACCATCTACAGAGACTCCTAGTCAAGAATACATTTGAACTAAAAAAGAGGAGCAAGCGCTCCCCTTCTGTTATTTGACAATCCTACTCTTTTATTTTGTTTATAATTTCTTCGATTGAATAACTTTCCTGTTCACCGCTAACCATATTTTTCAAGGAATACTTACCAGACTTTATTTCCTCACCTCCAACCAATATTACCCATGGCATTCCATAGCTATTAGCATATTCCATGTTCTTGCCTATCTTTCGCTCCAAAAAATCAATATCAACAGAAATGTTATTTTCTCTTAATTGTTGAGCAACGCGGAAACATGGTTCAAAATTTTCAGATCCAAGTGGGATTATATATACATCTGAAACTGACTGCTTTGCCAATAATTCCTTTCCGTCAAGTTTTAGTGCATCAAATATCGTATCTAGTCCAAAGCTAACACCAACAGCAGGAAAACCATCCTCCTCACCGATAAATCCACCAATCATT
>CAZXZM010000146.1:0-1637 GCA_964645365.1 uncultured Pseudomonadota bacterium | reverse complement strand
CGCAAATCGAAGAGCTCAGCTTGGATGTATCTTTCAAAAATACCTCAAACACATTACCAGTATAATATGCCAATCCACGAGCTAAACTAGGAGTAAAAATTACATTTTCTTGTTGAGCTATTTCAATAGTTTTTTGCAATTCATCAATACCAGAATTTTCATTAATCATTTCTCTTAATCTATCAATCTTTTCCATATTATTACCGGACAAAGAAAGTGTTGATAATATTTTATTAGCCATCTCCTCATTTACATCCCTTTCTGCTAATTCAGCCTTTACGCCAGTATCACCAATTTTGTCTAACTTATCAATTGAAATTATTGCTGAAGTTTGTTTATCCTTTGGTACACCCGCATCATCAAGTATTGCATTCAAGATTTGACGATTATTTATTTTTATTTCAATGTCCAAACCTAATTTTAAAAGCGCAGCATTAATTAAATTCAACAATTCTGCGTCAACCGCTGGATTTGAAACTCCAACAACATCAACGTCGCATTGATAAAATTCTCTATAACGACCAAGTTTTATAGGTCCGTCTCGAAACACTTTTCCAATTTGATACCTTTTGAAAGGCATCTTCAACTGAGGATTCATACCAACAAAACGGGCAAAAGGAACAGTAAATTCAGTTCTTAACACCAAATCTCGTTGACCTTGGTCCTGAAACTTAAAAGTCTCACGCATTGCGTCAGACTCCTGTCCAATTCCAAACTTTGAAGCAAAAAGTTCATATCTCTCAATAACAGGTGTTTCTATCGGGTTGTACCCAAATCGCTCAAACACTTCCTTTAAAGTGGAAATAATTTTGTTCCTGGCGATTTTCTCTGCTGGCCCAAAATCGCGAACACCTTTCGCGCGTTGCAATGCTTCGTTTTGCATATAAGTATTATATTAAGTTATTGCTAATATATAATGGGGCGAACGACGGGGCTCGAACCCGCGACCACTGGTACCACAAACCAATGCTCTACCAACTGAGCTACGTTCGCCATAATTATTAAAAGGTTCAAAAAAGCTAGCCCGTTGGCTAGCAATCTATACAAAAGACGCAACCAACGTTATTGATTGAAATGGTGATGATGATGTGCGACTACTTTATTCATACATAAATATAATATCCACAATCGGGCCTAATGTCAAGCTAGAACGTTTTATTCTCTATATATTTATAATCAGCCAAATGACGCTTCTTTTCTTTGTTATATTTCTTTTTGTCCAATTTATTAGCCTTAAATAAGTCCGTAATGAACCGTCTCCCCAAATATGGTGGCATGAGCACATAAGTAGCTCCCTGATCGTAAAGCCTTTTCGCGTCCTTGAAATGATTGGAAACACAAACGATGTTAATCCCCTTTTTTCTCTTTCGGAAATATGCTATGAGGAAAGAATTTATACCATAATCAGGGACAGTTGAAATAACCATCTTTAGATCCTTGCGAGGTATTGAATCTAGCAACTCAGAATCGTCAGCAGAACCAAAAACAATTGGAATTTTTCGTTTTGATAAACATGCAACAACACTTGGATCATGATCTATTGCCAAATAATGCACTTTTTCTTTTTTAAATTGTCTTATCAAACCGCCACCTGTAACATGACAACCAAGTAACAACAACTCAACTTTATCCTCCAG
>CAZXZM010000145.1:0-3832 GCA_964645365.1 uncultured Pseudomonadota bacterium | reverse complement strand
TGGAACCGATTTTTCGATGTTGGTGCGTGCCTTTGACGAAGGGGATGACGACGATGACGACGACGATGATGCCCCTGAGACCAATTGGTTTCAAGGTGTCGTCTCTGGAGAATTGACGTCCAATAATGGTCAGACTGCTTTTGCCTCGAAGAGCGTGACCATGCGTTTCAATCGTGATCGGGAAGCCGATGAAGGGACAACGGATGAGTGGGGAGAGATTACCTACTCCCAGAGTTCGGCCGATGAGGGGACGATGCAAGGCTTCTTCAGTGAATTTCAGGCCAATGGAAACAACAGCACTGGTGCAGGTTACGGTAAGGTCCAGGTCATTAACGGAACGTCGGAGAATATTGGTGACCGGGCCTTTGGTGATGGAGCCCTGAAGATACGGGAGAATGGTACCAATGATGACGGCCCCTTTGATCGCACGAGCACAGAAGGGTGGAACGGCGATACAACACTACCCGATCCCGATTCCACATTTGTCGATGATGTAGAAAATGAAACACTTCCGAGCGAAAGCGAACCGGATATTATCGGTTTCCGGAGTGATAATGAGAATGGAACCGATGAAGAATACGATTGCACTGGTACAGAATTAGGGGTGATCGTCTTCCAGGACTATGATACAACGGCCTGTGAGTTGCTAGAGATTGACGACGATAAGATCGATTGCGGCGATATTATTGACGATGATGACTAAGAGATTGGCCTTTATCCTTCTCTGCCTGTTACCCTTCTGGGTCGCCTGTGGTGGTTCCGGGGGAGGCGGCGGTGGAGGGGATGACGATGATGACGACGATTCGGTCTCTTCCTGGGAAGATGTTGGTGTTGCCAACGATGACTTAAGCACAGTCTGAACTCCCGCGACAAAGCTAGCCCATACGGTCGGTCTGGCCGAAGATAGCGTACAAGGGGATGCCGACCACTTTGATTTCGATACCGACGACTATACCATCCAAACAGAAACAATCCACGGGACCGCTGTTTCGGTGGCGGTTCATAACGATAACAGTACTAACGCCGAGGACTTTGCCGAGACCATTCTCACCTGCTTTCATGCCGCCTGGCATATCTTTGGGGGTTATCGCTACGATAAATACGCCGTCAAATTAAGGGACCCGAGTGACGATTCGTCTTTTTCTCTGTCCGAAGTAGGGACTTCTATCAGTAACAATCTCTTTGATGGGGGAGGGTTTGAGGCGGTTTGTCATGAAATGGTTCATTCTTGGATTGGAAAGTTGATTGCCCACATTTCGGACCAGAGCGGCAACCTCTTTCAGCTAGAGACCTGGATCAGTGAAGGGGCAGTTTTCTATAACGGACACCGACTGGAGCAAATTGCACGCGGCGGGTCCCGCTATACCAGCGGAATGGAAGGGCGCCAAGACGATTACCGCGATGCGATTGGGACGGGGGATGATCTCTCCGTTGCCGATCTAGCCGATGAGGTGGGGACCGATAACACTTCTAACAATGACGCTTACCTCGTTTTACTAGGACGGATTACGATGATCGCCTACTCTTTGGAGGAGGAGCTTCGGGACAACGGCTCGAGCCTAGATGCCCTGCTTCAATATCTGTATCAAAACTTTGGCCTGACCGATACTCCCTGGGATCAGGACGATATCCTCGATGCCCTCGAGCAATTGGTCGGGGATAACTTTGATTACGAAACCTTCTTCAATACCTACCTCCTGACCAGCCAGGAAATTCCGGAAGTTAATAGTTTCGAATTGTTTGATTTTGATTGATCTTAGGAAGAACCCAAGCAGATCGATTCAACGACAGACTCGGGATTTTGAGGCACATATCCCTTCGTTACGGTTTGCAGTCGGGAAAAACTTTCTTTCAGGTTCCAGCGATCACTCCCTTGGGCGGCTGCAAATAAAGCCAGGATTTCCCGGCAGATTCCCTCATGCTCAATGAGGGAAGAAAGTTTTTCGACAAAGGGATCGATGCTGTGCATTCGCGCCGCCATAATCAGGCGGTGGGCTTGATCGTGTGAGAGGTCTAGTGAGCGGTCGGCATCACTATCAATTCGCAATGCTCCAGATTCAAAATTGGTGAGAGTAATCATGGCTGGCTTCTTGCTTGCTAACGCTGAGTAAATTGGTTACCGATGTAGGTCCGTCCAGTCGCTATGTCAACCGAGGAAACATACGGGGCCAACACCGAAATCAAGCCCTTCTTCAAGTACCACCTGATTCCCCAGGCCTTCTTTTTCACCATGGGTTTTCCGAAGGGCTCTTTCATCTCAGTCGATGTTACTGATCAATGCAATCTGCGCTGTGAGCATTGCTACTTCTTTGAGCAGGAGCAGGAGGGGGTTCTGGATGCAGAGACCTGGGAGCAACGTATCCTGGAGCTCAAAAAGCAATCGCGCTTCCTCCATAGCTGTACCTGGGTTGGGGGAGAGCCCTTACTGAAAAAAGGGATTATTGAACGTTGCAAACAGCATTTCCTCCATAACCTAATCGTGACCAATGGGACCATTCCATTTCCCGATTGGCCGGAGGTCTATTTCCATGTCTCGATCGATGGCAATGAAGAGGCACATGAACGGATGCGGCGGCAAAAAGGGCTCTACCAGCTCATGAAAAAGAACTGCAATCGACCCGATCTACAAATTACCGGTGCGATGTGCGTGACCTCACTCAATGTCGACACCATTGAAGAGGTTTTGGAAGACTGGAGTACGACCACCACGCTTAAAGGGATGATGTTCGATTTCTATACCCCGATCGAAGGGCTCGATGATGCTCTCTGGATTGGGTGGGAGCGTCGCGATCAGGCTCTAGATCAATTGCTCGAACTTAAGCGAACAAAATACGACAAGTTTATCGATATGCCGGAGCGGGTCCTGGAGCTGATGAAGGCCAAAAACTCCAAGAAAGTCACCGACGATTGCATCTTTGCCGGAAAGGGTTATTCGCTCACCACGACGGGTGGCATCAAAGACAAGTGCATGCTTGGCCCCAAGGCGGACTGCGACCGTTGCGGCTGCGTCGTTCCCTATTACCTACATTACCGGGTCGAAAAGCCGACCATTGCCAAAGCAACGTGGAATGAAATCCGCCGTCGTTGGCGCCGTCGTTTTGCGAATTAATCGTCTTTTTTGCTGACGTTAGCTGCCTGAGGCCCTTTAGCGCCGTCGACAATGGAAAAGAAAACTTCTTCTCCTTCACGAAGGCTCTTGTAGCCATCGCCCGCAATTGCTGAGTAGTGAACAAAGACGTCTGGACCGTCATCGCGTTCAATAAAACCATAACCTTTGGAATTATTGAACCACTTGACGCGTCCTAGACTATCACCACCCCCTTCGGGAGCTGGGGCTGAACTTTCAGCGGAAACGGTCTCTTCGGCAGTTTCTGCAGTAGTTTCTTCGGCAGTTTCTTCTGCAGTTTCTTCAGTAGTTTCTTCCTCTCCCGAAGGGGCCGATTCTTGATCTGATTGGATGGAATCTTCTGAGATGGTATCTTCTGACATGCGGTGTACTCCTAACTTTCTGGTTCGTAAAAAGCGAGCGGACCATAGTGGAGGGGCGTTTATGTGTCAAGCGGTTAGCGTCCTCCCGTTCGCTCCATGTAAAAGACTGTTTCATCAGGACGGAGGTAGCCGAGGTCTTCCCGGATCAGCTTTTCCAGGACTTTCGGGTCCTTCAGGCTATGGATTTCATAGGCGAGCCGCTTACTTTCATTCTTGAGTAGCGCGATTTGTTGCTCTAGGTGCCCTTCGACCTTACGCAGATGGTAGAGATGCTTGAGGCCGCGATTGCCCAGAACCGCAAAGAGCGCCAACACTAGCAGGGCCAGGATCCCCCATCCCATGA
>CAZXZM010000144.1:0-3836 GCA_964645365.1 uncultured Pseudomonadota bacterium | reverse complement strand
GTTTCCATGATGGGCCTCCTCGGTCCGTCGTAGCCGCCACTCGGCGACTGGTGACCAACTTACGACGGGCCTGTGACAGAGATGCGGCTCCCGGCTAAAGAATCACAACGACAGGAACTCTGACCGGGCCTTAGGGTCATCGCGAAAGAACCCGCTGAGGTAACTGGTCACCATCACGGCACTCTTATTTACACCCCGGTAGGCCATACACTGATGTGTTGCAGTCAATACGGCAGCCGCCCCGCGCGGGGCCAGTACCTCGTCCAACGCCTCGCCGATCTGTTTCGTCAACCGCTCCTGAATCTGTAACCGGCGGGCAAAGCAATCAACGAGCCTGCCGAGTTTAGATAAGCCGACCACCCGGTCACCGGGCACATAGCCGACCTTCGCTATGCCTGAGAATGGCAACATGTGGTGTTCGCAAAGCGATACGAACGGGTACTCCTTGATGACAACCATCTCGTCATACGACTCGCCGAATGTCGTGGAAAGTATTCCGACAGGATCAAGGGCGTACCCGGCTGTCATCTCGTTCAACGCCTTACAGACCCGCTCAGGGGTCTTGACCAATCCCTCACGATCAGGGTTCTCCCCGATCATGGTGAGCAGCGTCTTGACCGCTTCCTGTTCGTTCACTTACCGACCTCTTTCGTCACCCCATAACCGGACATGAAGCCGGTCCGAATAGTTGTGGCCTCTTTCTAACGCCTGAGCCGCCACCATCTGAGCATTTCGATCCAACTCGGCTGCGGTACGGCCCTCCGGCATCAGCCAAACCTTTGAAGCATCCCACTCGCAGGCATCAACGATAATGTCGGCCCACTCCATGTCCACCTCGTCGGTGATCACGAACTTGAGAGCCGCGTATCCCATCGAAGAGCGTTCCCGGTACAGGTCGAGCGTGTCATACCAGTTGTGCTCCCACGAGACACCGCTGGACGGCAGTTTGGGGCTGATGACGTAGTTGATTGCGTCGAGGCCGAGAACGCTTGATTCGATAGGTGGGCGGGTGCCGTTCGTTTCGATGTCAATGTTGGGCACCATCAGCGAACGCAGTTCAGCCACCAACGCTTCAAGTCCTGTGGTCTGAAGCATCGGTTCGCCGCCTGATACAACTACCCTCGTGAACGGATTGGGCATGAGGCTCCGTAACTGCTCTGTCACCTCCCTAACCGTCATGCGGGTCAACTCGGCTGCCGGGTCGTATACCGTTCCGTTCTTGCCTTTCCAGTCCCATGTGTATGGCGTGTCACACCATGAGCAATCGAGGTTGCAGCGGCCCAACCTGAGAAAGACCGCTACCCGGCCGGTGAACGGACCTTCGCCCTGAAGAGTCGGGCCGAAGATTTCAGATATGGCAAGAAGGCCATCCCCGCTCATGGTTGATACCGACACATCGACGTACAGGTTTCCTCGATCTCGACAGCAGCCAGCCCCGGCATCAGGTTCGCCACTTTGTCAAACAACCACTTGGCGACATATTCTGACGTCGGCATGTCACATCCCAGCGTGTCGTTGAGATGGTGATGGTCCAGATACCCGTTCACCAGAGGCTTCACAGCACTCTTCACATCAGCGAAGTCGACCAGCATGTTTCGTTTCGGACCGTCTAAGTAAACCTCCGTCCCTTGAACCTCTACCCACGCCACCCAACTGTGACCATGCAGGCGGGCGCACTTGCCATCGTGGTCGACCAGTTGATGAGCAGCCTCAAACGTAAACTTCTTTCGGATGGTGTATGCCATTACCTATCCACCGACCATCACCGTCGCCCCAACCTCGTTGTCCTCCCAAACCGTGCAACTCATCGGTCGGTCCTCGGCACCGCTTGCGCTGAGATGCATAGCGACTGCTTCAAGAATCGTGGTTGCCAAGTCCTCGCACGACGACCGGCCCATTTCCTGCTCGGTAATCACCGCAGCAGCGAAGTCCCGTAGGTCATGGAACTCGATGTCGCGGTCATTATGGCTGACGCCGACCGTCAACTCGAAATAGAACAGGTGGCGATGGCGTGACGTCAGATACGCCCTTCTCGGTGGTGCCTCGGGCCACCTGTGGAACCCGACCTGAGTCCACCTGACTGTGATCGACCGGGTGGTCACGACGCCTCCTTCGAGTAGGCGTTGTCTAAACCGAACGCCTCAACCTTTTGCCTCTGGTACTCGGCCATGTTCTGCGCCCCCATCCATAACTCGAAGATCGTCATGTTGCCGTATCCATAACTGTTTGGGATGGGTTGGTCTAACGGCGGGAGCCATGCGTCGGCGATGGGCCACCGCTTACGCCCTGCTGCTCCAAACTTGACCGTCCGTCGGTTCCAGCGGAACGGTGCTGTCCACGCTGACGAGTCGGCTGAATCGAACGGCAGCGACATTTGTAACTCGTTGGGTGTCAACCCGAGGAAGTGGATGAACAGATCGGGGTAGGCGGTGTGGCGTTCATACGCTGTCGCCAGCAGCCGTTTCCTGATGTGGTTCCCGGCTTGAACCAGATTGCCGTAGCACATCCGGTCGTACTCCTGAGCCAGATCATCGAAGTAGCCCCAGCCGTCGTTGAGTGGGTGGTAGACCGGAATCGGTTTCAGCCCCAAGCCTTCCAACTGGTGCCGAATCCGAATCTTGTTTTCGCGGCCACCTTGATCGAGTTCGTTGTAGCCCCACAACTGGTCACCCAGTTCGGTACACACCTCAACATAGGTGTCGTACAACCAGTCGAAATGGTCGATCTCCTCTGGTGCCAGAGCCAGCGCCTCATCCATTGTGGTGCCGTGAGTGCGTTTGTGAATGTTGGTGATCGCGAAAACACCGGAGTCGAGAAACGTCGGGCACCCGGCGTCGATCGACTTCATCACATTGCGCCACCCCGAACCATTCCGGCTGATCTTGCCGTTGATTCCAGCGAGGTCGTTGACGGCGAACAGGTTGGCGCTCAACGGCATGTACCGGTTTCCCTTTCCGATTTCTGCTTTGTCTGTTTCACCTGATCCTGCTGTGAAAAACAACTGCCGCCGGTTTGGATCCCAACTGCCGCCGGTTTGCTTCATGGCCCAACCAGTTCAGCAGCAGGGTTCAGACTGTTCCACCGGTCAATCACCAAGCCAGCCAAATACCGATCCGACTGAACGAACACCAACCGAGGCGACTCAGGAGCGCACATCGGCATGAACGGCCCCGGATACGGAACGAACCAGTCGCCCTCGTTCAACTCGCCGGTCCACAACTGCCAATCCTTCATCATGTCGTCCACCACGACCAGCAGATGAGGACCGAGCCGCCACTTGGTGCCTGCCTCCGGCAGCACCTTCGGATCAGCGATCGTTACATCAGGCAAACTAGCCAGATCGAAACTTGGGCTTTCGTCACCAGATTCGGCTACCGTTTCTTCTTCAACGATCTTGATTAGGGCTGCAAGTTCGGCATCATCCCAACCCGTACCAACCAGACCGCCGTTGTCGTCGGCATAGTTGGAAAGCAACTCGACCAACGCTTGATCGTCGTACACCGCGAGGTCTGTCGTTCGGTTATCGACCAGCAACAACCGTCGGGCCTCCTCGTCGGACTTGTCGACCCATACGATCGGCACCTCGGTCAGCCCCTCCTCGATCGCCGCCCGGTAGCGGTGGTTGCCGATGAGGATGTACGCCGTTGACCGCTGAACGACGCACACGCCGTAGAAGCCGTTGGCCCGGATCGACTCGCGTATCACTTTCATGTTGCCCCGGCGGGCGTTATCCGGGTGGGTAGTGATGCGATCCACGGGGACCATCTCGTAGTCCTGCTCGATCGGAACCGGGTCGTCAGGTAACCCGACCGTGACCGACACCATGTCGCCGTCGG
>CAZXZM010000143.1:0-3848 GCA_964645365.1 uncultured Pseudomonadota bacterium | reverse complement strand
TCAAATTTAATATAACTCCCATCAGCACGACGAACTTCTTTAGTGGTGCGTACAATCACTGCTTTTTTAACGTCCCCTTTTTTGACCTTCGAGTTCGGCAAACACTCCTTAATTGAAACAACCACCACGTCCCCAAGCCCTGCATAGCGCCGCCTGGAACCCCCAAGAACACGAATGCACAACAGGCGACGGGCTCCCGAGTTATCGGCCGACTCACACACTGTTTCGGTCTGAATCACAGCGACCCTGCCTCAGCCGATTTTCGCAATACCTTTTGCACACGCCAGCACTTGTCTTTCGAGAGGGGTCGCGTTTCAATGATCTGCACCCAGTCCCCAATCGTGCAGGTATTCTTTTCATCATGCGCCTTCACTTTTTTGTGCCGTCGCACATATTTACGAAAGCGGGGATGAAGTATGCGTCGTTCGATCGAAACGACCACCGTCTTATCCATCTTATCGCTGGTTACAAAACCGGTTCGAGTCTTTCGATGCGAAACCGACTGATTATTCTGCGTTTTTTCCGGACTCATTCTTATTCTCTTGCTCCTGCTGTATTGTTTTTAAACGTGCAATATTCTTTTTTAAAATCCCGATCTGAGACGTATTGGGGCACTGCCCCACGGAGGCCTGTAATTTCAAAAGGCTGAGTTCCTGGCGCCACTTAGCCTCAAGTGTCGTCCAGTCCTTTTCTTTTTTGCCACGCAACTCTTTAGGCGTCACGATAGTCCTCCCGTTTCACCACTTGGGTCGCCAGTGGCAACTTATGGGCCGCCAAAGTCAAGGCCTCACGAGCGAGTTCCAGAGAGACCCCTTCCATTTCATAAAGCATCCGTCCTGGCTTAATGACGGCGCACCATTCTTCCACCGAACCCTTTCCTTTTCCCTGCCGGGTTTCAGCCGGTTTTTTCGTGAGCGGCTTATCTGGAAAAATGCGAATCCAAATTTTACCGCCACGTTTGACCATGCGAGTCATTGCAATACGTGCCGCTTCAATCTGCCGAGAGGTCAAATAACCCCGTTCGGTTGCCTGCAGTCCAAAATCGCCAAAACTCAAATTATAGCCTCGCTTAGCACGCCCCCACACACGCCCTTTGTGCCTCTTGCGGTATTTAGTTTTGGAGGGCATCAACATGGCTAGCTTGTCTCCTTTTCAGCGTGTTCTCCCATTTTATCACCACGATACACCCAGGCTTTCACGCCAATCTTTCCATAGGTAGTCATTGCCTCCGCAAAACCGTAGTCAACATCGGACCGTAAGGTATGAAGTGGAACACGCCCTTCACGATACCACTCGGTCCGAGCAATCTCTCCTCCTCCGAGTCGACCAGAGCACTGAACCCGAATCCCCTTGCAACCAAACTTCAATGCAGAACTGACCGCTTTTTTCATCGCGCGACGAAAGGCGATACGCCGCTCTAATTGCATCGCAATATTTTCGGCAACCAACTGGGCATCGAGCTCCGGCTTTCGCACTTCATGAATATTGATAACAACCTCTTTGCCAATGCGTCTTTTGAGGTCTTCACGCAATTGATCAATGCCGGTCCCTTTTTTACCGATCACGAGGCCAGGGCGAGCCGTATGGATATTGACGCGAATATTGCCGCCGGCCCGCTCGATTTCAATTAAGCTAAGCCCCGCGTGATAGAGCGTCTTTTTCACGTACTCCCGCAACTTGATATCTTCATGTAAAAACTTGGCGTAATTGGATTTCGCATACCAACGTGATTGAGAATGGCGAATCACTCCAAGGCGAAAACCGACTGGATGTGTTTTTTGTCCCATAATTCCTACTTAGCTCCGTTCGTCCAAAACAACTGTAATATGAGAGGTTCGTTTTAAGATTCGGTCGGCCCGTCCCCGTGCCCGCGGTAGATAGCGCCTTAAGGTTGGGCCTTGATCGACAAAAATCTGTTTCACATAAAGGGAATCAACATTGATCCCCCCTTTTTGATCTGCATTGCTGACCGCCGAATGAACCAGTTTGTAAATCGGGCGCGCCGCCGCCTGCTGCATAAGGCGGAGCGAATCGAGCACATCCTGAACAGGTCGGCCAGAAATGTCCCGAGCAACCAAACGCACTTTGCGTGGGGACATTCTTAAAAATCTTTGTTTCGCACGAAATTCCATACGGATCCTTACGTTGCCTTCTTCCCGCCTATATGTCCCTTAAAGGTACGTGTTGGAGAAAATTCACCCAATTTATGACCCACCATATTTTCTGTTACAAACACTGGGATAAATTTCCGCCCATTATGAACTGCGAGCGTAAGGCCAACAAACTCAGGCGTAACAGTTGAACGTCGTGACCACGTTTTAATCACCTTCTTAGAGTGCTCGCGCTGCGCTTTATCCACCTTTTTCATGAGATGGCCATCCACAAAAGGTCCTTTTTTAATCGAACGAGGCATTATCTCTTCGCCTTCCTGCGCCGGACAATATATTGGTCGGTCGCCTTATTGTGACGTGTCTTATGCCCCTTGGTCGGCTTTCCCCACGGAGTGACTGGATGATTCCCCCCCTTGGAGCGCCCTTCCCCACCGCCATGCGGGTGATCAACCGGATTCTTACACATACCACGTACCCGAGGATAACGACCGAGCCACCGTGATCGCCCCGCCTTTCCAAGCGTAACATTTTCATGATCCGGGTTGGAAATAACTCCGATGGTGGCCCGACAACGGGTTTCAATGCGTCGCACTTCGCCGGAGGGGAGCCGTACCTGCGCCCAGGAACTCTCCATCGCTACCAATTGTGCGGCGGCTCCAGCACTGCGCACCATCTGTCCACCACGACCATAATGGAGTTCAATGTTATGGATCTCGGTTCCGAGAGGAATATTCTTGAGTGAAAGAGTATTCCCTGGGTTGATTTCCGCCTCTTCACTCGCCACAACGGTATCCCCAACCGAGAGCCCTTGTGGAGCAAGAATGTAGCGCTTGTCTCCATCCACGTAAGAGACACGGGCAATAAAGGCGGAACGATTCGGATCGTATTCAATCGTCGTCACCTTCCCTGAAATATCTTTTTTGTCGCGCTTAAAATCGATGATCCGGTAGCGTCTCTTATGTCCGCCGGAGCGCTGCCCGATCGTGATCCGGCCGCGGTTGTTCCGTCCCCCTTTTTTAGCCAGATGGGCAAGAAGACGCTTTTCCGGCTTTTCAGAACTCAAACCGGAATAATCAACCGACGTCAATTGGCGTCGTGAAGCGGTATACGGCTTATGTTTTTTAATCGCCATGATTCTACTTCTTTGCCTCAGGAAGTTCGATCGTCTGTCCTTCAGCCAACATAACAATCGCCTTTTTCCAGGTCTGTGATTGGCCAACGGTGCGGCCGTAACGTTTCCACTTGCGTGGCATAATCATCGTCCGAACCGAAGTAACTTTCGTATTGAATAATTGCTCAATCGCCTTCTTAATTTGCAATTTAGTAGCCCGGCGATGGACGGCAAAGGTATGGGCATTCTGATATTGCTGGGCCCGCGCACTCTTCTCCGTCAAGAGTGGCTTCTGAATCACCTCTTCGATTCTGGTGCATCCCATGATTAGGCCCCCTGCTCCTTTTTCACCGCTTTCACCGCCATCCATTGCGCCTCAATCTGTCCTAAGGCTTTTTCGGTTACTACCAGATATTCATGGCTCAGAAGGTCCGCCACATTAAGTGATACGGCGCTACACGTTCCAATCCGAGGAAGATTACGAACCGATTTTAAAATATTTTCATTGGGTTGATCTAAGACGAGCAGGGCGTTGTTGATCGCCAATTTATCGAAAAGTGCCTGGGCCTGCTTGGTCTTGATCTCCTTAAACTCTAATTTATCGAGAACACGAAGGCGATCATTCT
>CAZXZM010000142.1:0-4007 GCA_964645365.1 uncultured Pseudomonadota bacterium | reverse complement strand
TTGGGAGAAACAGTTTAAGATTGTTGAAGAAAGTCCCAGACAGCTATCGGCAAAGGAAGAGATTCCGTATCGCTTTGTCATCGCCGAACGGACCGAACCGACTCACTGAACCCGCCAGACCGCTATATCGTTATCATCACTCTCGTCGTCTTCATCATCTTCAATTTCATCGTCGGTGTCACTGAGCCCTGCGGCCACGATTCGACCACAACTATCAAAGGCGAGACCGATCGCACCATCGATTGAATCGCCACCAGCGGCGTCGGAATGGATAAAGACCCCATTATCTCCGAAGGTGGTGTCCAGATCGCCGTCGCTCTCAAAGCGCCAGATCGCCATATCACCCATATCATCGGATTCCTGGGCACTCAGGCCACTCACGACAATCTTGCCCTCTGCATCGAGGACCACCACGAGCCCATCATCATCACCCGAACTCCAGCCGGGACCGGCATAGGTGACAATCCCATCAAAACCAAAGCTTGTATCAAGGTCCCCATCATCATCCAGGCGCCAAATCACTAAATCATCATCTTCATTGGGCGCCGTATCACTCCCTCCGACGACAATAATGTTACCACTGGAATCGATGACGACACTATTCGCCCAATCATCATCTTCTCCTCCACCGGCATTATGGTGAACAAAGATACCGTCATCGGCAAAGTCGGTATCGAGATCTCCATTGGATAGAAAACGCCAGACGACCATATCATCATCGCCATCCCACTCTCCGGCGAACCCGACCACAACAATCCGCCACTGGCTGTCGACTGCAATGTCACTGCCCTCCTCGTCCTCTGCGTCTTCAACGGCATTATTTTCAGTCACCACACCATTATCCCCAAAGGTTCCGTCGAGGGTCCCTTGGCGCGTGAGGCGTACCAAAAACATTGATTCATCATCTCCAGCATCACTCATGTCTACGTGACCGGTGATCAAGATCCGCCCCTGTGAATCGAGGGCGACCCCGTGGGCGTCTTCATCCCCGTCATCTGCTTCACCAATGTCGTCGAGAATCACTACCCCGAGCCCTCCGAAGGTACTGTCCAAAGTGCCATCATCATTGAAACGCCAGACCACAATATTGTCTTCATCATCGTCATCATCAAGTTCCTCTTCGCCCCCCACCACAACAATCTTGCCATCTTCATCGATGACGAGATCTTGGGCCCAAAAATGGCCCTCATCGATTTCTATCTCTCCAAAGAGGGCGACCCCATCGGTTCCGAAATCATCATCCAGGGAACCATCACTCTTGAAGCGGAGGAGAACCATATATTCTGGAAGTTCATCATCGTCGTCATCATCATCGTCAATATCGTGCCCCCCTCCTCCCTCGCTTTCCCCGACAATCAAGATCCTTCCCTGACTATCGATCGCAACGGCCCAGGCTTCGTCCTGTCTATCCCCCCCCCGCGACACTATTTTGAGTGACAAAACCGTCTGACGAGAAGGTGGTGTCGAGTTCTCCGGACGGCGTGAGGGTCGGAGTCCCGGAAGCCTCATCGGAATTGTCACTTTCTCCGGTGTCGTTGACCGCCGTCACGACATAATAAGAGGACGAGCAGGCCGAAACGGTTGAATCGGTATACTCGTTCTCCGTCGTTTCGGTCAGCTCTTCATCAAACTCCCCAGAAGAGCTGCTGCGGTACACCTTATAGGAGGTGGCCCCGTCAACCTCGTCCCAGCTAAGACTTACCGTCTCATCACCCACAGTCAGGGCTAGATTTCCGGGAGCATCCGGTGCTGTATCCGCCTGTTCTTCCGTTTTTTCTTCCGTTTTTTCCTCTTCTTCTCCGGTCCCATCGATTGTGAGTTGACCGCTGCAGCCACGCACCCCCAGACAGAAAGGGATGAGGAGGATAAAAACCAAAAAAACGGAATGAAACGGAATGAGAAGAAAGGCGTTGCATTGCCAAGTACTGTTATTGTACCAGCGCCAATCACTAAAAAATAATAATTTATAATTATTATAAAACAGGTACTTATATTAATTCTTTAATGAGAAGTATGGATTACTTCCCCTGAAAGACGGGTCTCTGCTTGGAAAGAAAGGCCTGGATTCCGGAACGGAAGTCCTCGGTGGTGCTACTTTCACAGATCAGATCGGTTTCGAGGGCGAGTTGATCATGGAGGGAATTGCGGGCCGCCTCACCCACGAGGCGCTTAACCTTAGCATAAGCAAGCGTCGGACCATTGGCTATCCTTTCGGCCCAACCACGCCCCTTCGCCAGAACTTGATCGGCCGGAACGACCTCATTGATTAGCCCCAACTCGAGTGCTTCTTGAGAGGTGAGGTTTCTTCCGGTCAGAAAGATCTCCATCGCCTTCTTGGAACCGACATGGCGTGGAAGAAAGTAAGAAGAGCTTCCATCCGGCGACAGTCCAATTCCAACGTAGGCAAGATTAAATTTACAGTTGTCGGCGGCGATAGCCAGGTCGCAGGCCAGCACTAAACTCAAACCGGCTCCGGCACAGGGACCGTGAACCGCAGCAATGACCGGTTTTGGCAAAGCGCGTAGGTTCTCGACCATATCATGGAGTCGGTCCGGCATTTCACGGGGCACCCCCTGCCCCGCTTCGGCCATCTCCGCAAATTTGCGGATATCCCCACCGGCACAAAAACCCCTCCCTTCGCCCCGAATCAAAACAGCACGGATCGAATCCTCTTTGGCCTCAGCAATCCGACGGTAGAGACCATCGATCAACTCATAATTCATTGCATTCAGGGTATCGGGACGATTGAGAATGATCTCAAAAACCGCCCCATTCTTTTCCCCGAGGACAACATCACTCATCCGACTGGCTCCACATAAAAATCAGTCATCAATTCTTCTCCCGGTACACAGGCGTACTTATCAAAGTCAGCATAATCCCGGGTGCGCAAGAAATCCTCGTCAATCAAGGTTTGCCCGGTCAGCTCGCGGCTTGGTGTCTTGAGAATTTCATAAGCGGCATCCGCCATAATTTCAGGCTCTCGAGCTCCCTTCTTACCGTCCTCGCCGAGTAACATCGCCAGGGCAGCCGTCCAGATCGTTGTTCGAGGCCAGAGAGAGTTGACCGCAATTCCCTCTTTTTTAAATTCAGCGGCCATACCGATGGTGCACAGGCTCATTCCATATTTTGAAAGGGTGTAGGCGACATGATTCTGGAGCCACTTTGGATCCAAAGAAAGAGGGGGTGACAGATTTAAAATGTGGGGGTTCTCTGATTTCTTGAGGTGGGGGATCGCTTTTTGGCTGCACAGAAAAACAGCTCGAACATTAACCCCCTGCATCAGATCATATCGTTTCATCGGGGTTGCTTCCGTCGGTGTCAAACTAATCGCTCCGGCATTGTTGACCATCGCATCGATTCCACCAAATTTATCGACCGTTTCCTGGATCATCTTCTCAACGCTTTCTTCAAAGCGAACATCGAGAATTACCGGCAACGGACGACCGCCGGCATTTTCTACTTCCTCGGCAACGGTATAGATTGTTCCGGGTAATTTAGGGTGAGGCTCCGCCGTTTTGGCAGCAATGACAACGTTTGCTCCATCTGCTGCGCAACGGAGGGCCATTGCACGGCCAATGCCACGGCTCGCGCCGGTAATCACAATTGTTTTGTTTTTGAGATCAGTCATGATCCCTAAGGACCTAGCACCCCACCCACCGAGAGACAAGTCTTCAATTGACGTCACCCCCCGCAACCCTACAATGAGGCCGTGAATCTCCGGATCATCATTCCCCTATTCATAGTTGCTGGGCTGGTTGCCTGGAACCTCGGATCCTCTCCCTTCGTGCAAGCCCCTTCCAAAGGAAAACATATGAATCGACTCGGCCAAGAGAAAAGTCCCTATCTCCTCCAGCATAAAGACAATCCGGTACACTGGTTTTCTTGGGGGCCGGAAGCGATTCAAGCGGCCAAACGAGAGGACAAACCGATCTTTCTCTCGATCGGTTATTCCACCTGCTACTGGTGTCATGTCATGGAAAAAGATTCTTTCGAGAGGGAAGAAGTCG
>CAZXZM010000141.1:0-4008 GCA_964645365.1 uncultured Pseudomonadota bacterium | reverse complement strand
GCATCCCGTGCGTGCCTTCTCCAATGGTTCCCCCACACTCTGTGCAGACGCTCTCAAAGGGCACGTCCACCAAACTCCAAGTCGGGTTGGCCTCCATGAGTGCCATCATGTCGCGGCCCGTTTCCTCGGCATGCTCATAGGGGATCTCCACCGTTTCCTCTGCGGGCTCTTCGGGAGCCGGGGCCAAAGCCTTTTCCAACTCAGCGTCGAGGCTCGCACCGATATCTGTCAGCGGCCCAGCCACCGCAGAGCGGCACATTGAAGCCAGAGGGCAAGCCTTGCAAGCCGGAGCCCGCTTCGACCATGCGCCGAAGCAGCGAGCCTGTTCCATGGCGATTCGCCGCAGGTAGGCATCCTCTGCGTAGATTTCGTTGGTGGTCTCCCCTACCTCCGGGGGCGTCCAAGAGTAGCCTTCCCCGGTGCTGTGGGTACCGGGCTCGGGAAGGACGGTAGGCACCACCTCTTCCTCGACTACGCGAAGCACAGGAGCCTCGGTAGCCACAGCGGGGGTTTCAGGAGTCTCGTTGACCACCGCAAGCTCTACCTTGCCCATCATCGCAGCATCACCGGCACCCTCACCAACGTGGGAGCCATAGGAGCGGGCACGGTCCACCCCAGCAGAGGTCAGCCCGTAGTGCCGACGCTTGGGGGTGCAGACCAATCCCTCATCGCGCAGCTTGAGTGCGGTGAGGGTCACGGCCCGAAGGCTCTGCGGGTAGTCCTTGCTCGTCACCCCGTAGCTGTCCCAATCCAGATCGGGGCACAGCAACCCCATGTGGGTGATCACCGAGTCCCAGTGGGCAACCGCCAGAACTTCATTTCCAGTCACGCCACGGATGGCATCCAACACAAGGGCTCGCCAGTGCTTCGGCTTGTGGGTCTCGGGGGCTGCGTGGTAGGTCGTCATCTTTTCATCCTCCGTGGTCCGCGCCGACTGGCTGGGACGCTGGTTGGTGTCTTCACTATCCCTACTGGATGGGGAGCCTTCCGGCACCCCCCTCTAAAGAAAAAATCATTCATTTTCCTGGGGGTTGATCACGACGGGCTCTTGGCCACCGCCGCACTTGCTGTACCACTCACTATCGGGATGGTAGATGCACATGCCTTCCTCTTCCCCGATTTCGGTGGGGGGATCTCTCTCCCAATAGCTACCGGGCTCAATGGTAAGAACGGTGAACATCACCACACCATGATCTTCCAGACCATCGTCTGGTGGCTCATAGTAGATGACTTTCCCAGTTAGCCCTGCGAGGCGTCCACGGGTTTGGATGAAGTCACCGATGTTGTAGGTAGGGATCTTCATGCTGCCTCCTGCAAGACCTCTCGGGCGGCGCAAGCGAGGCAATGAGCCTCCCCGTTGGCCATTCGGGCGAAGTGCATTGCGTGATCGTTCAACGGGAAACCATCGTGGGGGCACTCGCCCCAATCGTCGCCTTCGGGTTCCCAGTCGCAATCGACGTTGGTGCTGTCCCCGATGCAATCCCATGCGGGTTCAATGCCGTGCTTGCGGCAGTATTCGTTGTCCACATCTTCAAAGCCGAGCACCTTGACCTCTTCGATGGTGTACTCGCCCTTTGGTCTGTAAATCACAGGCGGCAACGACTGGCCGGAGCCATCCGCCATGATGTTTCCGGCGACCCATTTGGGCATCGGACCTACCGCAACCCGTTCAGGACCATCGATTTCCTCGATGCCGATGAATTCGATCAGACCCCTGTAACAACCGCAGAGGCCGGATCCGGCTTCTCGTTCAAGGCATGTCTTGAACAACCGAACACATTTTTCCAAGGGTGCGTGGATGTTGACTACGACCGCTTTCCCGGTGCCCCCGTCTCGCGGGCTCCAAGCGATTATGTCTCCAACCTTGTAGGTAGGGATGGTCATGCTCTCATTTCCTCAAAGTAGCGATAGCACTCACCCTCGCTGACTTCGCGGCCAATCTCCGCAAAGAGCGTTCTCAACTGACGCTTGAGGCTACGGTATCTGTGCATCGAAGCCGTGCGGCTGAGTTCACCGTCACAGGTCAGGTTCTCAGGGGAGAGGCCACAGTACACAATGTCGATGGCTCGCATCAGTTCTTCTTGCGACCGCGTAGGCACCGCTGTGGCTTCTCCTGTCTCTCCGTCCACCAGTGTGCAGAGAGAGGGCGGGCAACGCCAGACACCACCAACCCGGTGAGCCTTGTAGCGGCCCCGAGGTTCAAGCAGCTTCACTTTCAACGACTTGCGGTTGACCTTGACTACTTCGCCAAGGCTCTGCTCACCGTTATCGCGCCCGAAGCGCACCTTGTCTCCAACTTTGAACGTCGTCATCATTCACCTTCCTTCATCTTTCATACGGTCAGTTGTGTTTATGGGAACCCTATCAGGTTGCGTAGTTCGCACCGTAGTCACCCACGGCGTGAGTGATGTCTTTTACGAAGATGCTGCCCCGAGCGAAGTTCGTCTCGGGAGTCTTGTAGCTTCGGGCCTTGTAGATTTCACCCGTGGCCCGCTCGATGAAGCAGTACACGCTGCCCTCATAGACGACCTTAGTGTACTTGCGACCACCCTCTGCAATCTCCACGGGCTTGTAGTCAAGGTTGGGGCAACGGGCCGTGTGCCGTTCCTTGCGCCATTCGTTGACTCTCTCCAGCCAATGAGGGATGTAGGCATCAACCTCGTCTTTGCTCACCGTCATGGCCTTGGTTTCCAAGTAGGTCTCTACGGCGGCGATGGCGGCTTCGCCCAACTCTACGTCTTTGACGGGGGTTGTACCGGCTACCTCCAAGCAATGACGCTTGATGTAGACTGTCTCACCGCTCAGAGGATCAAGGAGAGCGGTCATTCCCGCCGTCGCGTTCCCGTAGCTGAGGGCAACTCGGCAGCGAGCCTTGGCTACCTTGTACTGGATGCCTTTGTGGAGGGTGAAGCTCACCGACTTGGGGGGGAGGCGGCTTTCGCCAGCACTATCCCGAGCGATGGAGAAGGTGTCTTCCCCTGCGGCGATGGCCGCTGCGATGGCGTCTCGCTGCCCCTGATACCACTGGGCTGTCTCTTCATCAGTGATGGGGCGGCTGGCGCGAATCTCCCCTTTGTGGTTCAGGATGCTTTCCTTCACTGTGACCCAAGCACCCTTGAGAATCTTCGTCATCGCTCACCTTCCTTCATCTTTCATACGGGGACTTGTGTTTATCGGAACCCCTGCTGATTGTGTTTATTTCTCAGCTTTCTCCACTACCTTGAGGATGATGTATTCCTCCGGGTAGGAGTCGAAGTCAGTGTTCCCACTTACGGCCACGACTTGCCCGAATCTATTGATGAGCAAGTAGTCTTCTTTCTCATATTCCAGAATCTCGGCTGCCTTCACAGGAACCCCACGACATCGCTCACATGGACGTTCGGCACCACAAGACTCGCAGAACTCTTTTGAAGTCGGCCACGTCATCCCTGTGCCTCCAAATCAATGGCCCGCTGCCTAGGAGTACGTGTGTCCCCTTCCAGCTTGGGGCAGTATCCGCTGCTTCCCCCGTGTTCAATCTCGGAACCTACAGCTTCCAAGTTCTCTGCGATCTTATCGGCCACGTAGTATCCAATGTCAGCCAGCATGTTCACCCCGTCATCGGGATCGCCTACGCCGCGCATGGCATTAAACACAGCATCCAAGAGTGTTCGTTCCGTCATACCTTCGGGAACACTCAGCTTGATGACCAATCCAAGGTCTATGCTTTTCTTTACTTTGCTCACACGGCCTCCCGGCGTTCGTATTTCTCGTCCTTAGCTCGTTCCTCTCCGTTCCACAGCGCGAGAGCCTTCCCTGCGTCACCTGCGTAGAAGATTTCGGTTTCCAGCATGTCGCGGTAGCCCATCGCCAACATCGGAGCCGGGAAGTTGGTCTCTGTGCCCAAGAACCATCCCGTAGTGCCCCCGTCAGATCGACCGGGCCACACTACGACTTCGCCACCAAGGTCATCAAAGATCCCCAAGCGGATCACGTCTGTTCTTGTTGTACCCATGTTTCACCTTCCTT
>CAZXZM010000140.1:0-4072 GCA_964645365.1 uncultured Pseudomonadota bacterium | reverse complement strand
GATCGGGGTATTCTGTCTTCGGGAGGCAAAGCGTGGGGATATTCGCCTGTTCGGCTCGTTGTAAGGCGTAGGCCTCAGGGCGATTCGAAACCACCAGTGCGATCAAAGCTGGCAAGGTTCCCGTGCTTACCGCGTCGATCATGGCCTGCAGGTTGGTCCCATTGCCGGAGACGAGGACCGCGATGCGAGCAGCCGGACTCATCCGATCGCGACCGCCGGTTGTTGGGGCTCGCGGGGCAGGACCGTACCAATCGTCCAGGCCTCGAGGGTTCCCATTGCTTCCTTGAGCAACGGGGTCGCTGCGTCGGCCGGCAGGATGATGACTAACCCGATACCGTCGTTGAAAACCTTTAACATTTCGGCTTCACTGATCTGACCCCATTCTTGAAAGGTCTGATAGAGTGGACGACGAGGCCACCGTTCCCGTTCCAATTGAATGCGACACGATGGTGGCAAGATACGAGGAAGGTTTCCGACCAACCCCCCACCCGTAATGTGGGCCAGGCCATGGATTGGGTATTTTTTGAGCCAAGGGGTGACCCGGGGTCCGTAGAGTGGAGTGGGGCAAAGGAGTTGGGATCCCAAGGTCTCCGTTTCACCAGTGAGCGGTTTGGTCAGGTCTGGTTTTTGTTCGTCCAGGATCTTGCGCAGTAGGGAATAGCCATTGGAATGAAAACCGTTGGCCGCCAGTCCAATGACCGTGTCACCCGGCTTGATTTTAGCTCCATCAATCAGTTGCTTTTCAGAGACCCAGCCGACGATAAAGCCGGCCAGATCTAGATCACCAGCCGCGTAGAGATCGGGCATCTCCGCTGTCTCTCCCCCCACAAGTGCGCAACCCACCTCTTGACAGGCGGTGGCGATTCCGGAAACGACAGCCGTGGCCGTTTCTGCCTCCAGTCGGCCGGTGGCGAGGTAGTCGAGAAAAAAGAGGGGTTGGGCCCCTACGCAGATGAGGTCATTGGCGCACATGGCGACCAGGTCTTGGCCGATGGTGTCCCAGCGCTGTAATTGGCGGGCGAGGAGAAGTTTGGTTCCAACTCCATCGGTTGAGGCAGCGAGGTAACCGGTTGATTCTGCTGCCGGCCAGGCAAAGAGAGAGGCATAATGCCCGATCCCTCCTCGAACCTCGGGGCGACGGGTTTTCCCTAAAAGGGGGGCGATTTTTTCAACAAAGGCATCGCCGGCGCGGATATCGACCCCCGCCTCCTTGTACCGTTCAGTCGGTGCGTTTCCCATGATTCTCTTGAAGTGTTAGGGATTTGACTCCCAGAAACGCCAGGGACGCTAGGGAAGCAAGGGTAAAAAGTCAATTCAAATCAGTGCGTTTCAAGGATCTGCCTTGCCACTTTATTGACAGATGTGGTAATTTTGACACCGTTATGAAGCGTCCCCAAGCTGTTCCTTCTCCCGATACCCTCGAAAAACTTCAGGCCCGTGTCGAAGAACTGGAGCGATTGGCCGAAACCCTGTCACAGGGAAAATATATGTGGGAGTCGACCTTCGATGCGATTGGCGATCCGGTGTTGATCATCGATGAGGATTACATCATCCAACGGGCCAACCGTTCAGCGGCCCTCAAATCAGGCAATGACATCCGCCAGATGGTTGGAAAGAAGTGCTACGAAATCTTTGCGGGGCGCCATGATATTTGTCCGTTATGTCCGTTACAATCGACCCTGAAACGGGAGCAGCCGACCAATAGTTGGATCGACCAGATGATGGGTCATCGTGACTTCCAAGTGAATTCTTATCCCTATGTCGATCCCGCCTCACGCCGGAAAGCGGTCGTTCATCACTATCAGGAAGTGACAGAAGAAAAACGATTGCAACGCAAACTGGTGCAAAGTGAGAAGATGGCCGCAGTCGGAACGTTGGCGGGGGGGGTGGCTCATGAGATCAACAATCCCTTGGGAGGAATCCTGGCCTTTGCCCAATTGATTATGCGCGATCTACCGACCGATAGTACGATTCGCGCCGATCTGTCTGAAATTGAAAATGCTGCGATTCGGTGTAAGGAAATTGTCGAAAATTTGCTCAGTTTCTCACGGCAATCCCACGAAGACGATCGACAAGAAGTCGTTATCAACGAGGTGATCGAGCAAATCCTTCCCCTAATTCGTCTTCGTCTCCGTTCTAACCGCATTGAGCTCGTTGCTAAGTTTGATTCGCAGAATCCAAAAATTTTAGGGAGTGCTAATCGGTTCCAGCAGGTCATCTTAAATCTACTGACCAATGCAGCACACGCCATTGACAAAGAGGGAACTATTTCTATCCGTACCAAGGGCAATGCCACCAAAAAAATAGTGACGATCGAAGTAGAAGATAGTGGACACGGTATTCAAGAGAAGGATCTACACCGAATTTTTGATCCCTACTTTACAACGAAGGAAGCAGCCAATGGAACCGGCTTGGGGTTGGCGATTTGCTATTCGATCATTTCGGAGCATGGAGGGCAAATCGATGTTGAGAGCCAAATAGATCGAGGGACCTGTTTTAAAATTACGCTGCCACTTGAATTGCCCGAGTTACCAGCTACGACACAGACTGAAGAGGGGGATCGACAATGACCGTGCAACGCAATCAAGCCAGACAATCCAAGGGATGTATTCTTGTTGTGGATGATGAAGAGATAGTGCGCAAGGCGCTGCAGCGATTCTTAAAGCAAGAGGGTTACGACGTTATTCTAGCGCATGATGGAAAAAAAGGGTTGGCTCGTTTTCATGAAGGAGGGGTAGACCTGGCGCTGGTCGATCTCATGATGCCAGAAGTTTCCGGCAAGGATGTTGTCGCTGCTATGAAAAAACAAGATCCAGATGCTATCGCGATTATTATGACCGCTTTTGGCACCATTTCGAGTGCAGTCGAGGCGATTCGGGCGGGAGCCTATCATTTTGTGACCAAGCCCTTTGAATTGGATGATTTGCAAACCATCATTGAGAAGGCGCTGGAATTGCCTCATCTCAAGCGGGAAAACATTGAGCTGAAAAAGAAGTTGGCAGGGCGGAGTCACCTTGAGCAATTGGTTGGACAAAGCCGGCAGATGCAATCGGTGTTTGAACTCATTAGCAAGGTAGCAGAGGCCGATAGCACCGTTTTGATTTTAGGAGAATCGGGAACAGGAAAAGAATTGATCGCCAATGCAGTGCATGAGCAGTCCGTTCGCCACAAAAATCTTCTGGTGACTGTCAATTGTGCCGCCATGCCGGAAGGATTATTGGAAAGTGAGTTTTTTGGACATGTGAAAGGGGCCTTTACGGGCGCGGTTGGAAACCGTGAAGGGCGTTTTGCCCAAGCAGATGAGGGGACTATTTTTCTCGACGAAATTGCGGATATGAGCCCCAAGTTGCAGGTCAAAATCCTGCGGGTGCTCCAAGAGCGTCGTTTTGAGCCGGTTGGTTCCAATCAAGTGAGGGAAGTCAATGTCCGGATCATTGCGGCCACCAATCGTAATTTAGAAAAGATGGTCCAAGAAGGAACGTTTCGGGAAGATCTTTATTATCGTCTCCATGTTATTCCGATTGAAGTGCCACCGCTTCGTAAGCGGGTTTCGGATATTCCTCTTCTCATCCAATATTTTTTGGAAAAATTCAGTGCGCAGAATAATATGTCTGTTCCTGAGATCAGTACTGAAGCTAAAAAACGTCTGATCGAATATCCGTGGCCTGGCAACGTTCGGGAATTGGAGAATATGGTGGAGCGTCTCATGGTGCTCAATCCGAATGGGCATATCGATATCAATGATCTCCCCTCGAGTCTCTTGGGGGACACTTCTCCAACCGCAAGTACTGCATTGGAGATACCTGAAGACGGCCTTTCCTTTAAGGAGGTGGTGGGAAGATTTGAGCGTGATTTATTGCTGACGGCTCTCAAGAAAACCGAGTGGAACAAAAATCAAGCGGCCAATTTGCTTCATATGAACCGCACAACTTTAATCGAAAAGATCAAAAAACAGGGAATCGAACGGTCTCATTAGCCCCATGTCCTCTGCGTCGAATGAAGCCCCCATTCTAATCGTTGATGACGAAACTTCGATCATCGGAACTTTCAGGCGGCTTTTAGAGCCCAAAGG
>CAZXZM010000139.1:0-4080 GCA_964645365.1 uncultured Pseudomonadota bacterium | reverse complement strand
AAGTGTCGTGTCCCTCAGGGTGACGACTTCGTGGTGGGCGCCGGCCAGCCTCTTGTGATAGGCTATCAGCAGGGTCCGGACCCAAATCTCGGCGTCCTGTTGCTGAGACTTCGCCTTCAGGAGATTGTATTGAGCCTCCTGCCGGCCGCCCTGATTGCGATCGAAAATCAGCAGGGGAAGGCCGAGTTCGAAGACGAGGGCGTTTTCATCGGTGGCGTTGAACCGGCGAATTCCAACGCCCAAGCTTAAGCTGGGCACCGCCTGGCTCCGGGACAGATCCAGCGCCACCTGACGTTGCGAGACTTCGGCGCTCCAGCGGGCGATGTCGGGATTCTGAGAGACCAATTCCATTAGTTGCTCCTGAGTCGGGATGTCCTCGACAACTTTCAACTCGCCCAGCACGCTGGCGAAGGCCGGGGCCGAGTTGCCCCACATGGCTGAGAGCTGTTGTCGGGATGATTCCAGTTTGAGCCGGGCTTTGTTGAGAATGATCTGCTCGGTGGATACTCTCACCAGAGACTTGTCGATCTCGACGGTTGGGATTACCCCGATGCGAGCGCGATCTTTAACAATATCATATAACTGTCGGGACAGCTCGAGCGTTTGCCGGGCCAGTTGAATCCGGCGCTGATCGGCCAGCACCTCGATGAAGCGCCGGGCGACTTCGGTTATAACTTGCAGACGTTTGGCTTCGTAATCCCAGGCCGAAAGCGCGTGGTTCTTCTCGGCTAGGCGAGTTCGCTTGACTCTTTTATCGCCAAGCTCGATAAGCTGGCTGATGCGAAACGTCGTCATGGCGCCTTCGAATCTGTTCATTGGGTCGGAGCCGCCGAAATTCTCGACCTTGGTGCCAAGGACGGGATTCGGCATGAGGCTTTGCTGAAGTATCTTTGCCTCCTGCGCCCGCAACTGCCAAGAGAAGGCTTGCAGCTCCGGGTTGTGCAGCAGGGCCAACGCTAGTGATTGCCGCAGCGTCATCGGAGTGTTTGGCTCAAGAGGTTGCTCGTCGGCGGACAGGGTCAGATCGAGGTCGCAGTAAGCGGGCGCCTCGTACGTCGGGATGTCACGCTCCAGCGGGCGTGACGCCGCCTGGGCGTCTACAGGACTGGATGTTCGACACCCCAGCGTGGTCATTACCAGGATTATGCAGGCGTGTGCAGAAATACTACGCATAAGCGAACTCCCGCCGTCTGGCAAGAAAGTAGACCGTATGGTTCGTAGGACCGATGTTCCAAGTGAGAGCTCAATTTTCGACATAGATTCCCCGGGCATTGATGATGAGATTCTTCTCATCCGAGCCTTTAGCCGCCACACCCTTGACGACAAGAGTCTTCAGTTCCTCGATTTGACCTGCGTTTTTCAGGCCGACCTTCAGAGTCTTGTCCTCGTCGTCCATCACTCTGACCATCGCTCGATGCGGCTGCAATTCTTCGGTCGTCGAACAGCAGTAGTCCCAGGGAGTCTTGCAGCTATCGTCTGGAGATAGGCAGAGGTTCTTCATCTCGGTATCGATAACCTTTACGATCGCCCGGCCTTTCACAAAGACATTGACTTCTCCGCCTACAACAACGCGGACGATCACTTCGTCACCTTCCTGGGCCTGTGCCTTTACCTGCTTTACCGCGACCGGTTCACCCGGAGCTGCGGCCAGGAAAAGGCTTGCCGGAAGTGATACCGTCGATGCGCTGCCGGCGTCATCGGATTTCTTGCAGCCGATCATCGTTGAGATAGCAAGAGCTGCAAGAACGAACGTTACCCATAATGAGGCTTTCTTTTTCTTCATGTTTTGAATCTCCTTTCAAAAGAGGTATTAGCATGATCATTTATGAAGCCTTTAATGCTTCGGTTATCGGCAGACGCAAGCAACGTATGGCCGCCGGCACGGCGCCGAACAATCCAAGGGACAGCCCCGCCACCAGCCCCGTGGCTACGGTTGCAGTGTCCAGGACCAATCCGAACGCTCCAAGGTTAATCCGAATTGCGACCCCGTCAAGCAAAACCAGCGACAAGGCCGATCCGATCAACGCACCGATCGCGGAGATGAGCAGCGATTCCTGGATGAAGCTCAGCACGACGGCCCTGCGGGAGTAACCCAGAGATTGCAGCATGCCGATCTCGCGGAATCGGGCCGAGAACGCTGCGTACATTGTGTTGAGACCGCCGAACATACCACCGGTGGCGATAAGCATCGCCGTGATCCAGATCATCCATCGCACCGGCTTGTAGAACTGGACGAGTTTCTGGTAATACTGCTTTTCCGGCATGGCCACCAACTTCAGATCCAGGCGTGTCGCGGCGAACTCTTCGACGTCGGCTAATTCGGCCGTGTCGAGTGTGAGCACTATGCAGGAATAGCTGTTCCGTTTGGCGGCGATCAGCAGCTCGTTTATGGGGCACCAGATTTCGGCGTCCATTACCGTGCCGGGGGCTGTGAAGTTTCCGACTATTGTCCAGGGGTGATTGTCAAACCAGATTTTGTTCCCAACTGCAAGCCGCTCAGCGGGTAAGCCCATCCGGGCTGCGGTCAGTTGTCCGATCATGATTTCGTCTTTGCCCTGCTCGGGGGCGCGACCGGCGATGATTCGCACCTGGTCGTGCACCAAAAAGGCGACCGGAGTGACACCTCGTACCACGGCTTTCATGGTGGCTTGCACGTCGGGCTGCTCGGCAAACATCATCGCCATGTGCGCTTCAGGAGAAATATAAGGAATGCCCAGACGCGTTTTAATCCCGGCGACACTTGCGGCAACCATGCTCGGCGCTGCGGCTGTGATTTCGCTGCGCTCGATACTATCTTCGCTTCCCACGCCCAACAGCATGACATTCTTCTCTGAGCCGCTGCGGATCAGACTCGTTTCTATTCCGCGCACGAACGCCGTGGCGGTAATGACCAGCATTACTACCAGAACGCTGCCAAGAACAGTCAGGCCCAATCGTAGCGGCGATCGGCCTAAATTGCGAACTGCATATTCAAAAGGCAATCGTCGCATAAAGCTTCTCTCTGGAATTCATAATCGTGTCTTAACAAGTATTCACTCTTTATACCGCTCGAAAACAACCGGTGATTTCATGACGCGAGGCCTGCCACGCCGGTACCAATCCGGCGATGACACCCAGCGCCAGCGAAATGCCCAAACCTGTAGCTAACAACATGATTTCCGCCGAAATAGGGATGCTCAATCCGTCCACAGAAAGACTCAATTGCTTCCAATACAGAACGCCCAAGGCGCCAATGGTTCCGACGCAGCCTCCGAGCAGGCCGACCAGGATTCCCTCGGCGATAATCAGACGACCGATCAAACTTCCTTTGAAACCCAAGGTCTGCAAAATCGCGTGCTCCTTGACACGGTCTTGGACCGAGAGCACAATGGCGTTGCCCACCAAAGCGAGCACTGCGAACAAGCATCCCCAGCCAAGGTACCGGGTGAATTTCATCAGCTCTATCAAGTCGCCCGCGGCATGAGCCACGAAGGCTTTTTCAGAGCGAGTGGCGGTAGGCTCCTGTTCGACGGCGAACTCATCGTCAATGGCGGCCGCCACCTCGTCCATCCGGGCCTGATCGTCAACCTTGACATGAAACTGGGTGACGATCCCGAAATTCTTGTCGGTAGCCTGCTGCAAAGCTTTGAGATGCACGTAAGCGACATTTTGGTTCTGTAGTTCGTTGGAGCGAAAGATACCGGACACTTCGTTTTGCACATTGGAGGTCTTGAAGGTGTCACCCACCTTTAAGCCCCGCCGCAGCGCCAGGGTCTCCCCCACCAGGGCGCCGTTGTATGTCTTCCTCCAATTTTCTATCGACCCGGCAGTCATTTCCAAGTCTTGCTGCTGTTCGACAAACTGCTCGACCGCCACCCCGCGCAAGGTAACCACGTCAAGGCTGGCCCGGCAGACGTTGACCACGATTTTCATCGGAATCACTTCATTGACGCCTTCAATATCCCGGATCTTTCGATCATAAAAATCCGGCAGCCGACTAGTGAAGGGACAGTAACGGTCCTTGCGATACACCACCATGGTAGTTTCGGCCACGGTCTCTTCGGTTGCCAGCGCCACCCCGCGCTGCATCGCCTGCACGGC
>CAZXZM010000138.1:0-4092 GCA_964645365.1 uncultured Pseudomonadota bacterium | reverse complement strand
GTGGCCGAGGCCGTGATGGACATCCTGATGGCCGGGGTCGTGAAGGGGAGGGTCGAGAACGTGAAGTGGGTCGCCGAGGGAGATTAATCGCAAGACGATAAATGGAGGCGCTGCCATGACAGAATTAAATCCAATTTCCTATAATTCTCAAGAGCATGGTCCCCTCGATGGGACCTATGGTTACGATGATGTGCTGTTGACGCATAACGCGCGGGAAATCCCGCATCGTATCCAGAGTCTTGCTGGGAGCGATATCGATGCGATTGTTCGGAATCATGACCCCATAACACTGGAGACGCTAGCGCAGCTCTCTTGGATTTCGGAACGCGACCAGCTCTTTCAGCTTGAAAATGGGGCCCTCGTGATTCGTCGGTCGATCTTTAGTGAGCCGTGCCCCTCCGATCTTTATCGTTCCAGTCACGTTCTGGAATTGAGTGAGAATGAGGCCCGCGCCCTGGCCTATTTCTCCAATACCGACGGCGGAGGCACCAACAACGGTGGTGCCGAATGGTGCGGTGGTATCGCTGAGGGTCGTGAGTATGGAGAGTTGCTCCCGATTCAAACACCTTGGGCGCTACAAGGATACGATGCCGCAGAGGGATTGCGGGCTTTGCAGGTTGCCTTGGAGAACATTCGTGAAGCGCAGGAGCATCCCGATCAATTGAATGGGCAGGCCCAAGAATTGGCGAGCCGATTTTCCGAAGATCGACTCTCTGTCCTATTGGCGGAAGTCGAGCGACGTCTGGAGGAAGTAGCCCCTCCGGATCCCTTTGGGGTCAAGGAAATCCTTTTTACCATTATTGGCGTTGGATTGATTTCTTTTGGTATTGGGGCTCCCGTTGGGAATGACCTGTATTCTTCAATCAAGCGGGGAATACGCAATTCCTCGCTGACACTGGCCAGCAGGCGTTGGGCTGTAGCAATCAAGCGGGGAATACGCAATTTATTGCGGAACGATGATAACAATGATGGTCCCCCTACTTCAGGTTCCGCAACAACGGTAGATGGCGCCGAGGCGGCTGCCCCTGTCGAGGCGCTTGCGACTGCTGAAGCGCCTGCGGAAGTCCCTGTCGAGGCCCCAGAGGTCGCTCCGGCGATGGATCTCCTCGGTAACGCCCAGGCCTTTACTCAGTTTTACGGTGAGCAGGGAATATCCCCTCAGGCGGTCAGCACAATGACGACCGTTCCTGGGGTCTCGACAGCTCTGACACCGGGCGTGGTTCCTTATGCAGCTCCGATGGTGGCTCCAGAAGCCCCGATGCCTACCATAAACCTGAAAATGCCCTCTTTTGCGCCGGCGCCTCGACTTGCGCCGCCCGCTTTGAGACCGGTATTCTGAGGTCCATGCTAGTTTTTCCCAAGATTTTCTAATTTTCGAAAGAATTCTTCGCAACTTTCGAAAATCCCCACCGATATCTCCTGTGAAGGGACACTTCTATCTATGGGAGATTATAGCGCATTCTTTTTGACTCAGGATCCGGCTGATGTGAACCCGATGTACGCCTCCGATCTGCACCTGTGTCGCCCAGAGAGCGAGATGGCCGGGGACAACCAGATCTGGGCAACGAACGATGGTCGGATTGTCTTTACTGCTCCGGGCGAAGAGCCCCCCGCAGGGTCCCGTCGCCCTACTCCCGGTGAAATGGATCAGGTCCGGCAACTACGCGGATCGGGTCATCAGTTTTGTCTTGGGGCCCCCGAAGCAGGGGCTTCTCTTCCGACGGACGCAGATACCCCTTATTCAGGTGCAGTCACGATCTACAGTGGCTATGGGCGGAACCAACACCCCCTAAACGATCGGGTCTGCAATGAAAACCAGATGCTGAATCCCAACACAATCCAGCCACTCGACTTTACCTTTCAATCGGATGCTGAGGCCCTGAACTTTCTCGCGAGCGGGAATTTTGCCCAGGGGCAGTACTGTGTGGAGCCGGGGACTGCCGAGGGACCGACCCGTCAGATCCGGATCCAGGCCCCAGCAATGCAGGTACGGCGCACCTTGATGGAGATCACCGGCCTAGAAAGAAATCAAGTCTTGATGGATGTCGATCCAGAGACCTTTCCGAACCAATCCCCATTTTTCGCAGAGGATCGACTGGCCGTCCTCTATCAGTCGGCCTCCAACATGATCGAGCCGCTCCTCGAGCAGCAGGCCCTCCGGATCGAACAAAGAGAGAGCACTGACGAAAATCGTATTTTCCGTGAGTCGATGGACAAAAAGCAGGACAAGATGATGTGGATCATGATCGGTCTTGGGGCTGCGACCGTCGTCAGTACTTATGTGGCGGCAAGAGGGGCGGGGCTGACACGTCGCTTCGATAGCTTTATTGGAAATCTGACCCGTGCCGTTCGGGAAACCCCGGGACGGGCCTGGGCCAGTGATTGGACCGGTTTAAGTCGCCGTTGGCGCGGTGTCTTTGGGGAGTCGAGCCCGATTATGCGCGATTTTACCGACCGGGTGCGTGGACTGAACAACCCGCTGACCCCCACGGGACGAAAGATCTTAGAAGGCTTTGACCGTGGAGCACGTCCTCATGTCATCTTGGGGGGACCTTCCGGTTCCAGTAAGGGGTATTCAGCCAATACCGCGGCCGGGGAGGCAGTCCGGGGGGATTCTGGGGTCGAGGCCTTTGAAGGGCGTCAGGTTCGTTATGTTCGGATCAGCGCCAGTCGGATCGTTCAGGAGGCCGGTTCTTGGCAGAACCGGGCGGAAGAACTCTTTTTCAAGACCCTCGATGGGCTGGCTGGAAAAAATCCAGTCATCGTCCACCTGACCGAGGCGGATGCCTTTGCCGAAGCGGGGACCGGTCCAGGGAACCAAGCTCTAAACCTTTTGAAGAAGATGTACGAAATCCTTGAAGGGAATGACCCTCGTTATGAAAATCTCCACTTTCTCTTCGACTCCACCCGCTGGGAAGTGATCGAACAGGCAGCCCCCGATTTACTCCGCCGTACCGAATTTGTTGAGACCCGACCGATGCTCCCACAGGAGATCCGGACCGTTATGGATGTTGGAATCCAGGGGCGTCTCAATGGGGACGAAGGACGAGTCCTCCGAGGTCGCTACCAGCGCGCCAACTTACAGCCACAGGCGCTCGATGCAATCACCGCCCTGGGGGCCTTTGAGCGAGGAGCTCCTCCCAGTTCTCATCTGACCTTGATGGATAACGTGGTGACCGAGATCACCCGCGCCAACCGGGGCACAACGGGGACCGTCGAGATTACCGAAGCGGATGTTATTAATAGTGTCGCTCGCCGGACCGGTCGTACTCCAGGCCAGGTCGAGGCGGAGCTCCGTGGGTTGCTCGAAGGGGGAATTGAGAACAATACTCGCATCCAGGAAAGAATTGTCGAAGGTTTTTACCGGGCCTACCCGAACCCGAAGGATGGTCACATCAATCCGCTCGACCCAACCGCAAGCACGGATGGGGCGGAGGCAGCCGATGGTGCTGATCCCGCAGAGGCCCCAGATGCGCGCGATGCCGCCGACCGAGGGACCGAACGGGCCCGTTCTTACCGCAATATCGCCCGCCCGATCGAGGATGCCCACGATGTCCGGATTTCGAGTCGAACGATCGAACAGGCGATTGAGTGGATCGACCGGGATGGAATTTCCAATCGGGAGGCGGATGCCCTGATTCGCACCCTCTTTGAACGGGCCGCCTCTGAGGCCGCTGCCGGTGGCCAGGAAGTGGTCTCCGTCGAGCGCTTTGAACGGACCTATGAATCTTGGAGAACGGCCGATGGCCTCTTTGCTGTGGAGCATGGAGAGCGCTGGGCGACGATGGATGTTGCCAGCCTGGCCCCTGAAGTTTGGCGTTTTGCCGAGGCCCTGGAGGCCCATCAGAGCTCCGAAGGAAGAACTCTAGATGCCGCCGGCCGCGAAGCCTTCTTTACAAACTGGCAGGCGGAGCAGGCTGGCGGTGATGGTGCCGCCCAGGTTCGTCCCGCCGATGCCCCCGGCGATGGCAGCAATGGAACTTCCCGTGGCAATGGAGCCGGTCGCAGTAACGGAGCCGACGGCAGCAATGGTGCCTCCCCCGTTCGCACCGGTCTCGAAGAAATAGATTTTTCCCGTGAAATCCCCTGGGA
>CAZXZM010000137.1:0-4104 GCA_964645365.1 uncultured Pseudomonadota bacterium | reverse complement strand
GTATCCGACAGTCGACACATTGATCGAAGAGGGTTTTGATGTGCTCTACTACGAAGTCGACCATGAGACAGGAATGGAGGGGATCGCCGATATCGCTGCGGAGACTGGCCAACCAATCCATACCCTCGTCTTGGAAGGGCATGGGACACGCCAAACGCTCGCCTTAGGACCGGACGAACACCGTGTCGGTACCGATGAAGAGAGTTTCATCGATGTCGGTGATTTCGATCAGGGGGATTTTGATTTCTTGGACGACGCTATCGATGCGGAGGGGAACGTTATGCTCATTTCCTGCTCTACGGGGCGTGGCGAAGCGGACGAGGACAATCTGGCCAATCGCTTTGCGGAACTCCTTCCCGGTCGTCGTATCTATAGTCCTACCGTCGATACCAATGTTGGTTCACTGTCGGTCAATGAAGACTACAGTCTGAATATTGAGTGGCAGGACGGACCCGACACCCTCTACATTGCCCAGCAGTAGACACCCCCCACAAATCTCGGTATATCCAACAAAATACGCGCCCGTAGCTCAGCTGGATAGAGCATCGCCCTTCTAAGGCGAGGGTCGCAGGTTCGAATCCTGCCGGGCGCACAAAAAATAAGGAAGGTTACTGCTTTTTGCCTTTCGCAGCCATTTCTTGCCAGGTATCGGGGGTCAGTTCTAAGGCCCAATTAAATTCTCCAGCCCCCTGCAACCACTCACCGCCATCGATCGTCACCACTTCACCATTTACATAGGATGAATAGGGAGAGATCAGGTAGGTCGCTAGATTCGCTAATTCAATATGTTCGCCGGCCCTCTTGAGTGGAATCTTTTCAATCATCTTCCCCTCAAAGCCCTTCGGGACCAACCGCTCCCACGCACCGGGTGTCGGAAAAGGACCCGGCGCAATCGCGTTCAGACGAATGCCGTAACGCCCCCATTCAACCGCGAGCGAACGGGTCATCGCAAGCACCCCCGCTTTGGCACACGCGGAAGGGACAACAAAGGCGGATCCAGTCCAAGCGTAGGTGGTGACAATGCTTAAAATTGTGCCCGCCTGTTTTTTTTGAATCCAACGCTTCCCGACCGCTAACGTGCAATAGAAAGAACCGCGCAATACGATCCCCTCTACCGCGTTAAAGGCATTGGGGGAAAGGTATTCAGTCGGAGCGATAAAATTTCCTGCCGCATTGTTGATGAGGGTATCGACTTTGCCGTAATGGGCAAAGGTCTCTTCGACCATCGCCTCGACCTGTTCTGGCTCCCGAACATCACAAGAGAGGGTCAGAACATCGGGCGCCCCCGCCTCTTTCATTTCCTCGGCTGCCTGGTCTAATTTTGCCTTGTCGCGACTCGTTAAAACTAGGGAGGCCCCCAGCTCGGCGAAGCGTAGGCCCATGGAACGCCCCAAACCACTCCCCCCTCCGGTAATCAGAACTACCTGGTCTTTGAGTAGATCGGGTTGAAAGAGTTCCATCGTTAAAGTGAGGCAGTCTTGGGGCAATCGACTAGTTCTGATAATTGGTCAAAGGTAACGCTGGTAAAATAATCGGCGAGTATTGTTTGGGCACGGTCCCAGACCGGCTTCATCGAACAAACCGATTCGTGCTGACAATCGCATGGCCCCTCTCCTAAACATTCATTGATCAACAACGGTCCTTCAATCGCCTCGAGCACTTCTAGGAAAGAGATGCGATGCGGAGGGCGCGCTAACTGATAGCCCCCTTTCGAGCCAGGAAGGCTTTTGACAATCTTCCCTTTGACAAGCTTGGGCATGATGCGCGCTAAAAATTTTGGTGGGACCCGCTGTTCGCGCGACACTTCAGTGGCAGAACAAACCCGATCCCCCACGGTGGCGAGATAGATAATCGCACGGAGCGCGTAGTCGCCTTCTTTGGTTACTTGCATAATTGCTGACCAGATCCCTCTCCTATCGGGCTTTATTGAATCGGTCCACCGAAGTCAAATATTGGCCTTCATTGACACCTCAAGAAACCCTCTGTTAGCCTGAACGCATGGCGGAAAATCGCTTTGCAAAGCTGCTCCAGAAGGCCAAGGGAGAAATCACTGAGGTAACCGTCGATCAGATCGAGAAGAAGGTCGGCGATCCCAAAGTGACCTTTGTCGACGTCCGGGAGCCAGATGAATGGGAGGGGGGAATCATTCCCAACGCCCTCACCCTGCCGCGCGGCTTTCTCGAGCTCAAGATCGAGGAGGAGGTCCCTGAAAAAGACCGAGAGGTGATCGTCTACTGCGCCGGCGGGACCCGTTCGGCCCTCGCTGCCAAGGCGCTCCAGGAACTGGGCTATAAAAAAGTGTCCTCCTTGGTGGGAGGCTTCACTGCCTGGAAACGGGCAGGCAAAAAATTTGACATGAAAAAATGGCTGACTCAGGAACAGGCGGTCCGCTATTCGCGCCACACGATGCTCCCCGAAGTGGGAGAAGAGGGGCAAATGAAACTCCTCGATTCGAAAGTTTTACTGATCGGCGCTGGTGGCTTGGGGAGTCCGGCCGGTCTTTATCTCGCCGCTGCTGGCGTCGGAACGGTCGGTTTCGTTGATTTTGATGTCGTCGATAAATCCAATCTGCAACGTCAGATTCTGCACACAGAAGATCGGGTCGGCCAACCGAAAACCGAGTCGGCCAAAAAAACAATCGCAGGGATTAATTCGGATGTTCAGGTCGTCGAACACCGTGAAAAGATCACGAGCGAAAACGCCACCACTATTCTCAAGGGTTATGATGTCATCGTCAACGGCTGCGATAACTTCCCAACCCGTTATCTCGTCAATGATGCCTGTGTCTTTATGAATAAGCCGATGGTCGATGGCTCGATCTTTCGTTTCGAAGGACAGGTCACCGTCTATCAACCCCGCCGGGGTCCTTGCTATCGTTGCCTCTACCCGGAACCGCCACCCCCCGAAATGGCCCCTTCCTGTGCCGAAGCCGGAGTCTTGGGGGTCTTGACCGGAATTATCGGTTCGCTCCAAGCCCTGGAGGCAATCAAATTGTTACTCACAATCGGGGATCCGCTGATTGGACGCCTTTTGATGTATGATGCCCTCAACCAGAAGTTTCGCGAGATGAAGGTGCGCCGCGATCCGCAGTGCCCCGTCTGCTCGGAAATCCCCACGATTACCGATTTTGTCGACTACGAGTGGTTTTGCAGTTCCGAAAAGAAGCCATCTTGACGAAAGCCGATTGATTCAGTAAGGATTCCCCGCTCGTTACCCATTCAGTCTTTGAAAGGAGATATGTATGTTGCAAGTTGGCCAAAAAGCACCCGATTTCGCGATGGACGCGGTGATCGGCAAAGAGGATTTTACCAAAGTTTCTTTAGAAGATTATAAAGGAAAATGGGTGGTTCTTTTCTTCTACCCCTTAGACTTTACCTTCGTCTGTCCAACCGAAATTACCAAATTCAACGAAAAGATTGAGGAGTTTAAAAAACTGGACACCGTTGTCATTGGTTGCAGTGTCGACAGTAAGTTCAGCCACCGTGCCTGGGTTCAATCAGAACTGGGAGAAATGAAATACCCGTTGGCAGCTGATATTTCCAAAGAAGTTTCGCGGAAATATGGTGTCCTCTTGGAAGATGCCGGGATCGCCCTGCGGGGTGTCTTTATTGTCGGACCTGAAGGAAATCTGCGCTATCAGTTGGTGCACGACTTAGGAATCGGACGGAATGTCGATGAAATCCTGCGCGTTCTGCAGGCGATTCAGTATGTCGACAAGGCCGGTGGCAAGGAAGTCTGCCCTGTTAACTGGACACCGGGCGGCGAGACACTCCAACCTAAGTGACACAACCAGATCCTTCGCTAACGCTCAGGATGACAATGAATCACTTATCCATTTGAGATACGTTTCAGAACCGGAGCTGATCGGGATAAATATCAGTTCCGGTTCTTCGTAAGAATGTAGTTCTTTCAGGGCGGTTTTGATCAACTCCACTTTTTCTTCTTTCGTCTTCATAAAAATCAGCCATTCGGAATCGTCGCAAAGTTTATTCTTCCAGTGATAAAAGGATCTTATTTTCGGAAGGACATTGGCACAGGCGACCAACCGGCGCTCAACCGGCTCTTTCGCTAATCGTACGGCATCTTCTTCTTTGCCGGTTGTTG
>CAZXZM010000136.1:0-4112 GCA_964645365.1 uncultured Pseudomonadota bacterium | reverse complement strand
ATTGTCATTATAGAATATGGCATAAGACAGGTTCTCATAACGCATGTGTTGACTCATGAGGAATATGACACAGAAAAGTGGAAGGACTAGTACATGACACAGGTAGCCCAAATCGATGATTATCTAAAAGAAGAGGCACTCAAGAATGCGTCCATCGAGAAACCCGGTGCGCTCTATGGGCAACTTTGCGAGGTTTTTCCGATCCATATTATTAGGAACAAGAAACATCATCAGCAAGCATTAGCAGTGCTATTAAAATTATCAGAATATTTGCAGCAGAAAAATCTAACTAGCGATAAAAAAGAGATTCTCGATTACATGGATGCCTTAGGACTGTTGGTCGCGGAATACGAACGAAAACATTATGTTGCTGATTTAAAGAGGATTACTGGAGCAGAGATCCTAGCGTTCCTGCTGGAACAGCATTCCCTCAAACAAGATGATCTTGCTAAAGAATTGGGTGGCCAGTCTGTCGTTTCAGATATTCTCTCCGGGAAGCGCAGACTAAATAATCAGCAGGTCACAGCGCTTTCGGTGCGATTTGGAGTTTCGCCAGCAGTATTTTTTCCGGCCTGACAATCTTGAGCTTATCATCTGAAAGCCGTATACTCCGTCGCTCATGCGCGTTTTATTTTTTATCGGAGCCGGTCTCTTCTTGATCCAATTTTCTACGCTTGCAGAGGCGAGGACGATGCGAGAGCATCTGATTGCGGCCCATAAGATTCGCTGTGAAAAGATTATGGAGGTGGATTGCCCTCTTTCTCCCAAGCTAGCGAGTGCAGAGGCCTGTGCGAATGATGTGGCGGCGGGTCTTTCCGGCGGTGATTCGGGACTCAACCGCCCGATACCGGATGCCGCTTCTGAGACCTGTCTTGGGGCACTGCGGCAGGTAGCGGCCTCGGATTGCAAGAGCGTACAAAAGCGAATGAGCCAGCCCCCTTGCGATATGCGGACGCTCTTGGGACTTCCAGCTCCTTCTGCACCCCCTTTACCTTGAATGTAAAAAACCCCGGCCCCGAAAAGGTTAGGCTTCCTCCGTCTGAGAGTTGTCCCTCAGATAAATTCAGTGTTTTCTGGTAAGGGCTTGTGCTCCGCTCAAGATGATACGGATTTCTTGCACCAAGCGATCGGCCAGTTGCTTGCGGCTGTGGGTGGGCAGATCGAGGGCCTCGGCACCGACGGTAAAGACCACAGCAACAATGGCCTCTGCCGTCAGGCCGGCATCGACGAGCGGACGCCCCGTCGCCTTTGCCTGCCGCTCCAAATCCTCCATCAGTTCACCAATAAAGCGGTTCATTTCTGCATGGAGCGCAGCACGAAACGCCGGAGAACTGCCCGAGCGCTCCCCCAACAAAAGGCGAAATAGATTCCCACTGCCGTGGACAAACTCCATAAAGACCTTAACCGATGTTCGGATAAGGCTACGTCCTTGTGCAACCCGCTGACGGGCCTGTCGCATCAGCTGTCGTAGCGAAAGACCCACCTCATCGATCAGGGCGAGGCCAAGATCGTCCATGTCGTTGAAATGGCGATAAAAGGTCGCCGGAGCGACACCGGCCTCCCGAGTGACTTCCCTTAAGCTTAGACCTGCAAACCCGACTTGCGCACTCAAAGAGAGGGCGGCATCCAGCAAGGCACGTCGGGTCTGGGCCTTCTGCTGGAGTCGTGTCAGTGGCGGGCTCTTTTCAGAAACAGATGTTCGCATCAGCAGCAAGATACTTAATCGATTACCCCTTGTCCAGAAGCGAAAAAATACCCATTCCCCCTTGACAAGGCTGAATTTAGATGTAATTCAGTAAACACTTGTATACCTAATAGGAGGCATCAATTATGGAACGTATTTCAATGCACCAATCAATGGTCCATTACAGACAGTATGCCGATCAGATTGCGGCCTATAGTACCACGGCAATAATGAGGGCTGTGTCCGGCAAGATGAGAGAACCCGTCAACGGGGTAACGCACTTAGCGGGCTTTTTGCTCTCTATTATGGGGCTCATAGCCATGGTCGCAGCGGCCGTCCATTACGGTACCCAGTGGCATGTCGTCGCATTCTCCATATTTGGGATCAGCATGATTCTCCTCTATGCCGCCAGCACGCTTCACCATAGCCTGCAGCTGTCAAAACGAGGAAGTCTCCTTTTTGAGCGCATTGATCACATCATGATCTTTGTGCTGATCGCAGGGACCTATACGCCATTCTGTCTCGTTCCCTTGCGAGGCGCCTGGGGATGGAGCCTCTTCGGGACCATCTGGGGACTGGCTTTGGCCGGCACCCTATTTAAAATATTTTGGATGAAGGCCCCCCGCTGGTTATCGACCGCCATTTATCTCTTGATGGGCTGGATTGTTATCGTTGCTATCTACCCCCTCGCGCTCTCAATTCCCGTTGGAGCTATGACTTGGCTTGTCCTGGGGGGCCTTGCGTACAGTCTTGGTGCGGTAATATACGGCACCAAGTGGCCCGACCCATTTCCACAGGTTTTTGGTTATCACGGAATCTGGCATTTGTTTGTCCTGGCCGGCAGCTTCTGCCATTTTTGGGCGATATTTAAATACATAACGCATATCGCTTAGGCGAGTTACTATTCCTCAGCCACTCGCGAGCGGGTACCCGGGCGTGGGACTCGAATCTTCTTCCGGTCGAAAAATCAAGGACTTACGAGATTGCCCAGTTAAGCACTTTTCATAGCTGTGGATTGTTGTGTGTTATTTGGTACTACCCGCACTTCGTAGCGACCATATGGTGACCAAGATTTTAGCGACTTTTGAGTACGGTTTCATTCCTGCTATAGCATCAGGGCTGTGGTTCTCGCTTCTTCAAGATGGTCCTTGTTGGCATTGACGATGGGGATATTTCTTTGCCTGATAGGTCCTGTGGGTGGCACCCTGGTAGCAACCGGCTGTGGAGGAGGGAGTGGCGGTGACGATGATGATGACAACGACTCCTCAGAGACGATCACTGTTACCGCAGCTGATCTATTTTCTAAAATTTCTCTTACGGCACTCAATGCGATTGATTTAGGACTTAACCAATCAGAGAATAGTTCTTCTTTGGCGCCGTACCTGACTCAGACTGCTACGGTTCCTTCGCTAGAGGTAGATTGCATAGACGGCGGTACGATAACGGTGGGTGGAACAGCCACCGGGGATTCAGATAGTGCCCAATTTGATTTAGATCTTGTCTATAGTAATTGCACAAATCGTCAACTAGACGGGACCGCCAATGTCTCTCTAACCGTTATTATGGAGGAGGGGATTATGACGTCAAATTTCACGTTAACGGAGTCAGGCCTTGAGGCAAAGGCTGAAGATTGCGCCCTATCTTTTTCTAATTTAATCTTTGAACTCATTTTTTCTGATGAAGAGCGTGACGACGGTCCGGACAACGCCACTCTCAATGGATCTTTTGAGGCAGATTGTGGCGCCAGCGGTCTAGTTCAGTGCTCCTGGAATGACTACGAAATGCCAGACATTGACGATGACTTAGATAATGACCTGATAGAGTCGGCTTGCAGTGAATCCCAATAACGATCCCTGCCGTGGTCCCTGAGATTTAGCAATTTTTGACGATTAACACCCCCCCAATTCCAGAAATAACCACAATTTAGGAGGAGATTTAATAGTATGTCACTGACGATAGCAGAAGATACAAAACAAGAAAGACACTCAAGAAAATGTAAAGTTTGTAATCACAAAAAACGCAAAGAAATGGAAGAAGACTACCTTCGATGGAGACCAGTTAAAGAAATCCTAGCTGAATACACGATTCCTGAAAGATCATTTTACCGTCATACCCAGGCCCTTGGTCTTGATGAGAAAAAACACAAGAATCGCAGGAGATACTATCTAAAGATCATGGAACGGGCCTCCTTGAATAATGTGAGGGTATCCGAGGCCCTGGCAGCAGCTAAGCTACTTGAGCAGGTAGAGGGTAAGCTTCCACATGATCAAGAAGGACTTCATACACCCGAGGAAAGGAGTAAGGAATACGAGGGAATCGCCGCCTTAGTAAGAAGAACTGAGACTGAAGTGGATAAGAACTAACATAAAGTATGTTCTTTGATTTAACCTTGAATGGTTTCGGTAAGGCAGCCCGGGTAAATCATAAC
>CAZXZM010000135.1:0-4134 GCA_964645365.1 uncultured Pseudomonadota bacterium | reverse complement strand
GCCCTCCATGCAGCTCGCCTTGGATTCAAGAATCCCGAGACAAAAAAAGACTCTATTTATCAATCAGATATACCAGAAGATCTAAAGTCTTTAGTGACTATTATCAAAGGGGCCTACTCCTCCCCATGATGACTTCGAGCCTCTTGGAATCGGTTGGCTCTATTGTCCACGGTTTTGATACTCGAAGCGATCCACCCGCGGCCGCCTTTCGCGTGAAACAGGTCCATGGAGACGTGATTTGTGATCTCGATACCCTGGATGCGGTTCCAGTGTCGGAATCCATTGAGGCGGACGCCATCGTGACGACTCGTTCCGGTCAGATTATTGGGGTTCGAACGGCCGATTGCGTCCCCCTCCTTGTTGCTGATCAAAAAAAGCCCCTTGTTGCAGCGATTCACTCAGGATGGCGTGGGACGGTTGCCAAGATTACCTTAAGAACCATTCAGTATTTACAGAAGGAGAAGGGGAGTGATCCTGGAAACCTTATTGTGGCGATTGGTCCCTGCATTCAGGGTTCCTGCTATGAGGTGGGGGAAGAGGTAACTGGGGCCAAGGTTACACGTTATTTTGATATGGTAGCGGAGAATCGCAAGCTACTCCAAGAAGCGGGTGTGTTATCGGAACATATCGAGACATTAGATTACTGTACCCACTGCCGCGATGATCTGTTCCATTCTTATCGGCGTGATGGTGAAAAAGCGGGACGGCAGATTTCGTGGATTGGGATTAACGCAACTTAAGCGGCGCCGCCGACGGTGAGTTCGGGAATGCGAATAGTCGGTTGGGCATCGCCGACCGGGACCCCTTGATGGTCTTTACCGCAGGTTCCGATTGCAAAACCTAAATCACTTCCCACTCGATCGACGATCGACATGACCTTAGGACCATTCCCCGTTAAAACCGCTCCCCGCACAGGTTTGCCGAGCTTTCCCTTTTCAATCAAACAGCCTTCGGTCACTTCAAAGACAAACTCTCCGTTGACCGTGTTGACTCGTCCTCCCCCCATCTTGCGGACAAAGAGTCCCTTTTCGGTGCTACGGACAATTTCATCGGGATCATCGGTACCGGGGGCAATCATCGTATTGGTCATCCGGCAGATTGGTTTATGGCGGAAGGATTCTCGCCGTCCATTGCCGGTCGACTGGGCCCCCTCTTGCATTGCGTAGCGACGGTCGAACATATAACTTTTGAGTATCCCTTTTTCGATCAGGATCGTTTTTTCGGAACTCACTCCTTCATCATCAAAAGAAAAAGAGCCCCGTTTACTTGGAATCGTGGCGTCATCGAGAACGGTAATCTTTTCCGAGGCGATCTTTTGCCCGATCTTTTTGTGATAAACCGACAACCCTTCACAGGCGAGATCCGCCTCCAGACCGTGTCCGACCGCTTCATGAATCATTGTCCCCCCCGCTTCGGAAGAAAGAACGACCGGCATCGTTCCGGCCGGCGCCTTATCGGCAGTGATCATGAGGATCGCTTGTTTGGCAGCCGTTTCAGCAATCTCTTCCGGGCTTTCTTCTTCGAAGAGTTCCAGTCCGACTAAACCTCCCACCGGATGGTAACCGCTCTGGATACGCTCTCCTTCGCCGGCGACCACTTGTGTAAAGAGAAGGGTGTAGACGCGATCATCTCGCGTTAGCTCACCAAAGGAATTCGCCATCTCGATCGACTTATGGAGATCTCCATACACCACTTTTACCTGTTGGATTCGCTTATCAAATTTCCAAGCGGTTTTCTCAGACCGTTCCACCAGTTTTACTTTATCCGGTAACTGGTATTTGGCAGGTACCTGCTTGATCGTAAACTGATGCTTTGGGGCTACAGTGTGGGGGGTAATTTCCTGCGTAAAGGCCTGGCTTTTCACCGCCTGGGCGACCGCATCGGCGAGCAATTCCAGATCATGTTGTCCCCATTGAGTCGTAAAGCCATAGGCGACTTGTTTACCGTAGAGAACGCGTAGTCCCACACCGGCATCCAGTCCACCGATCGCCCGCTCAATCTTTCCCTGCTCCGAGAGGATTTGAGTTGTTTCACTCTGCTCGGCATAAAGATCGGCGTAGTCTCCCCCATTCTTGAGGGCCTTTTTAAGAATTTTGGTGACATCAAGATCAGCAAGCATTGCGAACGGGATGTATCATAATTGTGAACCGATTGACAACCACCCGGTGGCATGTAAGCAATGCCACGCATTGTGATGACCAAACATCTCTCCAAAGAAGAACGCCGTCGCCAGCTGCTCGATGCTGCTATTCGGGTGTTTGGCGCCAAAGGCTATCATCAGACTCAAGTCTCTGATGTCATTGCAGAAGCAGGAGTCGCGCGCGGTACTTTTTATCTCTACTTCAAGAGCAAGCGGGAGATATTTGACTGCATTATGACCGAGCTCTTTCGTCAGGTGCGGGAGCAGGTGCAAAGCCTACCACGCGAGGCGGTTGATAAGATTCCGGCGCAACTACTTGGTAACATTCAGCGAGCGACCGATCTTCTGCTCGACAATCCATCGCTTGCGAAGATCCTCTTTAATGAATCGGTGGGGTTGGATGCCGAATTGGATGAACGGTTGCAGAAATTTTACGGCCAGCTTCTCGATCTGATCCGTCGGGGTCTCACTCAAGGACAAGAAATGGGCTTCGTGAGGGAAGGGGACAAGCAAGTTCTCGCCATGGCCCTGCTCGGGTCCCTCAAGGAAATCTTTTACCAGTACTTCTTAGGAACGGAGCAACCGTCTCGCCAAGCGATCACAAACGAGATCTACCAGTTCGTAATTCACGCGATCGCTAATCCAACGTTACGTACAGACCTAAGCCGCTTCGAATAGAAAGTTAGCCGCCGTTCCCGCTGCTTTGTGGGGGCTGTAATGGGTCGTCTTGCTTAAGCGTCGATTCCTTTCAATCTTGGCCCGCACTTCCTCCACGCTGAGATCCTTTTCCTTGAGCAGTTGTTCGTACTCTTTTTCAGCTGCGCGTTTTGCCTTAAAGAGCATCATCTGGATGCGACTGTAGACATTCACTGCCCCGTCACCTGTGGTTTCAATCGGAAGGAAGATCGCCTCCGGATATCTTTCCGTGATAACGCTCTGGACTCCATCGGAGACGCCAGAAGAGGGCATGCAGCCGAAGGGCTTCACGGAAATGACCATGTGAGACTTGTTGTGGACCACATTCTGAATCAATTTGCCGACCTCCATATGTCCCTCACCGCCACGTAGGTCATTGCTGTAGTGTTCGCTGGCCAGATCGGCGTTTTCGTCTATGTTGGGTAGGTGGTAATTTTTGAGTCCCAAAATCTTCCCGAAGGTATAGAAGGTGCCCTTTATGATCCACTCCGCGACTTTGAGAGTTGCAAATTTCTTGGCCACTTGTGTGGTCTTGAGACCTTTACGTGCCTCCAGGTCGGCTCCGCGCAGTCTCATCCGTTGCCGGGTGTCGACCCGGGCTTGCCAAAGATTATAGAGAATCCAGCCGACGATGAGTTGGATATCCACCTCGGCTCCCTCCTGCTCCAGGAAGCGTTGCAATCTATAGTTGCCCTCTCCCTCCGTGGTCATGGCCCAAAATTCACCGATGATCGTGACCTTTGGCTTCACCAAGGTGCGATCGACCTCCACTTTCTGCAAAATCTTTCGGCAACGGTAGAGGGCACGGAGGATGGAGGTTTTCTTCGTCATCGAATCTATGATTTCCTCGCGACATTTTTTGATGGCCTCATCGGTGCTGCCTGGAACCACTTCATAGGGACGAATTCGGTACATGATGGCATTCAAGGCATCGCCGGAAAAAATGGCCTTCGCGAGGGTGAGGAAGAAGGTCCGGTCCATTTTGAGGCCGACTTCACGACCGGTCGCCTGACTCATTCCCCCGCTGGCATCAAAGAGCATGACCCGAAAGCCTTCAAAGCCAGCGTCGGTCAGGGCCTTGCGGTATTCCGTGACGTACATTCCAAAGCGGCAGGGCCCACAGGCCCCGGCGGTTAGGAAGACGTACTTATCGACGATTTCCTGTGACGTCATGCCCTGCTTATCACGCAGTTCGCAGAGATATTTAACCAAGTTACCGACTGTAAAATAGGTGGGATTACACTGGCCGCGGTTACCGAATTCCTTGCCGTACTGGAGGGCGTCATTATCGGGACAGT
>CAZXZM010000134.1:0-4142 GCA_964645365.1 uncultured Pseudomonadota bacterium | reverse complement strand
GATCCGTTCTGCGATTTTGGTTTCCTTGGCATTTAATTTTAGTTGTTTAAACCAGACGACCGCTGCTTTGATCGAAAAGTGAGTTACCTGATTGATATTATGGTCAGCGATTTTGATCGCGAGCGATTCCGGTCGTAGACGTGCCCCATGACAGTTCGGACACTGCTGAATGGTCATGTAACGCTCTAATTCTTCACGGATGCTGTCGCTATCGGTTTCATGATAGCGACGGTCAAGGTTGGGGATGACCCCTTCAAAGCGAGAGGTATAGGTTTCGACGCGATCTCCAAGGTCATATTTAAAGAGGAGTTTCTTTTCGCCGCCGTGCAGGAGGAGTTTTTGGATATCCTTCGGGAGCTTATTGAGAGGGGCACGGAGATCAAATTTGTAATGTTTGGCGACACTCTCCAGCTGGTTCCAGTAATAGTCTTCTCCCCGTCCGGTCCAGGGGGCAAGGGCCCCTTCGCGGAGCGAGAGTTCTGGCTTCGGAACGATCAGTTCAGGATCAAAATATTGCGTTGTTCCCAGGCCGTTGCATTCCGGGCAGGCCCCATTGGGGCTATTGAAAGAAAACATCTGTGGATTGATGTCAGGATAGCTGACGCCGCAGTCGACACAGGCAAACCGTTCCGAAAAAAGATGCGTTTCTCCTCCGAGCACTTCGACTTTGGCAATCCCGTCAGCGTGGCGGAGGGCGGTTTCTAGGGAATCGGCCAGACGTTGTTCGATTCCTTTTTTGAGAATCAGGCGATCAACGAAGAGATCGATATCGTGCTTCTTTTTTTTGTCCAACTGAATAGGATCCTCGAGTTCATGGACTTGCCCATCGATCTTGACCCGTACAAAACCCTGTTTTTTAAAATCCTGGAGTTCCTTGCTGTATTCTCCCTTTCTGTTTCGTACGATTGGTGAAAGGACATGAACTTTCGTACCACTATTGAGCTTTAAAACCTGATCGACCATCTGGCTGACCGTTTGCGTCGTGATTAGCTTGTTGCACCGGTAGCAGTGCGGTCGGCCGATACGTGCAAAGAGTACGCGTAGGTAGTCATAAATTTCAGTGACCGTGCCGACAGTGGAGCGCGGATTATTACTGGTTTTTTTCTGTTCGATCGAAATGGCGGGGGAGAGCCCTTCGATCGTATCGACATCTGGTTTGCCCATCTGCTCCAAAAATTGCCGTGCGTAGGCGGACAGGGATTCGACGTAGCGGCGCTGTCCCTCGGCATAGAGGGTGTCGAAGGCGAGCGAGGATTTGCCGGAGCCAGAGAGCCCCGTGATGATCACCAGCTGGTTGCGGGGGATGGTGACATTTATGTTCTTTAGGTTGTGCTGTCGAGCCCCTCGGATGAGGATTTGATTGGGTTCTGCCATAAACGGCGCAGCATACTGGGCCGGGGCCAACGACGCAAGATCTATGAATTGTTTTATGGCTTAAATGACTGATATTGCTGGCTTATTAAGTCACAACTTTCCGCGATTTTTGTCGAAAAGCCACGGTAACAAGAGATATTGAGATGATTGTACTTGGAACAAATCTAGCTATTTCACTGCCGGTGGTGGCAGCAAGCCTGAATGCCAACTTTTCCGCTGGAGTGATCGGGACCGGTGTGCCGGTCCTGTCCGCATCCTTTGAGCCAGGAAGAGAGCTTATCGATTTTGGGGCCGTTTTGGACGGTCGACCGATAGGAGAGGTTCCTCCACAGGAGATCCGGCGGCAGCTCTTTTTCCATCACCGAGAGCCGGCTCATCAGTTCACTCTCCCTGAGGAGATTCGAATGCATCATCGGGGTACCCCCTCGAGCAACTGGGACTGCATCGTCGAGGCGGCCTATTCAGGGAGCATTACAGTCCTGATCGAGAATACTCGCACTGAAAACAATACGATCTTTATTCCGGGACGAAGCGGTATTGCCGAGTTTGTCAAACTGATTGCGAATGAAGGGGACCTTTTGCGTATTCACCTTCGTTATACCCCTAAGGATGAGGGAAAACATTTAAAGGATCTCGAAAAGCTACAGGAAAAGATGCGTAAGGTCATTGAGGGTCGGATGACCCCTTGGGAAGAAACGGAGGTTTCGGTTCAGATAGCCGAAGGGACAATAGAGCAGGCCCAGCGAGGTCCTTTGGCGCAGGAAGAAGCGGTACGGCTTTGCCGTGAGCTCTCTTGTTCTCCGAATTCGGTTGTCGTCTTGAGAAACGAAACGCGTGATCGGGAGATCACTTTGAGATCGCGCGATGGGGGAAACGGAGGGCGTCTGGGCGGCTTTATCATTCAGCCGGGAGAGACACTTCAGATTAAAGTTATTTCACGTGCAGCTCGTTATCTGCGCGACAGTTTTATTGCTGCTGTTCAAGGCGATCTTGTCTTGCCGGCCGATTTAGAAGAGCGGGCGATGCAGTTTACAGTGAGCGGGCCAGGAACGGGCCACGCTGCCGCTAGAGATGCTGGACCGTCTACAAAAGCACGAAGAGCAGAGAATGCGCGTTCTGGTCCGTCTCGATACCGGGCACGTCTTGCTCTATGATGATTCATTACCGACAAATCCGTCTGAAATGCGAGAGCTCTGGCGCCTGACGATCAATCACCCAACAACGCAAATTGCCGAAGCGCAGCTCGAACTGTCCGATCGACGTTTTCGTATCTCGCATCCTCAAGCTCAATCCCTAAATTGTGAACTGTCTCATGAGAATGTGGAACTGGCCCGCGACGCCCTTCTGTATCAACTTCTGTCGCGTAGAACGACGGTATCTCTGGTACCGGGCAGTGATCTTCACGGACTGATGGGGCTGTTCATTGCATTTGATGAAAAGACAGTCCAGCCCGATCAAGACCCACTTTCACGTCCCGATGTGACGATGAAGATACAGGAGGTGTTGGAACCCCCTCCCGAGCCAGAGCCTGAGCTGGAGCCCGTGGATCTTGCAGACATTGCTCCGCCACCCGACCTTGGCGCCATGGATTTTGGATGGACCGCTGCCGATGCACTCCCCCGCCACAATGGCGACGAGTATTTGGCCGAGTTAGCGCGATCCCGGGATTCCAGGATCTCTTTCTTGAATGCCAATGCTTTCGGTCCCATCATTAGCTTGGCTTCACGAATGAGGATTCACAATGGGATTCCAGTGGTTTTTGATGTCGATAATCGACGCGTCTTTTTTGCCACTTACCCCTTACAACGCTCAGGTCTTCGTGCCGTGGTAGACCATCATCGGTGGAGAGTTATTGCCGAGAACCATCCTGATTTAAAGAAACGCAACTTGAGCCGGTATTATTTCTTAACCATCCAGCGCAGTTCAGATGGGAACAAAGTAGTGAGACTTCGTTATAAGACTTTGGCAAATACTGTTCACCAACAACCAAGTGAGGAATTAGCTGAAGAGATTGAAGAGGTAGTGGAAGTTCTGACTAGTTTTCTAGCAGGTGGGTCAGGCCGTCCCTATCGTGTTCTCGACAAGAATGGTGAGAGTATTTCCTTTGAGCAATACACTCCCTGGAATCAGCGCTGGCAAGAACGATGGGAAGGCTCCCGGCTTGGTCAATGGTTCGTGCGTCGCGGCCAAGATAAAAGTTAGTGGGTTTGTAGATATTTTTCCATCCGTTTTAAGGAAAGGGTTGTCAGGACATCTTTTTTGGTGAGTCCTCCCTTGCGAGCGATCCCAACGCCATAGAGGTATTGTACGAGGCTTTCTTTTCGGTGGGCATCGGGATTGATCGGGATTTTCAGGCCTTTTTCTTTGGCATACGGGAGCCAGTGCCAGTCGAGATCAAAACGATGAGGAGAGGCATTGAGCTCGATGGTCTTTCCGTAATCGGCGGCTGCCTGAACGATTGCTTTGTGATCGATCGGGTAACCCTCCCGCCGTAAGAGCAGGCGTCCCGTGAGGTGGCCAATCATAGTCAGGGCGGGATTTTTGATCGCCTGGATCAGTCGTTTTGTCATTTCCTTCTCTGGCATCTTAAAGCCGGAATGAATCGAGCCAATAACAAAATCAAAAGAATTGAGAATTTGTTTTGAGTAATCAAGCGAGCCATCACTCAAAATATCTGATTCGATGCCGTGAAAGATACGGATCTTATATTTCTTTTGTAGTTTCTCGATTTCTTTCCGTTGTTTTTTAACACGATCGGGTTTCAGTCC
>CAZXZM010000133.1:0-4181 GCA_964645365.1 uncultured Pseudomonadota bacterium | reverse complement strand
AATAGGAGCGGCTTGCCCACGTAAAGACCCCTTCGCAATCGTTCTATCGGAGATTCTTCCAGGCATTGCAAGGTGTGGAAGATGTGTTCTCGTTCACAATGAGGATGTTTTTTAAGGATTTGATTTGTCTCTTCCTGAAGGGCACGGATCTTTTGTATTTCTTCTTCTGGGTCGTGCAAAAAAGACAAGGGAGACACTCGAAGATTCTGAGCCAATTTTTCAATAGAGCGAGGGAGAACCGAGTCCTTACGGAGAAGCGAATAATACGCCGTTCGACTCACGCCCGCCCTGTTCAGTAATTCGTTAATGGTAAGTCCTTGCTGGCGGGCCAGTTCTTTGATCTGAAGGGGATCGATCCTCATCTGCAAAAAGTACTATTTTTTAGTACTTTTTGTCAATGGTCAACCTTTTGCGAAATCTGCCGAAAATTAGGAGATGGCCCCTTTGAGCGATTTACGGCCTGGGCAAAGACTACCCGAGCGCCCCGCCGGTTATGCGCAGCGTGCGGTTTGGGTGAATGGCAAGCGTGCTTTGAAGGTAGGCTACCTAGACACCCAGGGTGCCGATGGCGGCTCGTCCTTTACCGTCTCGTGTTCTCCGGAAAGAGGGACGATGAGATCGGTGGCGGTGTTTCGCGGTGATGACCAATATACGGAACAGGGCAGCAAATCCCCGACACAACTTTATGGTAAAAACCGGACTAGTCTGGTCTGGCGTCGTGGTGCCGTCCGTCGGGAGAGACAGCCGTCCTATGATCAGGCGTGTCGGGAGGGGGAGACCTCCGTTGTGGAGCTCCTCCAGCCCTTCCGCACGGCCGTAGCAAGAGGACAGGTTGCAGTTGTTCCAATCTCTTCTCAAGGCGATGGCGATCGTCAATTCCTGGCGACACTGATCGAGGAGTATGCCTTCGAGGTCGGCAGAAAGAGGCAACGGGCTAAACTGGGCGGTGCCGATGCCGCTTCTGTTCCCAGCGTTGTCTATCACCGTGGCGGTTCACATTTCTTTGGGGTCGATCTCGATGGTAATCAAGAGCTCGATGTCCTGGTCGCCCGTCATGAACGTTCCGGAAGGCAGGTTTTTCTCTACGATCTCGAAAGGGCCCCCGAGCGGATCCGTCAGGCGATTCCTAAAGTTGCGGGGAGGCCCGAAGAGCCCGTTCTCTCGTTCCCCTGTTCCCCCGGCCGCCTATCTGAATTTGAACAGCAGGCCTGCGGTGGATTTGGTGACGGTTTTTTTATTCCACCCGCGCCGCGGGAGCACGATCCCCAGGAAGAGAGTGGTGAGCAATGCCGCGTCTGTGCCTGCGTTAAGTTTAAACACCCGGCGGGCTATATCAGCATTGTCAGTTCTACCAGTCCAAGGGCCCCAGTTCCGTTTCGAGGGGAAATCACCGTCCTGTACGGACGCTATGATCCTGCGGTGAACCGGCGTGATGAAGTACCGCACTTATTACCTGTTCGCTCACATGAGCTGCCTTCTCTTCCCGAAGGAGAAGTCTGGCTTCCTGACAGCTTTCAGATGGAAGGGCCACGGTGGATCTCTGCCGACGAAGGGTTGATCGAATTTCAGATTCAGACTGCGCGGCGGGATGGTTCTCGTTCTGAGCATCGCTTTCGTATCCGCTTCACTCGACTCAGTGACTGCGATGTCTCCCTTAGCGCAATAGAACCGTACACCGCTCTCCGATGACTCATTGGCGGGCCACCGTGACGTATTTCTATTTTCCCTCTTGCTTTTCTTGAAATTTCTTTGATCTTCCTTCCTTGAACATCTTTTTTGACTTCTTCTTTTGCAATTCTTTTTTAAACTTTTGAAATTCCATCCAGCTCTTCCATTTTTTGTATTCCGGGAACTCTCTTGGGCAACAAATTGATTCTGGACGTGACAAGTAGTCGAAAATAAAGAACGGATAGCCCAATTAAGAACCATCCGTTCGCTTCGCTCACTGCGGAGAGGGAGGGATTCGAACCCTCGATACGCGTTAGCGTATAACACCTTAGCAGGGTGCCGCCTTCAACCACTCGGCCACCTCTCCAGTTCTTCAATGACTTTCTATCAGAGCCCCCCTATTACGGCAAGTTGCTCACCAAGTCGAAGGTGTCGGGGGTATTCCCGTCGATGTCTTTGAAGTAGCAACTTGCATTTTCAGCGACGTCATCGACTCCAAAACGGCAGAAGAGGGCGCCGTAGTTGGCGTCCTGATCCTCTGTATAAACAGCGGCCCACCACGGGTTCTCTCCCAGTCCATCTTCTTCGTCGCGGATGCTCACTCCTCCGAGGCCACTGACAAAGGCAAAAGTTTCCCCCTCTGAAAGAGTGAGGGTATCGCTGGTTGAGACAATCGTCTGGTCCTCAAAGTCACTCATCAAATGGGTGCGTGAGTAAGAGTGTTCATGGTCGGTGGCAATGATGGCTCCATTTTGCCGGCAGATTTCGTACGCTTCCCAGCCTACCGAATCCGATTTTCCACCGACTTGCATCAGTCGCTGGTTTTTGTGCCAGGAGCAGATGCGCCAGGTTGCATTGGTGGCCTCTAGTTGAGTGCTCAAATAGTCTTCGTGATCGTCCCCTTCCGTTCCGACGCCGGACAGCACGATGAAAAGTCCCTGAAAGGTGCAGGTCGAATTAATTCCAAGGTCTCCGGTACAGACGAGTCCGGAGATACGGTCGATGCGGGCCTGCAAGAGTTCCTGGTAATCGTCCCAGATATCGTCGTCGTGATTGCCAACCGAAGCGACGTAAGGAAAATCAGCTCCCAAAGTGCTGTTGATTTGTGCTTCCCAGGCGGTGGGGTCTTCGTCGTAATCGAGATCTCCCTGATGGAGGACGAGATCGGCCCCTTCTGAATCGATCAGTTCCAGAACGGCCTCAGGGTCGTCGCCCAATCCCTGATCGCCAATAAAAGCGACTAAAACGCCTCCCGTCCCATCGGTCCCCTTTGTATCGCCTTCGCTTTCCTCGTTTTCTTCTTCTTGGTTTGAGTTACGGGTACTGCAGGTGAGGTTGAAGAGCAAAAGGCAACTCAGCCCGATCACGGTGACGAATAAGAGACGCATCATTGGAGAAAATAGCGGTCGTATTGAATCATGGCACTCATCGCATGTTGGACGTAATCAATGCGTACCTCCTGGGCGCGTTCTCCCAGGGTGACGAAAGGAAAGGGGGACACACTTCGAGTGACTGCTCCCGCGTGTTCTCCCGATTTGACTTGTCCGCGCATCACAAAGGCCATGCCAGAGCGGACCATACTTTCAATCGGATCGCGCAACTCTTTTTCTTCTGCCGGTAAAAAATTGAGGGCAGCGAGCAGGCCTTCCAGGCGGGTCGCTGTCGGTGTTGTGTCCCCAATCCGACCGATACTGCCAGAATGGAAAGGATTGAGGATTGAAGTATAGGATTCACTTAAAATCTTGCGACAGATCTGCTTGGCGTGAGCGATTAATTTTTTACGGTCCGCTTCTTCAAGGGAATCAACGGTTAATAGTTGATTGGTGGCAAGAAGGGCCCAGTGGTCCGGTTCTACTCGAAGGCCACGCCCTTCTCGCTTTTTGGCCAAGTAGAGCAGGGCCTTTCGTGCCCCTTCCAGCCATTGGGGGTTCGGATCGAGTCCATAGAGCAGAGCGAGCCCAAAAGCGGTTTCTCCTGGGTAGTAGAGTGAGGTCCATCGGTCGTACCGTCCCCCTTGGCTGGGAATAAATTTAGAATAAAAACTCCCATCCTCTTTTTGCATGTAGAGTGCAAAGTGTCCCAGTCTTTGCAACTCTTCTCGTGAGGTAATGCCTGGCAACAATCGTTCTGCAGAAACGAGGGCCACTAATCCAAGACCGGTTCCTCCCAATTTAGTTTGCAGCGGTTTTCGTCTGACGATTTCAGGGGGGGACCAAGCAGCATCCATATTGTCTGCCCCTTCGACCGGCCGGATAAAAGATTTTCGGAAGTAGGCAAGTGATCGTTTTATTTCATCGGTCAGCTCTTCGTTCTTGGCCCATCCGGCATAAAGGATCATCGAATAGAGCGTTCCCGCATGGCGTAGCACGTTGTATTTTCTTCTCATCCGGACCTTCGGATTGAGGTTGATCCGATACCGAAATTGCCCGGTTTCGAGCGTGACCTTCTTCAGATAGTCGGCACTTCTGTGGATTGCTTGATGCAACTTCTCCTGGCTGGGGGGGAGACGGAGA
>CAZXZM010000132.1:0-4235 GCA_964645365.1 uncultured Pseudomonadota bacterium | reverse complement strand
GGCGCAACGGTTCTGCCAACAAGACTGTTGGTATCGGCGGCAGAACCCGGAACGATATTTAGCAAGCTGATTATACCGTACATTGTAGGTCCCAGATATACAGGTACCAAAAAACCTCTTACTATAGATATAAGAAGTCCAAAGATTTTTGATAAAATAACATACACAAAACCTTTCACTTTTTCCACAATATCACCTTACCATCCATTTTTTAAGCAATATTCACTGCATCTAACACTTTCTTAGTCATGCCAACACATGACTTAGGAACATATTTTCTAAATGCGTTTTCAAAATTATTCGAATTAGATTTTGTCAATACAGCATTGATATGAAATATTAGCTCCTCTTTATTGTTAGCTGGAAATACAAACCCTAACTGCCTCCAATCCTGAGTATATCCGGTACTCCCATCATCATATTTGTAAAATTCTATTACAGGCTTATTTAAGCATAACACATCAAAAATTACTGATACTGCAAAAGAAATTACAACATCAGCAATGGACCCCAAAAACATTCCATGTAATCCACTTATCTCCCATTTTTCGTCTGGCACATTTACAAAGAACTTCGCAACATCTTCATATTTTTGTCTCGGATGTGCTTTTACAACCAAATAAGCCGTATCATCTTTAAGAATTGTTTTTACAGCTGTTTCCATCAAATAATTATAGTTTTCTTCAGTCAAAATATTGTTCCCAGGCCCTCTTATCATCAACAAGTAAACCGTCTTACCATTAATCCTATTCTGAATTGCATGGACATCATCGGAATCCTTATGATAATCTAATAGTTTTTTAATCCACCATGTGTCATAACGAGGCATAGTAATAACTCTTCTATTTCTTCCTTGATCTTCTCTAGAGGCGAAATTGTTTGCCATAATTTTCGAATTACAAAAAATCACATTTGACTCATGTTTCCATTTTTTTTCAAAAGCATAGTTCCTCGTATAAAAATAGAAATCTGTAGTTGCCGGATATATTGCATCTATCCCTTTATTCAACAATACAGCATCGATAAACATTGCATGAAATGTAGGTCTTGGATTTCCACATAGATCGCGAAAAAGAATCTGCATATCTAGATCCTTTGCGATTTTCATAAGAACTTTTTTGTTTAAAAGATGACGCCATTCCACAAAAGAAACAATTTTTGCAATTAATCTTTTTGCAAAGTTCATCCCCTTAGCTTTCAACAAAAGATCACTGACCGTATATAAAATTTTAAATATTTTGTATTTTAAAAGCTGCTGCTTCTTGAGTTCTTTATATGTCATGACAGTATCAGAACACTGCATGCATAAATCTCTCAAGAGATGATTCTTTCCAAATAATTCATCAATACTTGCAGCATGTATCACAGTAGTAATGTGATAATTGGTAAAGTTATCTTTAATATAAGCGATCACCGGGATTATCCAATCGACTGCCCCCCATGAAGCACTTACGAGCAAAAATATTTTCTTTTTTTTAATCATTATTAATAGTTTTTCAAAACTTTTGAAATACCTTTGTCAAACTTATGAGTATCTCTGATTTCAATAAAAGAGAGGGGATCTTTGATCCTTATTAAACCGACATTACGACCTAACAATTTCCCTTTTCTAATATATTCAGGATGCGTCACACAACCAAGTCCTTTTATCCCTAATAAAATCGGCGATTTGAGATTTCTAGGCAAATCACCCATATCAATTCTTTTATGATTCCCGTCCGTTTCGTTCCAACAAGAACTATATTCAGCATGAACAGGCAATAAAGAATCATATCCTTTAAGCAATGTATTGGTTATCATATTATCAATTAGGTCCTTTTGCCTAAATGGATAGGTGGGTTCCAGTGTCACTATTAAATCCGGATGCATACCTTTTTCCTCTATTTTACTTAAACAATATTGATATACCTCATCGAGACTAACATAGTCTTTTGAATACTGTTTATCTCGCATAAATGGGACCTTTGCACCATATTTTAGTGCTAGATCAGCAGAGTCCTTTGAATCTGTAAAAACATATACTTCTTTCAATAAGTTCGATTTCTTTGCCTGTTTTAAAGTGTATTCCAATATTGGCTTATTATCGATCAAAGGTCCTTTTCCCTTCACGGGTATAAATCCAACAATTTTCATCTTTTTAGGATTAATCTTACCTGGCTTATGCTTGATAAGATTTTCAGAAATTTCTTCAATAACTTTTACTGTGCTTTCAGCCCTTCTAATATCACCATCATGATGAATACCATGGTGATGATAAACAGAAGCCCCTGGCTGATATATGATCTTATATCCGTGTTTTTGAACAACACTAGCCCACAATCTATCTTCAATATTTGTTGCAGAGTTATCAAATTTATGTTTTTTCCATACTTGTTTTCTAATCGCAGCATTTGCATTATGAAAAAATGAATCTGCTAGCTGAACTCTCTTATCCAAACCAAATACAATAAGCAAATCTCTCTTTGTGCCAGGTGAACTAAAATTCATTGGCTCCTGCCTGCCATAAACCCCTGCTACTTTTTGATCTGCAAACCCTTTCAATATTTCTTCTAACCAATTCTGACTTGTTGGAATACAATGTCCTGAAAGGAAAACAAGAATATCACCTTTAGCAGCTTCGACGCCTTTATTCAAAGATCTTCCAGGTAAATATTTGTCAATTTTCACAATCTTTACAGGAAACTGACTTGCCTTTAACAGTGTCCCATCAGTACTATTATTATCAACTATGATAATTTCATAGTCTTTGCACGTTTGGCTAGACACAGCTTTAAGACACGGACTTATCCATCTTTCTTCATTCTTCGTTCTAATAATAATTGAAACCTTTGGCTTTTTCATTATTTCACCCTAGCCTTATTTTTGTTCCCTCAGATATAGATTCCAGATCCTTCATTGTATGATCTTCAATTGGAATTCCTTCTTTTTCACGAATCAGTCTTTCTTTCTTTTCTGGATCACCGGGAACCATGACCTTTGAATTTTTATTTTTTGGATTAGCTTTTCGAACTCTTTCTACTAATTTTTTCAATCTTTTTTTAAAAACATCAATCTTTTCAAATTTTTCTATATTTATAGCAATATAAAACTGTCCTAATTTGCGATGCTGTCCTAAAGGGCTTTTATACATACTCGATATCTCATCACCGACCGGCATTCCAGTTAAAAGACCACATAATATATCAATCATCATTGCAAGCCCAAATCCTTTATAATCCGCCATAGGGAGCAAACTACTCATATCAAATGGGTTCTTCGTAAGCTCTCCATTGGAATCAGCACCATAACAATCCGGGAGATCCTCTTTTCTGCCCCTATAAATTTTTACTTTATTCCAAGTAATAATTGTTGTAGCCATATCCAAACAAAACGGCTCCTCACCTTCTATAGGTGCCGTAAAACAAAGAGGATTAGTCCCCAATATTGATTCTGTGCTATTAGGCGTCAACATCAAAGAATCTGCATGGGTAGAACATATACCTATCATATTTTGTTTAGGCGCTAATAAACCATAACAAGCAGCAGCACCAAAATGACTTGAATTATATACACCAACAGCTGAAATACCAGTTTCTTTAGCTATTTCTATTGCTTTATTCATAGCAACTATTCCTACAGCATGCCCAAAGGTGTGATCTGCATTCAAACGCCCAGTTGAAACACTAGTTGCCTCAAACTTGTAATCTGGATTCGAATTAATCCTCCCAGCCTTCATCGCTCTTACATAATGTGGAAAAAGCGATATACCATGAGAATCTACACCCCTTAGAGACGTTTCGCAAAGCCCAAGACTAACAGCTTCAGCCACATCTTTTCGCACACCATTATGTATTAATACTTCTTCAGAAAACTTTAGTAAATCCTTAAAACTTACTTTTTTCATTAAACTCCCTCGTAATACTTTACAGATCCCTTCTGCTTATTTTTTCTACCAACAACTATGCTCTCACACAATTGCAAATCTTCTTCAGTTTTAACGATAAGAGAAGATTCCTTACTTACAGGGTAAAAACCAACTCTTCCGCATAAGAATGCATACTTTTTCGATTCAAATTCTTTAATAAATGTATCAGTCTTCCACATCATCAAAGAATAAACAAAACGTTCAACAGGTTTTAAATCCTGAGTTAAGGCAAATTTACCTTTCAAAGAATAATTCAATGGCACATCGTCATAATTACAATGAACTTGCTCTAATCTCGTAGTAACAAGAGTGTCATAATTTCCCTTTATAA
>CAZXZM010000131.1:0-4435 GCA_964645365.1 uncultured Pseudomonadota bacterium | reverse complement strand
ATCATAGTTCGCCACATCCCCATGATATTGAATCTCGATCTTCTCCGGCAATGATTCCACCAACTGCCCCTGCAGGCTTCCTAGTTTCTCGGCTAAATCCAGATAGGGGCCTAAGAATTTGAGCTGTTCGGCGCTGACGCTCGGTACATTGACCGCATTGCGAATCACCCCTTCACTCAAATAGTCGCGAATCAACTCGGCAATTTCGAGGGCAACATTTTCCTGCGCTTCGTCGGTTGCCGCCCCCAAATGAGGAGTGAAGATAACTTGGTCGAGCTCCAAAAATGGATGGTCCCTGGGGAGCGGTTCTTCCTCAAACACATCGCAGGCTGCCCCCGCTACAATCTCTTCCTTAATCGCCCAAACCAAATCTTTCTCTACAACGATCCCCCCGCGTGCACAATTGATCAGAATGACCCCCGGTTTCATTTTCTTGAAGGCCTCGCGATTGATGAGTCCTTTTGTCTTTTCAGTCATCGGGGTATGTAGGGTAATGTAATCAGAAACCTTAAAAACCTCTTCAATCGATAGGAGTTCAATACCCAACCTTTCAGCCGCCTCGGTTGAGAGAAAGGGATCAAAGCCAACCACTTTCATTTTCAGACCCAGGGCTCGATTGGCGACGATTTTTCCGATGTTTCCTACCCCAATCACCCCAAGGGTCTTGCCACACAGCTGGCGCCCGGTGAATCGTTTGCGATCCCATTCCCCTTGCTGCACGGAACCCATCGCCTGAGGGATCTTGCGCGAGATGGCAAACATCATCGCAATCGCATGCTCCGCCGTCGTCACCGCATTACCGGTTGGCGTATTCATGACAATAATTCCCTTGGCCGTCGCTGCCGGCAGATCAATATTATCGACCCCGATACCGGCGCGACCAATGACCTTTAAATTTTCAGCAGCAGAGATGATTTTAGGAGTGACCGTGGTCCCGCTTCGCACAATCAGCCCATCGTAGGCGGGGATCTCTTTCACCAATTCCTCTTCCGACAGACCGGTCTTGACCGTAACGTCGATCCCCTTTGCCTGCTTGAGAATGCCTAAGCCGACATCCGATAGTTTGTCGGTGACAATAACTTTACTCATGACGAAACACTTCTAAGGCTTTGGCCACTCCCGCCCCCGGCGTCACCGAAAAACCGAGCTCCGTGAGACACCATTCCAATGCGGACAACATCGTGACCATGTCGAGTTCATCGAAGTAACCTAAATGGGCAATCCGAAAGATCTTTCCCTTCGCCTTTCCCTGCCCTCCGGCAATGGTGAGATTAAATTTCTCCTGCAACGTTTTATAGATCGCCTGTCCATCAATGTTGGGAGGGGCCTTAATGGCCGTTAGGCTGTTGACGGGTGATTCCGGGGCGTAGAGTTCTAGCCCCATCGCCTGGACCCCCTCGCGAGTTGCCTGTGCCAACCGGGCATGGCGCGCGAAGAGCGCTTCCAAACCTTCTTCCCGAAACTGTTGCAAGACAACACGCAGTGCAGTGACCAGACTAATTGCAGGCGTAAAGGCGGTCTGATTTTTAACCTGCGCCTTTTGTTCTCGCTTCAGGTCGTAATAAAATTTTGGAAGCTGACTTTTTTCTGTAGCGCGCCAGGCCTTTTCGCTGAGCGCAATAAAGGCCAACCCCGGCGGCATCCCAAAGGCCTTTTGCGATCCCCCCACCAAAACATCGATTTTCCACGCATCAAAGGGGAGGTTCATCGCCCCGAGGGCGGAAATAGCATCAACGATCAGCAGGGTTTCATCACGATCACGGGTCAATTGGGCCAGCGCTTCAATCGGATGATAAACACCGGTAGAAGATTCGGAGGCCTGAACTAAAACAGCACGGCAGGGATTCGCCTTTAGGCGACGCTCGACCTCACTCGGATCGACCGCATGTCCCCATTCGACCGGAATAATATCGGTCTCGACTCCATAGGCCTGGCAGATTTCACCCCACCGTTCACCAAATTTCCCCCCGTCGACCACAAGCACCCGATCCCCTGGAGAGAGGGTATTGACGATCGCCGCCTCCATCCCTCCGGTTCCTGAAGAGGCGAGCAGCAAGACCTCCTGTTCGGTCTGGTAGAGCCACTTGAGACCCTCGCTGACTTCTTTAAAGATCGCTTCGAAGTCCTTGGTTCTATGGTGGATTATGGGTAGGGCCTCTGCCTGCCGGACCGCCTCAGAAACAGGAGTCGGCCCCGGCGCAAAGAGTCTGTATTTACGCATGGCACCCCGTGATACCGTCGATCTGCTTCATTGTAAACTGGGAAACGCTCATTTTCGGCCGCTGGCCGCGGCAGCAATCTTCAAGCGGAGGGCATTGAGACGGATAAAGCCATCGGCATCATTTTGTCGGTAGACAGTATCTTTTTCAAAAGTGGCGTAGCGAGGGTCAAATAAGGATCGCGCAGAGCGCCTTCCTAAAACAGAAACGGAACCTTTGTAGAGGCGAAGGCGAACCGCTCCGGTCACCGACTGCTGCGTGTGATCGATGAGCGTCTGCAATGCTTCCCGTTCCGGTGCGTACCAAAAACCATTATAGATCATCTCGGCATAGCGAGGGACCAGACTATCACACAAACTGCGCACTTCGCGGTCGAGTGTTAGGCTTTCGAGGGCACGCCGCGCCACATGGAGAAGGGTCCCACCCGGCGTTTCATAGACACCCCGACTCTTCATACCAGTAAAGCGATCTTCGACAATATCGACCCGCCCCACTCCGTGGCGACCCGCCATTTGATTGAGTCGCGCCAACAGTTTGGCGGGGGAATAGCGTTGCCCATTCAGAGAAACCGGATCGCCCGCCTTGAAGTCGATCGTCACCACTTGAGGCCGATTCGGAGCCTTTTGCGGGTCACACGTCAGCAGAAACATATCGTGCGGTGCTTCTTGCCAAGGATCTTCCAGCACTCCTCCTTCAAAACTTAAATGGTAGAGGTTCCGGTCCATGCTGTACGGTTTTTTCGTCGTCACCGGCACAGAAACTCCCTGTTTTTTAGCGTAGGCTATTAAATCGCTGCGTCCTTTAAAGTTCCATTCTCGCCACGGGGCAACCACCTGAATCTTTGGATTGAGGGCGTAATAGGTAAGTTCAAAACGGACCTGATCGTTTCCCTTACCCGTCGCACCATGAGCGACTGCCACCGCCCCTTCTTTTTGGGCGATACGAACCTGTTCTTTGGCAATCAGTGGCCGTGCAATCGAAGTCCCGAGCAGATAACCTTCCTGGTAAACCGCATTTCCCCGCAACATCGGCCAGACAAAATCACGGACAAACTCTTCACGCAGATCGACAATAATCGCCTTTTTAGCGCCACTCGCGAGCGCCTTTTTCTTAATTTTTTGGAGTGGCTCTTCCTGGCCCAGATCGGCAATGAAGGCAATGACTTCGTAGTCGTAGCGTTCAATCAACCATTGAATGATAACCGAGGTGTCCAGCCCACCGGAGTAAGCAAGAACTACTTTACGCTTTTTTGTTTTTCTCTTTTTTCTAGTCGCCATTAATCCTTCACCAAATATTTTAACAAGATTGCTTTTTGAATCGGCAGACGGTTGGCTGCCTGTTTCCAGACCCGAGAAGCCGGACCATCCATAACTTCATCGGTGATCTCTTCATTGCGATGGGCCGGTAAACAATGAAGGACAATCGCATCCGACTTTCCTTTTTGCAAGAGTCCAGCGTTGATCTGAAAGGGACCAAAGAGAGGGAGTAGATCCCCCTCGGTTTCCTGCCCCATACTGCGCCACGTATCGGTATTGATTACCGTAGCATCGGTTACTCCCCAAACCGGATCGTGTCCTAACTCAATCTTCGGATTCATCGCCTGTACCTTTTGCAGCAATTCGGCGTTGGGTCCTCGCCCCTCTGGAGTCGCAATCTTCAGTGAAAAACCGAGTTGGGCGGCTGCGATCATCCAACTGTGGGTCATATTATTGCCGTCGCCGATCCAACTCACCGTTTGCTCAGCAACGGGTCCCTTTTCTTCGGTAACCGTCAGAAGGTCGGCCAACACTTGGCAGGGATGATACTCATCGGAAAGACCATTGATCACCGGAATCGTCGCCGCAGCGGCCATCTCTTCTGCATTCTTTTGAGCGAAGGTCCGCAAGACAATCCCATCGACATAACCGCTCAACACTTGGGCGGTATCGGCGTAGGTCTCTCCCCGTCCTAACTGACTTGAACCCTCCTCTAAAGAAACGGTATGCGCCCCAAGCTGAGTCGCTGCCACCGAAAAACTGACCTTGGTCCTGGTCGAGGCCTTTTCAAAGATGAGCGCCAGACTCTTCCCGTGAAGGGCCTCTGAGCTCTTCTTTGACTGCTTCAGGGCCTGGGCCTGTTGAATCAGGCCTAGAATTTCGTCCGCCGTCAGGTCCCATAAACTCAGTAGGTCTTTGTTCATGATTTCAAAACCTTCTTTAAGATCTTCAAGCCAGCAT
>CAZXZM010000130.1:3066-4439 GCA_964645365.1 uncultured Pseudomonadota bacterium | reverse complement strand
GAATCGTCTCCTTCGTGGGAGTATTGTGGGAAAAACTGACGATTAGAATTCTATCAATTTAAGAGATCACGATAAATTAAAAGGAGATTAATATATGTCACTGACGATAGCAGAAGATACAAAACAAGAAAGGCACGCACGTAAGTGTAAAGTTTGTAATCACGAGCAACGCAAAGAAATGGAGGAAGACTATCTTCGATGGAGGCCGGTTAAAGAAATCTTAGCTGAATACACTATTCCTGAAAGATCGTTTTACCGCCACACCCAGGCTCTTGGTCTTGATGAGAAAAAACACAAAAATCGCAGAAGGTACTATCTAAAGATCATGGAACGGGCCTCTTTGAATAATGTGAGGGTATCTGAGGCCCTGGCAGCGGCCAAGTTATTGGAGCAGGTAGAGGGCCGGCTTCCCCACGATCAACAAGGACTTCCTACACCCGAAGAAAGGAGCGAGGAATATGCAAAGATCGCGGATCTAGTACGAAGAACTGAGGCCGAAATTGTGTTATTTCAGGGTTACTTCCAAGCGCCAGGCCCTTTTCACTGAACCGTTTTTTCGATTTAGCCATAGCGTTTCTGTCTCCTTTTTGGGTGATTCTTGAGTGTCTTTTCACCCCCGTTAGATGGGGGAGGAAGGAAAAAGTCTTAGGTATATTCCAGGGTCAGGTCAAGTATTTCGGAGGCGGCTGCCTTGATCCGGGGGAGGGCCTGTCGGATGGAGTGATTCATACTATTCGCAAAGTGTTCGGCCATTGGGGTACCGGTGCGTTGCTCAACGGCCATCATGTTGAGGACATCGACACAGTAGCGTAGGTAGCGATGTGCGCCCTCTATTTCATCGGCCTCAAAGAGGTGGAGCTCGTCAAGGTCTCGAAAATCGAGGTAGTCTTGAACGACACCATACCAATTATTGATCCTTTCATTCAGGCGGGAGGCCTCTTTCTCTTCAGAGGCAAATATCTGGTCGATTTTTCCGACGCTTTCGTTGTTTTCAACGATGTGCTGGCGGGTATCCAGCGAGAGGCGTTCCCATCTTAGAGGATGGTGGTAAACGAAGGGGGGCATTTGCGTGAGTTCACGGAAACTGTTTCGTACGGCACCCGGGAAATCGCGTACGCCGATGGCAACCCGCTGCTTCCAAATGGTATTGTGTCGGAGGGCAACGGCAAGGAGTTCACCGAGGCGGCCGAAAGGGGCTCGATAGATTTCAGGAAAATCAGAAAGAAACTCGGGTGACTTTAGATCAATTCCCAGATTTTGAACAACGAATGTAGGTTCCCAGCCCTCCCAAAAATGACGTCCGATCGGAGAATCGATAGAGCCCAAGAAGATAACAAAGGTGAGGAGGTCACGGAGGCAAAAGAGGTCCCTTA
>CAZXZM010000130.1:0-3056 GCA_964645365.1 uncultured Pseudomonadota bacterium | reverse complement strand
TTAAAGAGGCGGGGTATTGATCGACCATCGTTTTTTGTAGCGCCTGGTCCTCCGTTTCATGGGCCACTAAAACAATCTGAGAGCGACTGACCGTCGGTTGGAGCCAGTTGTCGAAACGCTCGGCCAGGAATTCGGCATGGAACGCTGGGTCAGTGCGCAGCGTGGGGGGGAGGTTCAGTTTCGTTACGTACTCTTCAAGCCGATCCCGGGTCCGAGGATCGAGGAGGAGCCACTGGTGCGGGCTGGGGACCTGACCATAACGAGGATCGGCCCGGACGAGGGCAAACGTTTCCGAAGCTGGGTCATTCCCGCCAGGGGGTGTAGTCCCGGCGGCGGCACAGGCCGGTATCGCCAGACAAGGCAGACTCATCACTGCCGATAATCCACTCATCAAACCCTCTCTCCAGTAGGGCTCATCGGCGGTTGCCGGGGAATGTTGCGTTGAATCTAGGGGAGGTAGAACTTAGAATCCTTAATCTTTTCAGGAAGATAAGTCATTTCCGCTGCCCCGGTGGGATCGTCATGGGGGTAGCGGTAGTCCTTACCGTAGTCCAGATTTTTCATCAGTTCGGTCGGGGCGTTACGAATATGAAGGGGAGTGGGAAGTGTTCCCGATTGTTTGATCTCTCCTTTGGCCCGTTTATAGGCCATGTAGGTCGCGTTGCTCTTGGGGGCGGTGGCGAGATAAATCGCCGCCTGGGCGAGCGGGATCCATCCTTCTGCCTGCCCGATGATGTCATAGGCCTGAGCGGCCGCGACCGCGACCTGGAGCGCCTGCGAGTCACCGTTACTGATATCTTCGGCGGCAAAGATTACCATTCTTCGCGCCAAGAAACGGGGGTCTTCTCCCGCTTCATACATCCGCGCCAAATAATAAACGGCCGCATCAGGATCAGAGGCGCGCATACTTTTAATGAATGCAGAAATCAGGTTGTAGTGTTCTTCGCGATCCTTGTCGTAGAGGAGCGTTTTCTGCTGGCTTGCCTGCTCGGCGATCTTTAGATCGACCTGCCGACTTTGATCCACGAGGCTGGCAGCCACCTCCATGACGTTCAACAAGCGACGGGCATCTCCACCGGCACAGTCGATTAGAAATGATTCGGCTGCTTTATCGGTGGCGAGCGAAAGGACTTTTTTGCTACGTGCGAGTATTTCTTTCAGGTCGGTTTCGTTTAAGGGTTCGAGGACAAAGACCCGACAGCGAGAGAGCAACGGTCCAATCACTTCAAAAGAGGGGTTTTCAGTTGTGGCCCCAATCAAGGTAATCGTTCCCGCTTCAACATGTGGGAGGAGGGCATCTTGCTGCGCCTTATTAAAGCGGTGGATTTCGTCGATGAAGAGAATGGTTTTTTTCTGCTGGAATTTGAAATCGTCCTTGGCTTGCTGGACGGTGGCACGCAGATCTTTGACCCCCGCTAAAACGGCGGAAATCGAGACAAAATTTGATTGAGTGAGGTGGGCGATGATGCGTGCGAGCGTTGTTTTGCCACTTCCCGGCGGTCCCCACAGAATCAGCGAGGGAATCTGGTCTTTGGCAATGAGGACGCTTAAGGCCTTCTCTTTTCCGAGGAGCTGTTTTTGCCCCACGAAATCTTCCAGGGTCTCCGGTCGCAGTCGTTCCGCCAGAGGGGCCTGGGCCTTTTGTTCCTGGGCGGCCGCGGCGTCAAAGAGATCGGGCATGCCAAGAGCTTAATCCATTTTACTTGCGCGTCAAGCGCCTCGCCATTTAATGTCGGAGCATGTCTTTACAGGAAAAAATCTCCTCACTCACATTTCAAAATGAACGACAGATCCATATCCATTACGCAATCGAAGGTCCCACGATGTGGGTTCAGTCCCGCTTGCGCGATGATTACCACGATATCCTTCTTTATTGGGAAATCGATATTGCTTCTCATGTGGTGAGTCGATTGGAAGGGATGATGGACAATCGTCCCTTTGAAGATTGTCCCACCTCAGATGCAAATTTTAGAAAAAATCAGGGGGCTGGAAATTGGCATGGGGGTCAAAAAGAATTTTCGCAAACGTTTCTCCAAAGAAGAGGGATGCACCCATATTACAGAGCTCTCGCTCGCCACTTTCGATTTTATCATTGCTCGTCTTTATGGACCGGGAAGCGAGGAGCTTTCCGAAGAAGAACAGGCGAAACGCCGCCACCAGATTGCGAATTTTCTCTGCAAAAATAATAGCTGCGTTATTTTTAATGAAGAAAACCGCTCCTGCTTCGACGAACAGGGGCGGTATAAGAAGAAGGCCTATCACTACTAGACCAAGGAGGAATCATGAAAATTCACTTTTTTGTTTTTGTAGCGCTTACTGCGTTAACGCTGAGCATTGCAGGCTTTACGCAGGTTCCATTAGCTGAGGCCGGCGAGAATAATTTGAGGGTGAATCAGACGTCCGTGAAGCCGGGAGAGGCGGTTATTGTGCGCTTTACGACTCAGTCCGGTCTGGCCAGTAATGCCTGGATCGGGATTATCCCTGCATCGGTGCCTCATGGCAACGAGGCTGTTAATGATAATCATGACGTAGCCTATAAGTATTTGCAGGGTAAGGTAAAAGGTTCTTTCCAATTTGTGGCGCCGGTGGCTCCGGGTCAGTATGATTTACGTCTCCATGATACCGATAACAATGGGCGTGAATTGGCGTACGTTTCTTTTACTGTGGCCGGTTCTTCCGCAGCGACGGGTCATGAGAATAGTCTTGATATGACCGAGCGGAGCTACTCGCCAGGAGCGGCAATGACAGTTCGTTTCACAGCTCAGTCAGGTTTGGCTTCAAACGCGTGGGTCGGGATCATTCCCTCAAGCATTGCCCATGGTCAGGAACAGGTGAATGACCAGCACGATCTGGCCTATAAATACTTGAAGGGCGCGACGCAAGGGAACCTCCAATTTAAAGCCCCAGGGAGTCCCGGTTCCTATGATCTGCGCATGCACGACACAGATAACAATGGTCGTGAACTCACGCACATTACATTTACGGTAAGGTAACTTACTAAATGTGGAGCCGAGGGGGGTCGAACCCCTGACCTCCTGAATGCCATTCAGGCGCTC
>CAZXZM010000129.1:0-4460 GCA_964645365.1 uncultured Pseudomonadota bacterium | reverse complement strand
CTTCATGATTCAATTTTCTTTTCAACCCGCTCAATACTTGTCGCTTTGCCGGTCTGTTCATTGATATCGATCAAAACGGCACAAAAACGGGGGTCTCCTTGAGCGACGGCAAATTTTTCGGGGAGTCGTTGCCGCAATTTTTTTAAGGCCACCTCTTTATCCATACCAATAACCGATTCATAGGGCCCGGTCATTCCGACATCCGAAATGTACGCGGTCCCTTCCGGGAAAACTTCAGCATCGGCGGTGGGAACATGGGTGTGTGTACCAACGACGGCACTCACCCGTCCATCCAGGTACCATCCCATTCCACGCTTTTCCGAGGTGGCCTCCGCATGTATGTCGACCAGAATAACCTTCGCCTTGCCAGCCATTTGTTGGAGCTCTCGATCGATAGCGCGGAAAGGGCAGTCGACGCGTCCGATAAAGAGTTGCCCCTCCACATTGATGACACCGACTGGAATTTCATTTCGACCCGTGACAACAATGCTTCCTTTTCCCGGTTGGGTTGCCGGGTAATTCGCGGGACGAATAACGGTGGGGTGTTCCGAGATATAGCTCAAGATATTTCTTTGATCCCAAACGTGGTTGCCGGTCGTGATGGCATCGACCCCCAGGGCAAAAAGGCCCTCGCAGATTTTAGGGGTCAGTCCGCGCCCGTGGGCGGCATTTTCTGCGTTGGCAATCACGCAGTCGATACCCTGTTCGGAAATGAGGCCCGGGAGTACCGTTTGAACAGCGCGTCGTCCCGGTTCACCAAAGATGTCGCCGATAAAGAGTAGTTTCATGGTTTGATAATTTTCTTCTCTGTAATCACCTGGTTGCAGGCGACATCATGCGGTTCGATTGGCAGGGTGTCAACAAGCTGCAGGTCAAAAGCCAATCCCCAGATCACTCCTTGCGCCCGTGGCAGAAGACGGTCGTAACCCCCAACACCGTAGCCAAGCCTATGGGCCTGTAGATCGAAGGCGACTCCGGGGATCAGAATTAAATCGAAAAGGAGCTCCCGGTTTTCATGTGTGGCATCCGGAATCGGCTCGGCTATTCCCCAGAGGGAGGTTTGGAAACTTTCAGGATCGGTGACGCGAAAAAAACGTATCGAGCGTTCGGCCGGATTCCATTGGGGGTAATAAACTTCTTTGCGATCTGCGAGTGCTTTGTGGAGGAGGGCGTCGGTTTCGACTTCATTACGGAAGGGGGCGTAGAGGGCGATTCGCTCAGCCTTGAGGTATTCTTCGGAGCCCAGCACCGACTCCTGAATGGCTCGACTCCATTGTTGAATTTGCTGTGGACGAAGCTCCAGGCGTTGTCGGAGGATTTTAGTACGGATAGCTTCTTTGGTGTTCACCCCAGAAATGCGAATTCCCCTGCCACTGTGCCGCTGGATGATTGACTTTTGAACCCCAAAAGCTAGGGGGGAACCTTATTACCGCTTCAGGCTTCCCGGCCGAAATTACCGGGCCTGCACACCACAGTAAGAGAAAGTTCCCGTCTCGGTCGTTAGGTCCAAAAAACAGTACCACCCGCTACGTACACGGAAGGGGAACCGCGAATTTTCCAACTACAATTTTAAAAGAGCTTGCAGAAAAACTAAAGCTGTAAATCAACAATTTCGATTAAATTTTCGACCTTTTTTTCGACTTTTTGAACAATGGTGTCTTTATGACGCTGATATTTCAGGAATTCATCAGCAATATTCATGCAGGCGAGCAGGGCGACATGCAAAGATGATGCCTTTCTGGTCTGTTTTTGAATTTCTTCAATTTTTTTATTGATATAGCGATTGATTTTTTTGACGTCGTCTGCAGAGGCATCCGTCTCAACGGAAAATGTCTGGTTTAAAATCGAAACTGTGGTTTCTTCTTTCATGCGCTTCCTCAGACCCAATGAGGCTATTTAGCTCTTTCCTGAGAAAGGGGTCAAGGGATATCAGGGGGTCTCGGCAGCCCCCGTCAGGACGAAATCAACCCAGCGTTTTTCGGTGTCAACTCGGCTAACCTGTATAGAAACTCGATCTCCCAGTCGATACTTTTTCTTGGTCTTCCGGCCACGCAGCAGCTGCGCCCCCTCGACGAATTGGTAGTAGTCGTCCTTGAGGGTGCGGATGTGTACCAACCCCTCTACAAAATAGCGCTCCAGTTCTACAAAAAGACCGAACTTCGTGACGCCTGAAATGATACCGGAATAGGTCTCCCCGACATGTTTTTCCATAAAGAACGCGACCATGAGATCACGCATCGCCCACTCCGCTTCCATGGCTAGGCGTTCACGCAGGGAACAATGTTCCGCGGTTCGTGCCAACTGCCTTGGGTCATTATGGGGGCTGGCGTCGCCCCCTATGAGTTGGCTTAAGATTCGGTGGACGATCAGGTCTGGGTAGCGGCGGATCGGAGAGGTGAAGTGGGTGTAGCATTTTGAAGCGAGCCCAAAGTGACCTTTGTTATCGGTAGAGTAAATCGCCTTAGCGAGTGATCGTAGAATGAGTGTGTGGACTACGCGTGCTTCTGGTTTGTCTTGTGCCTTAGCTACAATCGCTGCCAGCGTTTTTGGGGCGAGTTGGCGTCGCCCAATGCGCAAACCATATCCCAAATTGTGAAGCATGCGCTGCAGATCCACTAGTTTTTCGCGATTCGGGGATTCATGGATTCGGTAGATTACCGGAGCTTTTTGTTGGGTAATGAAACGAGCGACCGCCTCATTCGCCGCAATCATGAACTCCTCGATCATCATGTGGGCTGCTGTTCGCTTAGCCCGAATAATTGTTTCAATTTCCGTTTCCTCAAAATTCATGATGATTTCTGGCTCCGGTAGATCAAAATCAAGGCTGCCCCGTTCAAGCCGCGTGCGACGGAGCCGCTCAAATAAAACCTGCATTGTTTCTAGGTGGGGGAGGACCTGACGTAACTCATGACGGGTCTCTTGCTCCTTGTCGATCAGGGCACGCGCGACCTGTCGGTAGGTGAGGCGCGCTGCACTGCGAATAACGCTTTTGTAAAAATCGGTACGCAAAACCTTGGCGTGGTGGTCGAAATCGATTTCAGCGGTGATCGTCAGGCGGTCCTCATCCGGAACCAGAGAGCATATGTTATTTGAGAGCTTTTCCGGCAGCATCGGGATGACATGATTTGGAAAGTAAATGCTGTTTCCGCGCGCCAATGCCTCACGATCAATGGCACTTCCGGCAGTGACATAATGACTGACATCGGCGATGGAAACGCGCAATCGAAGATGGTTGCGGCCGATGTCTTCAACAGAAATAGCATCATCAAAGTCGCGTGCTGTTTCGCCATCGATTGTGACGGTTAATTGACTACGCAAATCGCGACGGCTTGCTTTTTCTTCTTTCGAAATTTCTGCCGGGATTTGCGCTGCAGCGGCAACTGTTTTGTTAGAAAACTCGGTTGGTAGCTTAAGTTCGGTAATGATACCTTGGAGGTGATCTTCGAGAAAGGCCATTAGGCTGCTTTGGAATGTTTGCGTAACCAAAGTCGCATCATTAGGCGCTTTTTATCAGGATCGGGCCAATCATGAAAGGCAGTTCGACCATGGGCGACACAATAATTGTTGTTCAGGAGAATATCACCCGGCCGCAGGCGAAAATCGATTTGAAATTCGGGCGACTCCAGCTCTTTGTCGAGGGCATCCATGGCGGCACGGGTCAGGGGGTCGATTTCTTTCTTCAGGCGCTGGTAGCCCCCTTCGATGTAGTCTCTCAAATAACGGAACTGAAATTTCTCGCCGATTTCAAAAATCGGCTTAAAGAGGGTCGGTTCCTTCTCTTCATTCGCGTGGCCGCGACGGTCAAAATAGAATGGCCGCTGAAGGCGCTCCAGTAAATCATGGTTCTGTTGGATCAGGGCTCGATAGACCCCCAGCATATTGATTAATTTTGATTCTCCCCCTTCCTTGGCGTCTCGGATGCAAAGGAGCCCTAGATAATGGGGGGCCTCTTGGTTCGAAGGGTTGTCTGTATGGTACGATCCGGAATCGCAGGAGCGGGAATAGCGTGCTCCATCCGACATGCGTCCCCCTTCATCGATAATTTCGTAAAGGACGTCCCCTTGGCTATTTTGGGGAAGTGGTTTGCCGAGCCACCATCCAAGTGCCCAGTATGATTTTAAAAGGGCCTCCAAGTTTTTCGGGTCGAGGCCTCGAACGATGACAAAACTTAATCCGTCATCGAGGCGTTTTTTGATTTCGGCAAGCGTTTCAGTCAGTGCTAGTGGACATTTTTGAGAGGGAGCTGTTTGCACTAATTGTTTCACGTCATTCGGGAGAGACTGAATCTGTTGCTGGAGCTCGGCAAGTGCATCGGTCGAAAGGTGCAGGATTTGTTCCCCTGGTGGCGGTTGATTTTCCCCTCCCCAAAAGCTTTGTTCTGGTAGCGAGGAAGAGGTGGGCTGTTCCCCTGCAGAGACCTTTGGAAGCAGGGTCTCGTTTGCATGCCTTAAATCTTCTTC
>CAZXZM010000128.1:0-4474 GCA_964645365.1 uncultured Pseudomonadota bacterium | reverse complement strand
GGCCGCTGATGGTGTAATCCCTCACCTCTGCCAAAAGCAAATTCCTATCCCTATGCTAAATCCCACCAATAGAAAGCGATTAAACATTGACTATCAATTTTCAAACCACTTCATAAGTCTAATAGAGAAAATAAATAAAGACGGGATCAAAGGGTGTTATTCTAAGGGGGATAGATTTTGGGATGTCGATGGTCAAGTAATACAGGTAACAAAAACGCCATATTGTGCAGAGATTATTAGTGATCAAAATTTATTAAATGATTTTAGAGGTTTCCCCGTTTTTAAAAGTAGATCCTTAAAAAAATTCAATCTAGATTGCACGTATAGAAGCAATTATTTTGACCTAAATAATTTTAAACTACATAAAATGAGCTGGTTGAAATACTTACGATATAAGAAGCTTTGCCTAACAAATAATAAACGCCATTAAAACAGGCGTTTATTCAAAACGTTAGCAATTAGTGAAAGCCACATGATATATAATAAAAAAATTGTTATTGTACTACCAGCATTCAATGCTGAAAAAACACTTGAAAAAACCTTCGATGAAATTCCCTTTGAAATAGTAGATGAAGTTATAATGGTTGATGATAATAGTACTGATAATACAATAGAAACAGCAAAAAAATTAGGAATAAAATATATTATCCAACATCAAGAAAATATTGGTTATGGAGGTAATCAAAAAACTTGCTACCAGAAGGCTTTGGAATTGAATGCTGAAATCATTTTAATGTTACATCCCGATTATCAATATACTCCCAAGTTAATACATTCTATGTGCTATTTGATTGCAAATGATGTGTACCCGGTGGTTTTAGGATCTCGCATTTTAGGCAAGGGCGCGTTAAAAGGAGGGATGCCAGTATACAAATATGTGGCTAATCGATTCCTTACTTTATTTCAAAACATATTAATGAATCAAAAACTTTCTGAATACCATACAGGATACAGAGCATTTTCTTCAGAAGTCCTTAAGGATATTAATTTCAATATAAACTCTGACGATTTTATTTTTGACAATCAACTTTTAGCTCAAATATGCTATAAAGGATATGAAATTGCTGAAATAACTTGTCCTACAAAATACTTTCAAGACGCTTCTTCAATTAACTTGAAAAGAAGTTGCATCTATGGATTAGGGGTTATTAAAACTTCAACTCAATATTTTTTAGCTAAGAACTTTAATATTTCATCCAAATTGTTTGCGAAATGAAAAGTTTGAAAATAAACTCCTCTATTGCAATATTATTATTTATAAACTTCATTTTTTGTTTTAAATATTCTTCAAGATATTCAGAGTTTGGATTTCATATCGCTACAATTTTATTAGTTATTCAGTTTCTTGTTTTTAAGTATGGCAATAAAATCTCTCTGTCAAATAAGCTAAAAAAAATTATTTGTTTTTGCTTTTTATTTTTTTTAGTCAGTTTAGTGATTATTAGTCATTTTGCAATTTCTCTTGAATCATTAAATGTAGATAGGTGGAGTGTTATTTCATCTTTTCTTACAGAATTATATAATGGAAATTATCCATATTACGCAAAATCACATATGGGTAATTTCCCAGGACCTATGCCTATATATTTTTTAATTGCAGCTCCATTTCATGAAATAGGAGAATTAAGCATTTTAAGTTCTTTAGGCTATCTAATTATAACTACATTATTTATAATAAAAATCGAGAAAATAGAAAATATCAAGTTTTTACTTTTCTATTTCTTTACATCCCTTTTTATAATTTGGGAAATAACTACTAGGAGTAATGTTTTTACTTATTCTTTTTTCACCCTTTTGGTTCTCAATGAATTTATAAGTCTTGACAATAAAAACAATTTAAAATTTTATGGAATAGCTGTCTTAACAGGGTTAATTCTATCTACAAGAAGTGTTTATATTTTACCTTACATTATTTTCTTTTTATCAAGCCTAATAAACAAGGAGGTTGCTTTTAAAAGACTTTTCTTTTTCGTTTCATTTGCCTTTTTAGCATTTCTGAGCACTTTCATCCCATTTATATGGGTTTTCCAAATTGATTTTTTCACAATGAATCCCTTTATCATACAATCCTCCTTTTTAGTTCCAAAACTCTATACTCTCCTTTTTATTTTAATATCAATTATTCTAGCACTTTTGGTGAAAAATAAGACAGATAAGTTTTTCTATAGTGGTATAAGCCTATTTGTTTCAATATTGATTTACTCTATTTATTATATAGTTAACTATGGGATTGAATCTTCATTCTTCAGTAGTAAAATAGATATTTCGTATTTTATTTTCTGCGTACCGTTTTTGATAAAATATCTAATGGACAATAGTAACGGGCCTGAAAAACTAGCAATTGCAAACAATGTATAAGAAATAATAGCAGTCTAAATGCTAAAACTAAAATATAACCATAGAATGAACTTCAATGCTAAACTGAAAAGTTCGTGAGTATAAATTCGATACTTGTATTATACCCGCCGTTATGGCTTCATTAATGAAATTGTTTTATGAAAAATTTATTTTTGATTTTAATATTGATCCAATTCAATAATAAATTGTTGAGCCAAAATCAAATAGACTGTTTTGCAATTAACCCTAAAATTGGACCCGCGTTTAGTGTGGATGGTGGAGAAGAGCAGCCTGTGATTGGTTTAGGAATTAATGTCTTAAAAAATAAATTCCTTTACTCACTAGATTATTTAGGCCATGATAAACTTGGAGCATTAATTTTAAACCATCCTTCTCAAAACCAATTAGGATTGCTGATGGGTAAATACCACGGTGAAAGATATTTTAGATTTCAATATCAAGCTGGTCTTAATATTTTTTGGGGTGAGTTTCCTAATCCTGGATCATCAAATCCCTGGATAGGTGGAGGTAGTTCAGGTTCGTCCTTTTTTACAGTTGGTGCTGTAACAAAGTTGGATTTAAATATATTCCTTTAAAAAATTTAAGTGTCGGCATTGATTTTCAAATAAATTTAAACACCGTTAAAACATTATATATGCCAATGTTTAGTATAGAAATTGGTAAATTAAGAAATGCTATTGAAAGCCATAACAATGACTAAAAGACATTAATCCGAGCTTTTATATGAATAGCTAGCGGGCAAGGCTAAAGAGTGTCAATAGATATATTTTTGCTTTCTTGATTAATACCTAACTATAGTAGAGTGTATGAATGATTTGTTAAAAATAGAAAAAGGAAAGAATCACCAAGAATTTATTTTCCCGAATTAGATGGGTTAAGATTTTTCGCGTTTTTATTGGTCTTTGTGAACCATCATGATCTATTTTCAAAAATACCCCTTCTTTCGGTTTTCAATAAAGAAGGCTGGATAGGTGTTGATCTGTTCTTTTCGCTTTCGGCTTTTTTATTTACAAAACTTCTAATTGCTGAATTTGAGAAAACCCGAACAATTAGTTTTAAGAAATTTTATATTCGGAGAATATTCCGCATCTGGCCTATATATTTTTTATTCATTGGATTTTCAGTCACGCTGCATCTTTTTTCAAACGGCACAATATCAAACAACATTGGAATGCGCATTTTTGGATTGTTTGCCTTTTCTGATAATATAATGTCTGCGATTTATGGATATAATCCTTTGCCATACGTGGCGCATTTATGGACTATCGCCTATGAAGAGCAGTTTTATATTTTTATTCCTATTATAATTTCTTTATTAGTTCGCGCATCTTATAAGAAAAAAGTAATCTCTTTAATAACTGTTTTCATTTTATTTAATATTATCAGAATAGCTTTTATTGCCAATAATGTGCCGCATCCTGCAATTTGGGTGCTGCCAATTACTCACTTTGAATCGATTATCCTGGGTATAGTTATTGGTTTTGGCGGATATAATTTTTTACTTAAAATATTTACACCTTTGACAATAGGGCTAATTGGCTTACTTTTTTTCATTGTAATTCACTTATTGCCAGATATAAGTAATAATTCATATTGGCTAATTGCTTCTTATTCCTTTGTCGGCATTTCCACTTCAATGTTATTGTTTTCAGTGTTGAATAGTAAATATTTAAAACCCCTACTTTCAAAGGGCGTTTTCGTTTTTTTAGGCAAAAGATCATATGGGTTATATGTTTATCATTTATTTGGGAATGCTATTGCATCTTTTATGATATCACATGTTCCAGGAATACCATCAAATTCGTTGTCCTCATTTTTATATTCATTGTCTTTCACAGTTATTGTCTCGATTTTATCTTACAAGATTATTGAAACGCCATTTTTGAAATTGAAAAAGAAATTTGAAGTAATCGTGTCGAGACCTATTTAAAAAAGGTTTAACCTAGCCGAAAATCAACTTTAAAAAGAAGCTGGTAAAATTTAATATATATAATGAAAAAAATACATTTCTTATGTTTTTTAACGATTGCTCTATGTTTCGAATCAATTGCTCAAAACAACCGATTTTTCTGTTGATAACACAGTCGGTGTTGGTGCCAACGATCCGCAAGGCCGC
>CAZXZM010000127.1:0-4484 GCA_964645365.1 uncultured Pseudomonadota bacterium | reverse complement strand
CTGTATCGTCTCTTCGGGCATTCCGAGAAGTCGCCCGATCGCTCGTACCTCGTCCTTAAAGAGCTCCCGGAAGGGTTCGATCAGCTTGAGATGCATCTTTTCGGGGAGCCCCCCAACATTGTGGTGACTCTTGATCGTCGCCGACGGTCCCTTAAAGGAAATGCTTTCGATGACATCGGGATACAGGGTCCCCTGCGCGAGAAAGGTGACATCGGAATGCTGTTTCGCCTCTTCTTCAAAGGCAGCGATAAATTCGCGACCGATTATTTTTCGTTTTTGTTCCGGGTCGGTGACCCCGGCCAGTTTTTTTAGAAAGCGGTCAGCGGCATCGATCACCTCGATCTCCATGTTCAAGTGATCCTTAAAAAGTTGAGGGACGCGCTCTCGTTCATTTTTGCGCAGCACTCCATTGTCGACAAAGAAAGCGACCAGTTGATCCCCGATCGCCTGGTGGATAAGGGCCGCCATGACGGAAGAGTCCACTCCACCGGAGACGGCGCACAGGACCCGTTCCGAGCCGACCTGCTGGCGAATTTCTTCCACCTTTTCGTCTACAAAAGAGGCCATCGACCAATCACCGACAAGTCCGGCCACTTCAAAAAGAAAATTGTGAAGGATCTTATCTCCCTGGTCTGTGTGAGTTACCTCGGGATGGAATTGTAGGCCGTAGATTTTTTTCTCGTCATTGGCGATGGCCGCGATCAGACCATTCTGACTTTTGGCGACAACATGAAAACCGACGGGGAGCTTTGTGACATGATCCCCATGGCTCATCCAGACATTGGTGGAGGCGGGTGCTATTCCCTTAAAAATTTCTGCGGACTCAATGTCGATGACAGCGGGACCGTATTCCCGTGTCGTACCCGCTTCAACGGTCCCCCCGAGATGATGCATCATCCACTGCATCCCGTAGCAGATCCCTAAAGTTGGTTTACCAAGTTTCAGAATGGAGGAATCGGCTTGCGGAGCCTCAGAATCGTAAACACTGGCCGGTCCCCCTGAAAAAACAATCGCATCCGGATTAAAGCCTTTGACCTCTTTTAGAGAAGCGGTGCAGGGGAGAATTTCGCAATAGACCTGTCGCTCACGAATCCGGCGCGCGATAAGTTGGGTGTATTGGCTGCCAAAGTCGAGAATTAATACTTTAGAATGAGACACTTAATCTAAGCGGTAATTCGGCGCCTCTTTGGTAATCGTAACGTCATGCACATGGCCTTCCTTCAGGCCCGCCGGCGTAACACGCACAAAACGGGCCCTCTTGTACAAATCCTCCAAGGTTGCCGCTCCGACATAACCCATCCCCGAACGCAGCCCCCCTACCAATTGATGGACGACATCGGCAAGCGGCCCCTTCGCAGGGACCATTCCCTCGATCCCTTCCGGAACCAGTTTGCTTCGCTCCTCGATATCGGCCTGAAAATAACGATCCTTCGAGCCCTGCATCATCGCCCCGATCGATCCCATCCCCCGATAAATGCGATAGCTCCTCCCCTGGTAGAGAACCTTTTCCCCTGGCGCCTCATCGGTACCAGCGAACAAACTTCCAAGCATGACTGAGGAAGCCCCTGCCGCCAATGCCTTGGTGATGTCGCCGGAGTACTGAATCCCTCCATCGGCAATCAGGGGAATCCCCTTTTTGCGACAGACAGAGGCACAGTCAAGAATGGCGGTCACCTGTGGAACCCCCACGCCACTCACAATCCGCGTGGTACAAATTGAACCGGGCCCCACTCCGATCTTGATCGCAGAAACGCCCGCCTCCATAAGTGCCTCTGCTGCCTCCGTCGTCGCGATATTGCCAGCGACTAATTCGGTTTCTGGAAATTCACTGCGAATCGCCCGGACCGTCGAAAGAACCGACTGGGCATGGCCATGGGCGGTATCGACGACGAGCAGATCGGTTCCCGATTCGACCAAGGCGGCCGCCCGTTCGATCACTCCTTTACCCGCTCCGATCGCTCCCCCGACCCGAAACCGCCCAAATTCATCTTTTGAAGCCTGGGGAAACTTTTGGGCCTGTTCAATATCTTTGATCGTAATCAATCCACGTAATTCTCCGTTGTCATCGACAACCGGCAGCTTTTCGATCCGATGTTCTTGTAAAATCTCTTTCGCCTCTTCCAGACGAATTCCCTCTTTGGATGTCACGACTTCCTTCGTCATGACTTCGGCAATCTTTTGACCCTGATCGACGATAAAGCGAAGGTCGCGGTTGGTAAGGATTCCAACGAGGCGTTTCCCTTCGATAATCGGAACACCAGAAATCTTGCGATCCTCCATTACCTGGCGAGCCCGGGCGACCGTCTCGTTGGGGGGGAGTGTAATCGGCTCCAGGATCATGCCTGATTCCGCTCGCTTTACACGAGCGATCTCCAAGACCTGCTCCTTCACGGAAAGGTTCCGGTGGATGATTCCTAGCCCACCAACTCGCGCCATCGCAATCGCCAGTTGGGATTCGGTCACCGAATCCATCGCGGCACTCACTAAGGGGGTCGCCAAACGAATCTTTTCAGTCAGTTGCGTCGAGACATCGACATCCTTTGGAAGAACCGCACTTTCGGCCGGCTGGAGAAGAACATCGTCAAAGGTTAGAGCGGTGGGGATCTGCTGGGGTTCCATGGATGGGGACTATAGAATTTCGCCTGAAATGTCAACCTAATGGCGGGTCCTGTCGCGGCGAAGACCTTCCGTCAGCGGTACCCCGCAGCGGGGTGACCGGCCGAAAGGCATCACCGCGCCACCCGCCACCTACCTTATCTACTTGATACGAAATTCGTCCTTGAGGGCCAGGGCGTAGAGGCGCCCCCCATTGGAAAGGTAGACCAGCAGGTTCCCGTCTGCCCCTGCCAGGATCGGATCGCTGGAGATATCCTTGCGTGCAAAGCGCTGCATCACAAAATGCCCATTGCGGGCATCGACAAAGAGGATCGACCGCTCGGTTGAAGCGACAGCAATCAGGTTCTTATAGAGAACCGGCTTTGAGAGGGCCCCTTTTCCCAAGTCGCGAGTCCAAACCTTTTCCCCCGTCAACTTGTTGAGCGCGTGAAGCACCCCTTCACTCCCAGACAGATAAATATTTTCTTTTGAAACCGCAAAGCCGGCACCACTCCCAATCGCCACCTGCCAAACCACCTGCCCATCCTGCTTGCGAAGACAAAATAGATCGCCCGCAAACGTTGCGACATAAAGATGGTTTCCATCACTCACCGGTGACATGTCGATATCGGTCAAACGGGCTCGTCCAGTCGCTAAGCTCTTTTCCCAGAGACGGCGTCCATCGGCGGCCGACAGCGCTAACAAACGTCCATCGGCCAACCCAATGTAAAGGCGTCCTTGTCGGCCAACGACATCGTAGGCAGGAGCACTGTGGCCATACAGGGTCATCTCTTGCCGTCGAACCTGCGCTGGGTGGGTCCAAACCAACGACCCGGTTCCTGGATCCAGGGCAAAGACAGTTCCGATCAGGGTCACTCCATAGAGACGCCCCCCCACCGGAAGCGGAGCGGCCATCACGGGAGCACGAAAACGACGCGTCCAAATCAGCTCACCGCTCTCGGTATCGAGGGCGTAAAACTGACCGTCATCATCGCCGAAAAAAACCTTCCCCTCCGCTACGGCCGGAGTGGAATTGATCGGTCCCGATGCCTTGAAGCGCCACTTCTTTTTCCCCTTCTCTAATGTCATCGCATAGAAGTAACCGCTGTCGGCCCCGACAAAGACACGATCGCCTGAAACAACAGGACTCGAAAACTCGCGACGCTTGTATTTGATGATCTTCCCTTTTTTGACACGGGAGACCCATTTCGGCTTGAAGGGAATGCCATAGATCGGTCCTTTTTTGGAGCGAGGACTGACCCAGCCGGAGGCCACGCTGGGAAGGATGATTCCCAGGCAAATGAGACCGATGATTATTGCTCGAACCATTTCAACCTTTCCTTGGCCTGATCGCCAACCCAGAGGGCCAATCCTTCCGACGACGCTTTTTCGTACCATTCGATGGCGTCCTCTTTTTTGCCAATCGCCTGATAGGCACGGGCGAGATCATAATAGCTAGCAGCACGGGCTAGGTTGACGGGATCGAGTGCTGCAGCTTGATAGATTTCTAAGGCCCCCTCCCAGTTCCCTTGCGCTTCATAGACGGCCCCTAGGTTGTGTCGGGCCAGCGAACGCACCATGGCGTGCCGGTCGGACAGTCGCGTCAGTGGAAAGTAGGCCCAAACGGCTTCCTCGTAATGCTCCCCCTGAAAGGCCTTCTGTCCCAAGGCAAAACGAGCATGAATCCCGGCCCCAGTCTTCGGGTAGCGTTCTGCCAAGTCCTTCAGGCCTGCCGCGCGTGCTTCCGTCTCAACCGGCAGGGTGGCGTAGCTCTCTACGGCCTCCTGATTGCGATGCCACCGATAATAGACCGATCCTCCCCACAGGAGCACCACCGCCAGACAAACCCCGACACCAATCAAGAGATGCCGCTTATAGGGCCGAAGCCT
>CAZXZM010000126.1:0-4511 GCA_964645365.1 uncultured Pseudomonadota bacterium | reverse complement strand
ACTGCCATAATAGGAATCGTCGCCGCCAGTGCCGCCGTAGGCGACAGCATCGTCATCGTCATCGTCAGCGTCATCGTAATCGTCACCACCGCCACCACCGTCACCACCGCCACCACCGCCACCACCGTCACAGCTATTATCCCCAACACGACTCCCGTAGGACCAACAACCATTATGACCATCGCGCTCGCTATGATAGCAATTGTGGTAATCAGACCGGACTACATCGCCATCACTGCAACTAACCCAACTCCCAGAACCATTTTCACAATATTTTATGTAGGCATCTTCACAAGTATCGCGGTCACTGTGATAATCGTGACAACTGGCGACCAAATTTCGATTGCATTCCTTGGAATCATTAAAACCATGCTCTGCGGCCTCCAATAGACAGCCCGCCATATCTCTTTCCGTTACAGAACCACCCCCCTCATAACCAAAGAGTCCCGCACGAACCGGGGACATCGTCAGCGTCACAAGATGCGACGCCAACTGGGTGGCCAGCTCAAGGGCGGCCAGCTGTTTGACCGCTGAAAGCTTTCGAAATTCTTCGCTACAGGTTTGATCCCAGTCCTGCCAATCTTGACTTTCCGCTTTGCAGTCATCGAGGCTCTTAAACTCAGCGGCGCATGAATTCAGTCCACCCGCCTTGAGGATGACGACAATATCGTCGGAAAATTCCTCCATCATAATACAGCCACCATCACCACCATCATCATCGTCGTCGTCATGTTCACGCTCAAGATCTGCAGCATCAATCTTATGGAAGACAAAGAGATCATCGAACCGAACATCGTCTACTGACTTAAAGGCCCCGTTGACAATAATCCCAACCGGTTCTCCTATGGAACAAGCAGAATCGTCCTTTTTAACAATCACCTTATCAACTTCGGGTTTAAGTGCCTGACGCTGGATATGGGCAAGCTGCTTGGCATGATCATAAAGAAGAACGTGCCAGGTCCAATTATCAGGATTGAGACAACTGGATACCCGAACCCCTCCCGCATTCGGCGTTCCCGAAAAACGAAAGCTCTCTGACGTGTGATCCCACTGAGGTTTGTTGCAAAGCTGCTTCGCGAGGCTATTCGCAAGAGGAGGATTGGTCCTGTTGATCTGGACAAATTCACATTCGGCTCTGCCGACACAGGCAAAGCCTTGATCGTAACACTCGGCTGGTTCGTCATCACAAGGGCAATTGTCGGGCATCGCGAAGAGCTCGCATTTACTGATGATGGGTAGCGACGGCATTAACGTGGGCTGCAATGTCACTTTTTTCCCATCGGAACTATGAAAGGCCCCGGACCAATTCATTCCTACAGGGGCCTTAAATTTAGGTGGCTCTGAATGTGGACCGGCCTGAGGTGGACCGCCTCCTGGTGGCGGTGGGGGGACCCCACATTTGTCACCAAACAAAAGGTCATTGTCATCACACTCAAAGAGAACGTCCGCAACCTTGGTGTCAACGGCCTGCCACTGGGGGTCACCGGCAACCAAGGATGATGTCCCCTCGTTCCCATCAACAACAAGTTGCCAATTAACTGAGGCGTCCTCGGCATCGCCGAAGAGTTCCGCCTGTAGGGACTTGACCGAATCGTATGTGAGGGTCACCGTATCTTCATCGGCGTCGTCCGGAATGATGAAGGCCTGGCCGTCGTAGTTGGCGGGATCCGTAGTATCTTCGTCGTCGTCATCGTCATCGTCACCGGAGGAGGAACCACCACCACCGCAACCGCCTCCTTTGGCGACAAAGGTCTGGGTCTCGGTCGTCTGCCCCATCAGGGCAAAGCTGAACAGGCCAGCGACGGCAATGAAAACAATGATGTGTGTAAAGCGACTCATCGTGACCCCTTGTGACGCCTTGTGACGCCCCTCATAATACGTGCAGGAGACATGCCAAAGAGGCCCAAAAAAGGGGTATTTCTAGTTATCTGAAATTACAGGTTTTTTTGCGTATGATCTTGATCAGCGACCCGAGAAGGGGATGCAGTGTGTCGAAAAATAAACGAAGAGGCGATAAAACCGTCAAAAAAGTGACTCTGTGAGGCGAGGGAGGTTCGCCGGGATTGACGCAGCGAGTCGTTCCGGGTCGCCACAATTGTCGACAAAAGGAAAGGTGCCCAGGAGTGGTACGTCGCAGTGGCGTTCTAAAATATCTGGGTTGGTCGTCTCAGCCACAGAGGATTGAGGAACCGTTTCATTCAGGATGACACCGGCACATTCGATTTTATTTTGCCTCAAGACACTCAGTGTCAGAAGGGTGTGATTGAGTGTCCCGAGCCCAAGACGGGCAACCAACAAAACGGGGATCTTTAATTGCTGCAAAAGCTCTATATGCGTCTGCCTTCCGACAAGTGGAACCAGCAGGCCTCCTGCCCCTTCCACGAGTAATATTTCGTGGCGCTCTTTGAGTTTTTGAAAGAGTGTTTTGACCGTTTCAAAAGAGACTTCCTTCTTGGCCCGTTCGGCGGCAACGCCTGGCGCAAGAGGTTCGTCAAAATGATAGGGATTGATTTCTGAAAGGGGATCATCGCTTCCCGACATCTCCTTTAGAAATTGCGAATCGTTACTGGCCGCCTCAAAGGGCTTGAAGACACCGACGTCTCGCCCTTCTTTGCGCAGCCAAGCGGCAATCGCCCCAGTGACGATTGTCTTGCCACAGTTGGTGTCGGTTCCAATGATGTAATAGGCTTTACTCATCAAATTCCCTGGACGGGTCAAAAGTGCCACCCATGGGGTCCTGTCGCCGATGGGGCCCATCCCCCCTCGGACTGAAGGCCTCGGGGGCATCCGACCCATCGACGCCACCCCGGGTCCCGGCACTTTTGAAACCCACTCTAGCAAACACCTTGCGTAACCTCTCGAATCGCTTCGTAGGCGATAGTGCAGATGTCGGATAACTCAGCTTCCGAAACACACAGTGGCGGCATGAGGACGATGACCGGTCCCAAAGGCCGAAGAATCAGACCCCTTTCCCGCGCCTTCAGAACAATCGGATGTGAGACATTTTGTTCAATCAATTCAATTCCTGCCATCATCCCACACTGGCGAACTTCACCGACCACCGGCAGGTCTTCAAAGCGCTGCAATAGTTCCCTCAATTGGCCTATCCTGAGTTGCACGCGCTCCATTGTTTTTTCCTCTTCAAATATTTTCAGATTCGCAATGGCGACCGCGCAGGCGAGGGGGTTGCCGGTATAGGTGTGCCCATGGAAAAAGGTCTTCAGTTCCTCATATTTTCCGAGAAAGGCCTCGTAGATTTTATGAGTCGTCAGTGTCGCTGCGAGAGGCAGATAGCCCCCCGTAATCCCTTTGGCCAAACACAAGATATCGGGCTCAACCCCTTCTTGCTCACAGGCAAAGAGTGTGCCGGTCCGACCAAAACCAGTCGCCACTTCATCCAAGATCAACAAAACATCATAGCGATCACATAGTATGCGCACCCCTTTTAAGAATCCAGTGGGAGCGGTCACAATCCCTGCCGCTCCTTGAACTAAAGGTTCTAAAATACAAGCCGCGATCTCGCCGTGGTGTTCCTGCAACAAGCGTTCAAATTGATTGAGGCAATGTCTCTTGCACTGTTCAGCCATTGAATCATTAGGTCTGTCATCCTGAGGAACATTAGCGACGAAGGATCTCACCCTTGGAGATCCTTCGCTTCGCTCAGGATGACAATCGGATAGCTCAGGATGACAAGAAGAACAACGGTAGGGGTAAGGATGTGGAGCCCGAAAAGAATCGAACAACAACGGATGATAAATAGAATGAAAGAGATCGATCCCCCCAACACCAACCGCCCCGATCGTGTCCCCATGGTAGGCATTAGAAAATGAAATAAACTTTGTTTTTTCTTTTTTGCCGATCTGTTGCTGGTATTGAAATGCAATTTTCAGTGCGATCTCGACCGCGGTCGAACCACTATCGGAATAGAAAACGTGTTGGAGATTAGCGGGTGTTACCCTGAGAAGCTGTTCGGCAAATTCAATTGCCGGAACATTCGAGATGCCGAGCAACGTGGAATGGGCAATCTTGTCCGTCTGGTTTTTAAGAGCCTCATCCAGTTTTGGGTGACAGTGACCATGGACATTGACCCACAGAGACGACACGCCATCGAGATAGCGCTTGCCATTGATATCGATGAGAGTAGCCCCTTCTCCCCGTTCGATGATGACCGGCTCTTCGTGCTGGTAGTCGGCCATCTGGGTGAAGGGGTGCCAAATCCCTTCTCGGTCTAATCGTGCGAGCTCTTCCTTTTTCATAGTCCCTTCAGAACCTCGGCCAGCTTATCGATCTGTGCCTCCGTATGGTGCGTCGAAATGGTAATCCGCAGTCGTTCCTTCCCAGCGGGAACGGTCGGTGAGCGAATCCCTTGGACATAGAGACCAGCCTCGAAGAGTTTTTTTGCAGCCGCCATTACCGGTTTGTTACCGGGGTACAAAAAAGGGGAAATCGGTGCCGTGATGGGTTGGTCCAGCCCGGAAGCGAGCCGTGCGACATTTTTCCAGAGCCGTTCG
>CAZXZM010000125.1:3923-4573 GCA_964645365.1 uncultured Pseudomonadota bacterium | reverse complement strand
TTCTCATAGAGCTCGAAAACGGAATAGTGCTCCGGGTGTGGACTTCGGAGTGGGGCGGCGTGTCCGTCGGTCGTGTCCGTCTTGTCTAGGAGCCGAAGGCTCCAGATTAACTTAAACGGCTACCGAAACTGGAAGGCCAACGAATTCCTTCCGCCGTCGGATGTGGAGCAGCGTTTCGAAGATTGGAAGGCCGATAAGGCATCATCTCGACTCCTGCTCTACCATCCGGAGGAAAAACGGTTCTTAGCTCTCCCGTACCTCCACCGCTGGCATAGTCAGTACAGGTACAAAATAGGCCTTCGGATGGACCGACTCCAAGACTGGATTAAGGACGAGTTCGTCCACCTCAATCTGAACGTAGATACAAAACGAATGTCGCCAGAAGAGGCAATGCAAGCTATATCTGAGGGCTGGCATAAGCTCCACGCATGGCTGAAAAAACGCAGGGGCTCCAAATTTGAGTATCTCTGGGTCGTCGAACCAACTAAGAAGGGATACGCTCACCTACATGTCCTCCTGTTGAAGAGCCGGATAAGTGACTTTTCGAACCCTGACGGGTCGTCCTTCCACTATGTCGTAGAGGAACGAGCCGACAAGTACACTGGCGCACTGAAAACGTGGAAGCATTGTCCTGAGATAGATAGGCAGTG
>CAZXZM010000125.1:0-3913 GCA_964645365.1 uncultured Pseudomonadota bacterium | reverse complement strand
TTACGGTTTCGGGTGGTCTAACTGGGCCGAGCCTTGCACGAAGGATTCTAGGGAAGTTCCACGGGTCGCTGGGTACGTTGTCAAGTACTTGAAGAAACAATCAAATCATCGCCTTTTTGCTGCTTGGTTATGGTGGTATGGTAAACGTTCATGGGGAATGTCTCAGGGGGCGACCAAGGCCTCCAAGGCCGAGAAGCCGCCCCCTGCATGGGATTACGTCGGCTCATTCAGCATTGACGCTATCGACCTTATCCTTTGGACTGACATGGATACCGGGAGGTCGGCCGTCACTCTGGCCCGGGACATTCTGGAAGCCCGGTACGCCCGAGTCAACTGGGATTGCCCCTCCGGCTACTCCTGACTGTTGCATTGCCTGAGCATCGAAGTGCCTGTCAGCGATTCCCATGATACACTCTTCAGGTGTGAGCTCGTGGTCTACCATCTCTTTACCGACTTCCCGCCCCTCGTGGAAGGCCGACAAGGTTTGAGATAGCCCAGTTTGCTGAACCTGACCGAGAGCCGCCATTATCTGAATGAGGTCAAGAGAATTATTGGGGGGCGGTGGAGGATTGAGCATCTGCATCATCATCTTCATCTCCATCATTCCCTGCATCCTCTCGGACATCTTATCTGACATCGACGGTGCGCCCACGTTCGGCGCAGGGGTGGACACAGCACCCTGAAGGGGTACGGTGCCCTCCATGAGCGCAAGCGTGCCCACTTCGAGCGCACGCTGTGCTGAGATGCCGAGCCGAGCTCTTTCGGCTTTCAGCTTGCTGTTCTCGGGTGTGTTCGTCTTGGTGTCGTATGCAACTGACATGAGCATGGATAGGTGCCTTTAACGTTTATATATTCAGACGTTAAAAGACTCTTGTGGCAAGTATCAGTGATGCTGCTATCGTTGCACTGTCAGGATACATTGCTTTAGACTGGCTCCGAGATTGGGGGGAAGGTCAGGTGGAGTCCTTGCGCAAAGGTCTTGTCCCTTCATCGTCGGACATCTTAGGTGGACTGGGAACGATTGTGCCGGGTGGAGGTCCCTCCCCTGCCGAAACGACCCTTGACACTCTCACGGCACAACTCCGAGCCGCCCGAGATTCGCTTCCTGTGACGCAGGATGTCGATATAACTCAGGATGTCCAACGCGAAGTCAATAAAGCACTGCAAGCTCAGTCAGCGGCGACTGGGCAAGCGTGGCAGGAATTGTACTTCGATGCGAATCCTGAGCTTGCCACACAGCGATTCAGTGAAGAGTCAGGAGCAAAATTCCTTGCAACCATCCGAGAACAATTCCGAGCAGGTGAACCTGTTGACCCGACGAAAGCAGTTGACCGTGAACAAATCCAACGAGAAAACGCGATGCGACTCGATAGCCAGTTCGTCGGACCACCTGCCCCCTCTAGAACCGAGCCCGAGCCCGAAATCCCCCTATTCCTACGCATGGCGAAAGAAACACCGAAGGAAGGCTTCTCTTCACTGGAGACACCTTCAGAGGTTGCTCGACCGAATCATACTCTCATGTCGTCATCTTCTGCCCGTGGCATGTCGGGCACTAGTGTCAATGTCTTTGGCGTGGCTCGGAGCGAATCACCCGTTTCTAGTGCCCCTGCTGCAAGCTCTCACGAGCTCACCACCTCCAGACCCGGCACACAAGCCGACTGGGCCTCCATAATCAGAGGCCATCAAATCTCATAATGATGCCTTATGGCGAAATTCAGGAAGAAACGAAAGACCCGGACGGTCTACAAGAAGAGGCCTCGCCGCTCTCGGCGTAACTCTGGCGGTGGACTGGGCAAGGGAATGGGAGCTTCCTTCGTCTATGGCGCGGCTCGTGCAAGGGTGGCAGCCACCATTGCACCGTACGCTCAGGGGCTCCCCGGTGGAGCTCTTGCCGATGAGTTGATGATGGGAATCTTCAACTACGGAATCTACAAGTACGGTCCTTCGGGGCTCCGCGGTGTAGCCAAGGTGGGGCTCTTCATCGAGTCGGCCCAAGCTGGCCAGTGGGCAGCTAGTGGCATGATGAACAACAGCGGCGCACCTGCTTCTGGCGGGATGCCGACTATCTGAAGGGAGGTGAACGACTATGAGCGCAGACGCATTCGTCGTCTTGGTGGTCCTTGCGAACGGTGAGCAGGTACCCATGACGGCATCGGACGTTGCCAATGCTTTCCTCGTGAACAGCATCACTGGCGAGACCAACTTCGTTATCGACACTACAACCATCCTGAAGGATGTGCAGTGTAGTGAGGATGGCGAGGATACGACCAAGCTTCACCTCTACAAGGGTAGCCGAGACACCGGAATCTATTGGTTCCATGCCTCGCTACTGGTGAGCCTTTCAAAGAGGCCACTTATCCCGCAGGAGATAAAGCTGACTCCCGGCACCTACTACATCAAGCAGGAGGCCTGAGTCATGGGTTGGGACTGGAAGGAAGCTCCATGGCTTTCCTTTAAGGACTGGAGCCTGAAGTCGCTGATTAGGGGTGCCTCTGGCATCTTCAAGTGCCCGGCTGAAGTCCCTCCAGTCCTAGCCCTATTCCCTGACGTTGAGACTCCAGAGAAACGTGTCCCTGTTCTTATCGATGCTGGGAAGAATGTAGCTGGAGAATTCTGCCTCAAGGTGATGGCACAACTTGAAGGTGCGACTGCTAGCATAGGAGCTATCTTCGGCGTGGATGCTACTGGCGCGGCACCGACCAAAGCTCCAGTATACATTGCGGGGCTGGACACCAATGCCACACCCAAGGTGGTGCCGATTCGTGTCACCGACACCACTGGTGTCGTACATGTCATCCTCACAGCGGGAGCCGCTGAGATTGGGAAGCTTGCAGCGGGCACCGCTGAGATAGGCAAGCTTGGGGCTGGTGTGGCCACCATCGGCAAGGTGGATGTTAACAAACGGTCCCTGACTACGGACCGACTTTCGGTAGCAAGCTCAGAGGCCACCGACACGGTGGCGGCACCTGGGGCGGGGTACAAACTCCGTGTCTATGGGTATGCGATGTCCGTGTCCAGTGATAGCCTGTCCACCTCTGTCAGGGGTACTTGGCTCAAGTTCTTGACGGCTGGCACATACGTGGGACGTATTCTCACCGCTGACGACACGGACTTCGTGTCATCCAATGCGATATACTTCAACGGGGACTATATCGATGGTGGGGAGAACGAAGCCCTTACACTAACTGCCCCCACATACAGCGGTGGCACCATGACTAGCATCTGTATAGTCTACTATGAGGTGATTGCAGTATGACCCATTGCTGTTCTGAATGCGGTGAAGAGATACCTGACGACGTTGAGGACATAGATGCTTGGGCTCGAGCTCACTTTGAGCGAGAGCACCCGGGCAAGCATGCCCGCTACAGAGGATACAAGACTCGTGGGGACTTCGAAGCCGATGTCTTTGAATGAGATAGCCTCCTACCTCAAGCAGGTCCGTAACCTACTGGCTCTCATGGCTCGTGTCATGGGGGCCAGTGAGTCGGACGTAAATACAGCACTTAACGGCTGAGCCCCTAACGTTAAATGCGCCCCCTTCTAGCATTTGCTATGCTCGTGTTAAACAAACGTTGATAAAAGAGCTCGCCCACTGGGCTCGACATGACACCACCACCATGTCAAGAAGAAGGGAAACGTCTTTCGTGGAGATTGACCCGTTGCACCTGCGAGGACAGCGGTAAATGCCCCTGTAAGAAGAGCGGGGATGCACGTACAATCGACGGGGAATGCTGGAGGAACAGTATGCCCCGCCCTGAGCCTCACATATGCCAGAGGGGATGTTCTCACCCGGGGTGCTCGATGTGAACGTGTTCATCTGCCCAGAATGTGAACATGACCGCCACTTCGTGGAAACTGACATAGTGAACGGAAGGGTACAGGCTACGTGCTGCTCCTGTGGCCGTGTCGAGAC
>CAZXZM010000124.1:0-4649 GCA_964645365.1 uncultured Pseudomonadota bacterium | reverse complement strand
AAATTTACGAAAAGGCCGCCCGAAATTGAAAAGGATACCGTTGGCTATCTGGGTTTGGATATCGTCTACGACAATAACAAGCTAAAAAAGACCGGCTTTCAATTCTCATACCCCACCCCGGAGCAGGGACTCCATGAAATGATCGAGTGGTATCGAGAGCAGCAGCTGATATGAAGATACGCAAGGTGGTGATTCCAGCCGCCGGGATTGGGAGCCGGTTTTTACCTGCCTCTAAAGCAGTTGCTAAGGAATTGTTGCCGGTCGTGGACCAGTCGATCCTCCAGTACGGACTGGAAGAGGCGCGGCAGGCGGGAGTGACTGAAATTATCCTGGTGACCAGTCCGCGCAAAAAAGATCTCTCTCACTATTTCGAGCCGGACGAAGCGCTTGAAGAGGCCTTGGCCCAGCAGGGAAAAGAAGATTTGCTGGCTCGTTTGCGCGCTGTACGCGAGGGGTTCAAGGTGACGACGGTTGTTCAGGAAGAACCGAAGGGGCTTGGTCATGCGATTGCTATTACGAAAGAGGCGGTCGGGGAAGAACCCTTTGCTGTGATACTGCCGGATGATCTTATTCGGGCATCGACCCCTGTCTTGGCGCAAATGATTTCATTGTGGGAAGAACGGAAACAGGGTTGCATTGCGGTACGGACCGTCGCAAAGGAACGCGTCAATCAGTACGGGATTGTTGTGACCGCTTCGAGCGAAGGGAAGGTCCATGTGATACAAGACTTGGTCGAAAAGCCAGCGGTCGAGGAGACTCCTTCGCAATTGGCGGTGATTGGGCGCTACCTACTCCCCCCTTCAATCTTTGACTCGTTACGAGAGTTATCTGCGGGGGCCTTAGGAGAGATTCAGTTAACCGATGCTCTCCGGCACCTTGCCTCACAGGAAGGTTTGTTGGCCTATGAGTTTGAAGGGGAACACTACGATGCCGGTCAGCCGCTCGGTTGGATGCTGGCGAATATCAGTTATGGGTTGACCAATCCTCAGTGGGGAGGGTCACTGCGTCGTGCTCTCCAGGAGATACTATGAAATCAATTTTAATCGGAACGTTTTTACTGAGCGGCTTGTTTTTGGGGATGAGTACCGGTCACGCCTACATCCTTAATAAACTCCCTCCCGTTTGGGTTGTCGAACCCTTTACCAATTATTCCGTCGGTTCCTTCCCGCGGCGTTTTCGGACCTATCCTTTACAGCGAGCCAAGGCGATGAAGGTCTATCGGGTCGCGGAAGAGGGGGAAAATCGTTTTCTGCGGGCGCATGACGAGAAAGAGCTTTCTGTTCAAATTTTGCGGCAGTTTTATTGGCAAGTGAAACGTTTTCCGTGGGCCAGTTGGCGGTGGCGGCCACGGATTCTCCCGGCGGGGGCGGATGAGCGTCCTGGCAAAGGGGGAAATGACTCTGCTTGCGGCGTTTATATTCTGTTTGGCCAATATTCGGGCAAGGCGTTGAAGTATGTCTGGTCGACGAACGCCCCGCGTGGAACGGTCGTGCGCAAGAAGCCGGGTAAGTTTCATATCTTGGTGAAGACGAGCGGAAAACCGGCCGATCCAAAGGCCTGGCAACGGGTGACGATCAATATTCCGGAAGAATACCGGGCCCAATTTGATAAGGAGCTGACAATCAACCCAACCGGTTTTGGGGTCCTGACCGACGGCAATGCGGTCGATAAGCCGGCCGCTTGCGATTATGACGACTTTACAGTTGCTGAACATAAGCCGACTCCCTAGCCCGCACTATTTGTTCTCTTGGTACAATTTTGTCGTAGGATGACGGCCGATCCTGATAGGGTCTGTTGAGCGGCCTTTTCCATAATCTATTGAAATTACTATGTTTATCGAGATTTTCCAGCCTCACGTCGCACTTGGTATCTTTCTTGCATTTCTACCGTCCTGGTCTGAGAAACTTTCTCTGGACTTCATTTTAACGAGTTTGCTAAGAGGTGGCGGCCCATGAAGAAAATTGAAGCGGTTATCAAACCTTTCAAGTTGGACGAAGTCAAAGGGGCCCTCCGCGAGGTCGGCATCGAGGGGATGACGATCTCGGAGGTCAAGGGTTTCGGGCGTCAAAAAGGACACACCGAGCAGTATCGGGGCGCCGAATACCAGGTCGATTTTCTCCCTAAAATTAGACTCGAAATTGTTGTGAAGGACGATATTGCCCAGAAGGTTGTTGAAACCATTACGGGTGTCGCCAGGACTGGCCAGATTGGTGATGGTAAGATTTTTGTCTCTTCTGTTGATGAAGTGGTCCGCATCCGAACGGGGGAGACGGGACCGGACGCTGTCTAAGGCCTAGCCGCAACACATTATAAACATCACGAAGGAGTGAGTCGTTATGAAACCAAAAGAAGTCTTGGCGTTTGCTAAGGAAAACAATGCACGAATCGTGGACTTTAAGTTCATCGATTTTCCTGGAGTCTGGCAGCACTTTTCCGTGCCAACGGTAGAGCTGTCTGAATCAGTTTTTGAAGATGGTCTCGGGTTTGATGGATCGTCAATCCGTGGTTGGCAGGCGATTGATTCCTCTGACATGTTGATTATTCCCGATCCAGCCACTGCGGTGATCGATCCCTTCATGCAGGTGCCGACCCTGTCGCTGATCTGCAACATTATCGATCCTATCACTCGCGAAAAATATACCCGTGACCCACGTCACATTGCACAGAAGGCAGAAGAATACCTGAAGTCGACCGGCATTGGCGATACCTCCTATTTCGGTCCAGAGGCGGAATTCTTCATTTTTGATAGCATCCGCTTCGATCAGAGCCACCAGCATGGGTTCTATTATATTGATTCGGAGGAAGGACGCTGGAATACGGGTGCCAACGGAAATCCTAACCTGGGTTACAAGCCACGCTACAAGGAAGGCTACTTTCCCGTCCCGCCAACGGACAGTCAACAGGATATCCGCTCTGAAATTGTTCTCGAGATGGAAAATATCGGGATTCATGTCGAATGTCAGCACCATGAAGTGGCGACCGGCGGTCAGGGAGAAATCGATATGCGCTTTGATTCTCTGACTGACATGGCCGACAAATTAATGTGGTTTAAATATATCGTTAAGAATGTGGCGCGTCGTCACAATAAAACGGCTACCTTTATGCCAAAGCCGATCTTTGAAGATAACGGCAGTGGGATGCATATCCACCAGTCGATCTGGAAGGGGGACCAACCTCTCTTTGCCGGCGATAAATACGGTGGACTGTCGGAAATGGGACTTCACTATATTGGTGGAATCTTAAAGCATGCGAAGGCGCTCTGTGCCTTCTCCAATCCGACCACGAACTCTTACCGTCGTTTGGTGCCTGGCTTTGAAGCACCGGTCAACCTGGCCTATTCTAGCCGGAACCGTTCAGCAGCTTGTCGGATTCCGATGTATTCCGCTTCGCCGAAGGCGAAGCGGGTCGAATGTCGCTTCCCGGACCCTTCCTGCAATGGTTACCTTGCCTTTGCCGCGTTGTTGATGGCGGGACTCGATGGAATTCAGAACCGGATCGATCCGGGCGACCCTCTCGACAAGGACATCTACTCCCTGTCACCGGAGGAGCTGGCTGGCGTTCCAAGTACGCCTGGTTCTCTGGAAGAGGCCCTGGGAGCCCTGAAAGAGGATCATGAATTCCTCATGAAGGGGGATGTCTTCACCGAAGACGTCGTTGAGCGGTGGGTTGGGTATAAAACGGAGCAAGAGGTCAACCCGATCAACCTACGACCCGTGCCGTACGAATTTGCGCTCTACTACGATATCTAAAGGTCGAGCGTTTCAAACGCATTCTCCAGAGAAGGGCGTTCGCAGTTTTCTGCGGACGCCCTTTTTATTGCAAAAATACCTTTTCGTGGTACAGTACCGCCCTTCACCAGAAAGGAGCACTTCATGAGGGGTAAAATCATTTTTGGTTTAGTGGGGCTGGTCTTGATCGTTGGCTGTGAGGCTGGCGGAAAGAAAACAGTGAGTGTCTCCCCATCCAATGGAGATTCGGAATCAGAAAGTCCTGTGCTTGCGACGATTGAAGGACAATCGATTACTGAAAAAGACATTGAGGATCGGGTCTCCCGACAGCTGCGGCAAGTTCGACAAGACCTTTATGAAGCGCGCAAGAGTGGCGTGGATCAGGTGATTGATGAACGTCTGTTGGCAAAAGCGGCTGCCGACAAAGGGATTAGTGCAGAAGAGCTTCTCAAGAAAGAAGTGCGAGATAAAATCAAGGTCACTGATAAAGAACTTAAAGATTTTTACGAACAAAGAAAGAAGCGTTTTGGCAAGAAGGGCTTCGATGAGGTGAAGGCTCTGATCAATAATTTTGTGGAGCAGCAAAAATTTACCGAAGGACGCGGGGAACTCATTGCTAAGCTACGCAAAAAATCTAATGTGACGTTTCACATTGAACCGCCGCGCATTCAAGTCGCCGCAGGAGATCATCCGACGATTGGGCCGAACAAGGCGCCGGTGACCATCATCGAGTTTTCTGATTTTCAATGCCCCTTTTGCGGTCGTAGCCGGGCTACCGTTAATCAGATTATCGATACCTATGGTAAGAAAGTGAAATATGTTTTCCGTGATTTTCCGCTGTCATTTCATAAGGACGCCTTCAAGGCCCATGAGGCGGCTCACTGCGCTGGAGATCAGAAAAAATATTGGCCCTACAATAAA
>CAZXZM010000123.1:0-4651 GCA_964645365.1 uncultured Pseudomonadota bacterium | reverse complement strand
AAGATTTAAGCGATTGACCGGGGTTTCGCCCTTGCCCTACAGTGCCTTCCCATTATGGAACCGCGCCCTTCTCGTGAAATTCGAATTGGTCGACATCGCGTCGGTGGCGCCCAGCCGATCGCCGTTCAGTCGATGGCGGCGACCCGGACGCAAGATGTAGCCGCCACTCTGAAACAGGTTCGATTGCTCGAGGAGGCGGGGGCCGACCTGATCCGGATCGCGATCGATAATAAGAAAGATCTCGAGGCCTTGCGCCAGATTCGGGAACAGACTGAGGTCGATCTAGTGATCGACCTCCAGGAAAATTACGCTCTGGCGGCAGACGTCGCCTCCTTTGTTCAAAAATTTCGCTACAATCCAGGTCATCTCCATCACCGGGAACCGGACAAAACAGTCGAGCAGAAAGTAGGGGGACTGGTTGAGATCGCTGCCAAGAATGACTGCGCCATCCGGATTGGAGTCAATTGTGGCTCCGCCGATCCACGCTGGCTCGAGAAATGCCCCGATGACAATGAAGCAGCCCTGGTCGGTTCCGCACTCGAGCATTGCGCGATCATGGATCGCTTAGGTTTTGAAAATTTCCTGGTTTCCTTAAAGGACTCCGACCCGAATAAAGTGATCCGTATTAATCGCCGTTTCGCAGAAGAGCGACCCGACGTGCCGTTGCATCTTGGCGTTACCGAGGCGGGGATGCCTCCCGAGGGGGTCGTTAAGACACGTGTTGCCTTTGAGCAGCTGCTGACGCAGAAGATCGGCGACACGGTGCGCGTTTCTTTGACAGTTCCTTTTGACCAGAAAGGGGAAGAGGTCCATGTCGCACGGCAGATTTTGTCCGATATTGAAGCGGGTCGTTTTCGTTCGGTCCCCTACTTTGAACAAGAAGGACTCAATATTATTTCCTGTCCCTCTTGTTCCCGTGTCGAAAACGAAAAATTCATTGAGTTGGCCCAAGAGGTCAAAGAGATGTCACAGTACGCAAAAGATTATGACATCACGATTGCGGTGATGGGGTGTCGTGTCAATGGTCCGGGCGAAACCGATGATGCCGATCTGGGGCTTTGGTGTGCGCCGACGGTCGTGAACTTAAAGAAAAAGGATGGTTTAGTCGGAACTTTTTCTTATGATGAGATCCTTATTCGCTTAAAACAAGAGTTGGACCAATTAATCACCGAGAAAACGGCGGCCTAAGATGCGTTATAGCCAATCTTTCATAGTGACCCGTCGTGATGCCCCTTCGGATGCGGAGGTGGTTTCGCATCAACTGATGGTGCGCACCGGCATGATCCGGAAAGTGACCAGCGGCGTTTATTCTTATCTCCCGATGGGGGTTCGTTCTCTGGAGAAAGTGAGTCGCATTATCCGTGAGGAACTCACCGCTGCCGGCTGTGAAGAGGTGTTGCTGCCAGCACTTCTCCCTAAAGAGCTCATGGTCGAGACGGCGCGTTGGGATCAGTATGGCAAAGAGATGTTTCGTCTCACCGATCGCCATGATCGGGAATTTTATTTGGGCCCGACCCACGAAGAGCCGATCTGTGATCTCGTTCGGAAAGAATTAAAATCCTACAAGCAGCTCCCCCGGAATCTTTTTCAGATTCAAAACAAATTTCGCGATGAAATTCGTCCCCGTTTTGGAGTGATGCGTGGCCGTTCTTTTCTCATGAAGGATGCCTACAGTTTTGATGTCGATGAAAAGGCGAGTGAAGCGGTCTACGAAAAGATGTTTGCGGCCTACCAAAAGATCTTTTCTCGCTGTGGTCTGAAGTTTCGGGCGGTCGAGGCCAAGAGTGGGCTGATTGGCGGAACCCTCTCGCATGAATTTCAGGTATTGGCCGATTCCGGAGAGGACGAAATCTTTTCCTGCACGCAATGCGACTTCGCCTGCAACCGTGAGAAACTAGAAGGGGCCGATGACAAAGAGAAGTGCCCGAAGTGTAGTCAGCCCCTCCAGACCTTTCGTGGCATTGAAGTGGGCCATGTCTTTTATCTGGGGACAAAATATTCTGAACCGATGAAGGTGAGTTTTTTGAATAAGCAGGGGAAAGAACAGCCGGCAGTGATGGGTTGTTACGGGATTGGGGTTGATCGGACCGTCGCGGCTGCGATCGAGCAAAACCATGACGAAGATGGGATCTGTTGGCCCCTACCGATTGCTCCGTATCAGGCCACGCTGCTTTCTTTAAAGGTCGATGACCCGGAGGTGGCTTCCGTTTCTGAGAAACTCTATCGCGAACTGACTGAAAAGGGGGTTGACCTGTTGTGGGATGACCGCTACGAGTCACCGGGAGTGAAGTTCAAGGACGCCGACCTGATCGGGATTCCCTATCAGTTGATTGTTGGTGCCCGTGGCCTCAAAGAAGGCAAGGTCGAGCTCAAAACCCGACAGACCAAACAGGCGGAGGCCGTCGATTTGGACGCCGCCGTCGCAACTCTACTCAAGGAGATTCATCATGCGGAGTGAAAAGCTGATTGTGGCATTGGATGTGGCCGAGGATAAAGAGGCTAAGGCCTTGGTCCGGACTCTCAGGCAAGATGTTTCTGTTTTTAAGGTGGGGCTGCAGCTCTTTACCTCCGCGGGTCCGTCGATCATCAAAACAATTCAAAAAGGGGACAAGCACAAGGTGATGCTTGATCTCAAGTACCATGACATTCCAACGACGGTCGCCAAGGCAGTGATGGAGGCGACAAAACTTGGGGTCTTTATGGTGACGCTCCACGCGCTTGGAGGAAAAGAGATGCTGGAACGGGCCGTTGAGGCGGCCCAGGAGACTGCCGAAAAACTCTCTTTGACGCGCCCAAAGCTCGTGGCGATTACCGTCCCGACCAGTCGCCAGGATATCGGGGATGTCGGGATTGGTGACACGATTAGCGAACAGGTGATTCGTCTGGCCCGTCTGGCCCAGGCGGCGGGTTGCGACGGAGTTGTTTGCTCCCCCCAAGAGATTACAGCGGTGAAGCAGGCTTGTGGTGATGATTTTCTGGTTGTAGCCCCGGGGATCCGATTAGGGGGCGAAGAAGAGGATGATCAGAAGAGAGTTGCTAGCCCGCAGGCCGCGCTGAAGGCGGGGGCCGACTATATCGTGGTGGGGCGTCCGATCTTGCGGGCAGCCGATCCAACTCAAGCGGCCCAGAAGATCAATGCCTCAATTTACGGCCTCGAGTATCAAGAGCCAGCTCCAGCTGAACCGGAGACCTCTCCTGAATCGGAAGTTGCGGCGCCACCCCCTGCCCCAGAACCGACCCCTGAACCAGAGCCCCAACCAGTGGCTCTCCCTGCCCCCGAACCAACGCCCGAACAGGAACCGGCGTCCGAACCTGCCGCGGCTCCAGTGCCCGAACCGCTTCCAGAACCGATTTCGGCACCCGAAGCAACACCCCCTCCTGATGAAGGAGAGGCTTTGCCCCCTAAAGATTCCGAGTAATTAGACTGGGGTCGCTACTCCCCAAAAAGAGGCCCCCGGACCGCCTGGAAGGGTTCTCTTCCAAGAGATCCTTCGCAATCCAGTTCTTAAAAACATAGCAATATCAATAACTTATAGGAATATCGATTTGATGACGCAGTTGGCCGCCATTTTGCTTTGTAATAAGGGTGGAGGCGATAACGATGTCAGTCGAATCTTGGACATACGAAGAACAAGGGGAAGAAATGCCGACCGTGGTGGGCCCTGCTCCGACGCTCGGATACGATACCCATCTCTTGAGCCTCCAGCTCCAGATGACCCAGGCCTCACTCTGCCACGAATATGCCCGGATGGAACACCGGCAGTCGGTGTGTGTCCTGCGGCGCGGTGAACTCGAAGAGGAGATGGCCGCCTATCACGAGACCTACGAAGACGCCAAGCGGCTCCTGGGAGAGGAAAACCAGGCCTTGGTGACTGAAGTCGAACAAGATCTGCTCTGCCAAAAACAGGTTGTCTTCGCCGACTTCGACGCTTAGAACCCCCCTGTGTCACAAATTATTGCTGGCCGCCATGCGGTCTATCATGCCCTCAAGGCGGGCCGACGTCCCGTTCGTCGGATCTGGATTTCTCAAGGTGGTGACGACCGATCCCTCTCGGAGCTCCGTGGGCTCGCCGAACAGCGAAACGTTCCAATCGAACGGGCCGAACGGCGCTTCTTTGCCCAACGGGTTTCGGTCGAAAATCACCAAGGGATCGCGGCCGAGGTGGCCGAGCTTGGCCTTCTCTCCCTAGCCGATTTATTGACGACTGAACCACAGCGTGTACTCCTTCTAGATAAGATTCAAGATCCCCAGAACCTGGGGGCCCTACTCCGCAGTGCCTATGCCTTTGGGATGGAGGGAGTGATCTTCACCAAACATGAATCGGCCCCTTTGAGTCCCGTTGCAATCAAGGCAGCAGCGGGCGCGGTCGAATACCTGCCGCTGTGCCGGGTCCCCCGTCTGGCCGGTATCTTGGATCCGGTCAAAGAGGCGGGTCTCTGGCTCTATGGGGGGGTCGCTGCTGGAGGGGAGAACCTCTGGGAACAAGACTTAACCTCTCGCATTGCTTTGGTGATTGGTGGAGAAGGGGAGGGACTTCATCAGTTGGTGCGTCGCCGCTGTGATCACCTGGTCCAAATTCCGTTAAATGAGGCGAGTGATTCCCTCAATGCCTCCGTTGCAGGGGGTGTGTTGATGGCCGAGTTGGCCCGT
>CAZXZM010000122.1:0-4725 GCA_964645365.1 uncultured Pseudomonadota bacterium | reverse complement strand
TAGAGCACCGGCCTCCGAAGCCGGGTGCGCAAGTTCGATCCTTGCCGGGGGCGCATCGAGGACTAGCAGGCCCCCGTAGCTCAGTGGATAGAGCACAGGATTCCTAATCCTGGGGTCGCAGGTTCAATCCCTGCCGGGGGCGCAGTATCATTTTCAGAACAACAAATCGGCCCGCCGTTCGACAAAGACCCATGGTGCAAATGATCCGTTTATTCTCGATCTTCCTGGCGATGGCGCTGTTATGCATTGCCTGCAGTACCGCCCCCTCAGAAGAGGAACAACAGGAAGAGGAGAATGACGACCCGCCGACCGAAGAGATATCCCCCCCGACCGACGCCATTTTCACACTAGATTTTGAGGACCATGCCTTGGGGGAGTACGGAGAGGAGGATCTCGCTATCGACTGGAATGAGCCCACCTGGAGTGAAGGGATTGCGGAGGGACGAGTCGCGATTGTCTCTGACGGTGCCGAACGGGGCAATGTCCTGCAGGTTTTTTATCCCAGCGGGGAATATGGGACGGCGGAGACGGGCGCCCAGTGGAAGTTAGCCCTCGATGAAACTTACGAAGAACTCTACGTCTCCTTTTGGATCAAATGTAGTGATGGCTTTGATTTTGTAAAAGGAGTAAAGATCCCCGGCCTCGTCGGGGGAGAGGCCAATACCGGGGGGAACAAACCGGATGGTACTGATGGTTGGAGCGCTCGCATGATGTGGCGGGTCGATGGCCGTGTGGTTCAATATGTCTACCATCCTGATCAACCATCAATCTACGGCGAAGATTTTGATTGGGATGAAGATTTCCAGCGGAACTTTGTCCCGGACACCTGGCACCGGGTGGAGACCCGTATTGCCATGAACACCCCTGGTGAAAATGATGGCATCATCCAGTCTTGGTTTGATGGAGAGTTGGCGCTCACTGTCAACACGATCCGCTTTCGCGATGTGGATACATTCGGGATCGATACATTTTATTTCAGTACCTTTTTTGGCGGAAGTAATAGCTCGTGGTCAACAAGCAAGGATGAATACGTCAGTTTTGACGATTTTGTGATATCCCAAGGCCCAATCACTCACTAAAACCTAAGGCTAATATTGGATCAGCGAAAAGATCTCTTCACCTTTGAGTTTTTCGCGTCCCGGAAGAAAGGTCAGTTCAACGACAAAGGCGCATTCGACTACCTGGGCCCCAAATTTTTCGATCAGATCACAGGTCGCCTTGGCGGTCCCACCCGTGGCGAGCAGATCGTCGACCACCAAGATCCGCTGGTCCTTGTGGATTGCATCGACATGCATCTCGACATGATCGGTCCCATATTCGAGCGCATATTCAATCCCATGCGTCTCGTAGGGAAGCTTCCCTTTTTTACGAACCGGCACAAAGCCCGCGTCCAGGCGATAGCCTAGAGCCGCCCCAAAAATAAAGCCGCGCGATTCAATGCCAATAATCTTATCGATCCCTTTGTCGGCGTAACGCTTCGCAAAAGCATCAATGACAAATTGAAACGAACCGACATCCCCGAGTAGCGGAGTAATGTCCTTAAAGACAATGCCCGGTTTCGGAAAATCAGGGACATCACGAATTTTTTCCTTCAATTGCTCTAGTTCCATTCAAATCTCCTTACGATTCACAGATTAGGGTCCGCCGGTCCCGCCCTCTTTCTTAGCCACCACCGTCCCCTGTTTTGGCAAAAAGAAGGTGGGATTGCGCGCTACGTTTCCCTTGCGCACCTCAAAATGAAGATGGGGCCCGGAGGCGCGACCGGTCGATCCCACACGGGCAATCACATCCCCCTTTTTAACGGTCTGCCCCTTCTTCTTGAGATTGCGGGCATTGTGGGCATAGGCGGTGAAAAAATCATCCTTATGTTTGACCAAAATTAAATTACCGTAACCGCGCAGGCGAGAAGAAAAGATCACCTTCCCGTTGGCCGCTGCCTGGACGGGAGTACCTCGCTTGGCGCTAATATCAATCCCATCGTGACGCCGTCCCCGCCGTACTCCAAAAGTCGAGGTCACCTTCCCACCCACCGGCCAACTGAAACGTCCTGGCTCTACGACCACTTTATCCGATGAAACTGAGGACCCTGATGAGCCCGATGAACTCTTTTTCTTCCCTTTCGACCGAGAGGCATAATACCGGCGCTTTTTGGGGACATAGAGTCGCTGTCCTGCCTGGAGCTGGTTGGGATCGGTGAGGTTATTGAGCTCTGCAAGTTCTTGGGTGCCAATACGGTATTTATCGGCAATCCCCCCCAGGGTGTCCCCTTGTCGCACCCGATACCAACGGCCACTGAGGGTATGGATCTCAGTGCAAGTCGCCCCCAGCAATGAGCCCAATAAAAGACCCACGCAGACCAAACGTAAAAACCTTAGACTTTTGTTATTCAGCCCACCCATAGTGCCCAATCAACTTAACGAACCGACAGGCTCCCAGCGACTTCTCCACCAGGGCCCCTTCCCTCTTTGTATAGACCATGAGCTCCTGTTGTTCAACTGGCCCGATCGGAATAATGACCCTCCCCCCTTCGGCCAGCTGCTCCGCATAGGAAGCCGGTAGCTCCGGGGCCGAAGCGGTCACTAAAATGGCGTCGAAGGGGGCCTCCTCCGGCCAACCGCAGGTACCGTCCCCCACCCGTAGAAAAAAACCATCATAGCCAAGAGCGTAGAGCCTTTTGCGAGCCTGGTGACTCAAGCTGCGGAGACGCTCGATGCTATAGACCTCACGGGCCAGCTCCAATAAGATCGCGAGCTGATAGGCACTCCCCGTCCCCACTTCGAGGACTTTTTCGGTACCGGTTAATTGGAGCGCCTCGGTCATCAAGGCGACGATATAAGGCTGAGAGATCGTCTGCCTCTCACCGATATTCAAGGGATGGTCTGAATAGGCCTGGCTTAGAAAACCCTCCGGAACAAAAGCCTCCCGCGTCACCCTTTCCATGGCCGTCAGGACGCGCGGGTCACAAATCCCTCGATCGACCAACTGTTCCTGCACCATTCGACGACGGGCCGCCCGAAAGCTATCTAGACGATCTTCCATCGCTTCATTTCCCTTAAAAAGGAACGGTGGGTCAAATCAATCCGGAGAGGAGTCACCGAAATTTTTCCCTGCGCGATCGCTGTACAATCGGTCCCGGCCCGATCCACCAAGGCAGTCTGATCCCCCCCAATCCAATAATAGGGACGTCCGCGGGGGTCGGTCTTCTCGATAATAACGCCGCCGTAGTTTCGCTTGCCGAGCGTAGTCATTTCCCAATCGGAAACCATCTTCGCCGGCCTATTCGGAACATTGACGTTAAAAAGAACCCCGGTCGGGGTCTTGGCTTGAATCAATTGTCGACACAAAGAGCCAGCAACGTCAGCGGCCGTCGTGTAGTGTTTTCGTTTCTCTCCAAAGATCGCCAATGAAACTGCCATCGATCGGATCCCGAGAATAGCCCCCTCGACCGCTGCCGAAACAGTTCCCGAATAATGGATGTCATCCCCCAGATTCGCTCCCCGATTGATTCCCGACAAGACAAGATCGGGGTGTCGAGACAAAATCTTGTGAACGGCGAGGACAATGCAATCAGTCGGAGTCCCATCGACCGCATAGCGGTTAGGACCCACCCGTTCAATCCGTAGTGGACGATGCAGGGTTAAGGAATGGCTGGAGGCACTTTGCTCCCCCTGCGGAGCAACAACCACGACATCGGCCCATTTACGGAGGGTACGAACCAAGACTTCCAGGCCACGGGCCCGGATGCCATCGTCATTGGAAATGAGAATGAGAGGACGTCGTTTCAAGCTTTCTGCTAACTGTCGGAGCGGCGGGATTTGAACCCGCGACCCCTACCACCCCAAGGTAGTGCGCTACCGGACTGCGCTACGCCCCGAAAATAATCACGAGTTCAAAAGCTTATGAACTTCTTCCAGTTCTTTTTTGACCTTTTGCAATAACTTCTTCGGACCCCCATCGGCAAAAGTCAGTTGCATCTGTTCTTTTTTGGCCGCTTTCTTTGCTGCGGCTGGCTTCTGACCATTCGACTTCAAGTGTCCCTTGATCTTTTTGCGCGCCCCGCTAATCGTAAACCCCTCTTCGTAGAGAAGCTGTTTAATCGACAGAAGGGTCTCCACATCTTTGCGACGATAGAGGCGTTGTTTCGAACGGGACTTGAGGGGGCCTAGCTCTTTAAATTCGGTTTCCCAATAACGCAAGACGTACGGTTTGACACCGACAATCTTGCTGACCTCACCAATCTTAAAATAGAGCTTTTCTGGTATCGACGCTTGGTTCAAGCCTCAATGCCCTCAACGGACGACGAGGGGATGGATTCGTTCAGTGCAGCCTTAAGAACTTGGCTGGGGCGAAAGGTGATGACTCGACGAGCGGAGATTTCAATCTCTTCACCGGTCTGGGGATTACGGCCAACACGCGGTTTTTTATCGCGAACCACAAAATTACCGAAACCGGATATCTTGATCTTCTTGCCCGCTTCCAGTGTCGTTTTCATGGTATCGAAGACCAATTCGACGATTTCCGCCGATTCCTTTTTCGAAAAACCGATCTTATTGAAGATTTTTTCTGTGATTTCCGCCTTGGTCATACCCCCTCCTTCCGATACATATAAGCATTATCTTACCTCGGCTTGCAACTCTTTCCTTAAGGACTGGATAATTTTTTGGTGGAGCCCGTCCACCTCTTCGTCGGTCAAGGTGCGGTCCATAAGCCCCATCCGGATATTGA
>CAZXZM010000121.1:0-4828 GCA_964645365.1 uncultured Pseudomonadota bacterium | reverse complement strand
TAAAAGAATGCGGATTTAAAACGGAACGGCGAAATGGAAAACTAGAGGGATTTATTCATTCCACCGGACATGGTCTCGGCCTGGAAGTGCACGAACACCCTCGAGTCAGTCAGCTCAAAAACCGATTGATCGCAGGGCAGGTTGTTACCGTTGAGCCCGGTCTTTACTATTCTGATATTGGGGGAGTTCGAATTGAAGATGATATACTGGTCAAAAAACGGGGGTGCGACGTGTTAAGTCGAATGAATAAACGCTTCGAGATCCTATAGACCTTCCAAGATCTCCTGCTTCTTCTTCTTGTACTCTTTACCGCTAATTAATTTCTGCTTTTTCAATTCATCCAATGTTTTAAGGCGAACGACGATATCGCTATCATCACCGGCTGTCGAAACATCAGCCTTTTTGGGGTCATCCTTCACTGGAGTCTTTTTCGCCGCTTTTTTGGGCTCTTTTTTCTTGGCCTTCTTGGGAGACTCCGTTGTTACCGGTGACTCTTCAGCAATCTTCCCTGGCTCAGTATCCGGTAACGGCACCCCACGCACCTCTTCCTCTTCTTTGGCCTTCTTTTTGGCCGCCAATTCAGCAGCTCGCTCTTCTTCGACATCGGTTCGGTAATCATGGTCGATCTGTAAGGCGATAAACTTTTGGCTGAGCGCGCGATGGCCAGGGCGAGGGTAGAGCGCAACGCGAACATCTTTCGCTTCGGCTATTAAATTTCTTTGGCTGACCCGCTGATAGTCCCCAAAAATTTTGGCGTATAATTTCTGAAAGCGAATCAACAATTCTCCATTGCGAACAAAACAGCGCCCAATAATGACGCGATCATTGCGCAAGACCTTCCACTTCGGGTCCTTTTTGATGTAGCGAAAATAAACAACTTCTTCTGGACTTGCTTCTGCAAGAGCCTGTGTCAGATAGGGAGATAGAAATTTAAGGCCCCGTTGATCAAAGAGACGAACATCCTCTTTATCCTTAAAAATAACGGAATTTTTACTAAAGCGAAGCGTCGCCAGCATATTGTAGATCTTGGCCTCGTCGATTGTCGCCGGGTGTTCGAGAGCCTCTTCTCCAATGATTTTTTTCTCTGCTGAGATTATGTAGATTTCGTCAAATTTTCCCTTGTAGATCGTTTTCTTGGCCCAGGCGGGAGCAGAAAAAAGGAGACTCGTCAGGCTTAAAGACAGGAATAGTAAAAAAAGGTTTTGGCGCTTCATCCGGCCGGACATAGCGGCATTGGCAGGGGAAGTCAATTTAGGAACGAAAGGGGTCGGGGTATTCTTCGGGGGGCAAGGGACCAAGTCCATCCTTGTGTAACGGGAAAGTGGAGCCATCGGATAGCGTCGCGGTGCCTCGTTTGTCTTTGAGCACCCCTTCGATAAAGCGACTCATCTCGGCGAAAAGTGGCATGATTCCGCTCCCTGCCGCGCGGCTCGTGAGAGGCCCTGGAAGTCGCGCGGAGGCGGTCGTAATCGTCTGCGTTCCGTGGAGAGGGGCATAGCCGGTTGGAGTGGATCGACTGACCATATAACCGTCGGACCCTGTCGGCTCTATTTCTATCCTCGGTTCGGTCGTCCGGCGACGGAGCTGATGCCGCACCCAAATTGGCAGACGTCGAATCTCTTCGTGTATGCCTCCCGCAACTGGAGTTTGAATCCGTACCTTGTGTTCCCGGTGAAACGACTGCCCTTTGAAAAGCTCTCGAACACGCCTTTGGACCTCGCGAAGATAGGTCTCCGCCTTTTTAGAACCTGGATCAAAGCCAACCAGGATACAGTCCCCTTGAAAGGGGGCGATAATGACTGCCGGTTCACCTGCTTCATCGATCATCCCCATATCACGCGCCGTATCAAACCAGACCTGACGGACCATCTGAAATTCGGAATCGATGTGATCTTTCGGGGGATAGGCCTGGCGACGTGCCTTAGCCCCATCATTTTCAGACGCAGCCAGATCAACATAGCCGCGATACGCCATCTCCTCGACAAAGAAATTGGCATTCTCAATTCCCCCGCGCGTATTGACCAGCTCTTCCATCGGTTTGAACAGAGCCGGATAGCCAGCATAGCGCCGAGCCGCCAAACCAATTTCGATTAAATCCCCCAAAGTTCCATTCAGGGTAAGACCCAAGCCCCTCAACATAGGGGCATCCGCCGGTTCGGTCATCACCAACCGACGGAAGCGATCATAGGCGCTATCTTCGATTTCGTGAGAAGTCGCCAACACCGCACCGACCGCACTGGAAAAACGCTGGAGAATGCCCCCACCATTTAAAGCTTCACGACGACTGAGGTGTCCAGTCAAGCGACGGAAGCGTGGGTTTTCAACGAGAGTACGGTGCTCACCGGGGCGAACTGCAAGGCCAAAGACTCCTGCCGCGACATAGCTCTCCTGTCGATCGATAAAGTCTTCCAATGATCGGTAACGAGGATCCCCGCGACGCGGGAGATCTTGCAGGGTAAAAAGAGGTTCGTGGGAACGTTGAGTCGCCAACTGTTTTTCAGCGTAAGTCGTGTAAGCCGCGAGCGTTCTTAAAAAATGGCGCGTTTCATCGATAACGGCCGCCTGTGTTTCGCGACGCGCTTGTGCAGCGTCGCCATTCCCCGAACGTCCCCGAGCCATATCGAGATCACTCACCCGTAAGGTCAAACCAAAAGCGGTATGTTGCGGACGAAATTTTTCTAGAGCATCCCATGGAACGAACTCACTGATTCGTCGATGGCTTACAATATGATCCCCTACTTCATAACTGTAACGGGCCAAGGCACCACGCGCGCTATCAAAAGAAGTGACCTTGATGAGATAAGCGGTTCCAACCGGATCGACAAAAACATTTTCTTTTCCAAAAACACTGACCAACCAATCGAGCGTGCGACGTCGCAGCAAAGTTCCCACTTCACCGAGATGTTCATCCACCTCATTGGCGGTCGTCATATTAATGTGAAGTCGAACAACCTTGACCGCATGGTCACCTCCCCACAATTCATTCTATAGAGATTCCATCACCAGCTGGGGAAGACTGCCCGCTTCGAGCAAGAGATCTTCAGTTTCACGAACGACGTGATGAAGGTGCCCGACAATCGTGGTCAGAGTATCGCGGACGCGGGAACGTTGTAGATCACGACGGGAGAGCCCATCGAGCCATCGCCAAGCGATCTCGGAATAGCCAAGACGGTCGCGATTTCCGCTAGTGCCTGCTGGGCAAGCGGGCCATGTGCCGCAAAGGGGGTGATCATAACAAAACCTCGCTCCCCTATCGGCCTCCTCGGGAAAAAGTTGCCTTCAACCCAGCACATGTTAGAGGAAAAGGATGCGAGTCATCGCCGGCAGCGCCAAGGGGCGCAAATTGGTCGCTCCCCGGGGGTCGGAAACCCGCCCCGCCCTCGCCAAGGTAAAAGAGGCGATTTTCTCCATCCTGGGACCGATCGAAGGGAACCAGGTTTTAGACCTCTTCGCCGGCACGGGATCGATCGGAATTGAGGCCCTCTCGCGAGACGCGAAACATGTCACTTTCGTCGAAAATGGGGGAGCCGCCCTGAAGGCACTCCACCGCAATATAGAGCTGTGCCGTTTTCAAGGCTCGGCCACGACCCTCTCCTCACCGGTTGATCGTACCCTCAAGCGCCTGGCACAAAAAAAACAGAAATTTGACCTGATCTTTGTCGACCCCCCGTATGATCAAGGACTGGTCCAGAGCACTCTTGAACCGCTGGATAAAGTCCTTGCCGATAAGGGAACCGTTGTCGTAGAAACTTCCCAGCGAGAGGGAATCCAAGAGACAGAGGCCCTGCAGATTACCGATCAGCGCAGCTATGGCCAAACTCGGATCACCTTCCTCGGGCACCGTTAAAATTCATGTCTGATCGTATCGCCATCTACCCCGGAAGTTTTGATCCTGTCACGAATGGACACGTCAACATTATCGAACGAGGACTGTTCCTATTCGACAAGTTGATCGTCGCCGTGGCTGTGAATTCCGGCAAAGAAACGGTTTTTAGTGTCGAGGAGCGCTTGGGTCTCTTGCAGGAACTCTTCCGCGACAATAAGGCGGTGATCATCGACAGTTTTAGTGACAAGCTCTTGGTGGAATACGCCAAAGATAAGGGAGCAAGAGTCATTTTGCGAGGACTCCGCACCGTCAGTGACTATGAATATGAATTTCAGATGGCGCACGCCAACCGAGAACTGGCTGCCGACATCGATACGATTTTCATGATGACGGAATCACGCTACTCCCATCTTAGTTCAACCCTCATCCGAGAAATTGTTTCCTACGGAGGTTCGTGCCGGGAAATGCTCGACCCACGTGTCGAAATAAAACTTAAAGAAAAATTGCAATGCTAACAGAACGAATCGGTCGCATTCAACCCTCTCCAACGATCGCAATCACCACAAAGGCCAAGACGATGAAGGCGGATGGCATTGATGTCATTAGCTTTGGTGCGGGAGAACCGGATTTTGACACACCGGAACCGATCAAAACCGCAGCCATCAAGGCCTTGCAGGCCGGTCGAACAAAATACACCGCCGCCGATGGGATTCCAGAACTGAAGAAGGCAATCATCAAAAAATTTCAACAGGATCAGGGGCTCACGTATGAACCAGATGAAATTGTTGTTTCCTGCGGTGGTAAACATTCCCTTTATAATCTAGCGCAAGTTTTGTTCGAAGCGGGAGATGAAGTGATTATTCCAGCCCCTTACTGGGTGAGTTATCCTCCACAGATTGAATTAAACGATGCCAAGCCGGTGATTGTCCCCACGAAAGAAAAAAATGGTTTTAAGCTCACCCCGGATGAATTGGACGCAGCCATTACTAATAAGACCAAGGC
>CAZXZM010000120.1:0-4855 GCA_964645365.1 uncultured Pseudomonadota bacterium | reverse complement strand
GAGATTCCCTTGTGCCGTTTTTCCTTGTCGGTCATGGCATAGAGGATCATCGCGTCGGCATGGGGACCATTCGTGATAAAGTTTTTGCGGCCATTGATGATGTACTTATCTCCCTGCAGTGTGGCGGTTGTTTTTTGGTTGGCGGCATCCGAGCCAGTCCCGGGTTCAGAGAGGGCATAGGCCCCCAGTCGTTCACCCCGAGCAAACGAACTTAAATGTTTCTTTTTCTGTTCGTCGGTCCCAAATTTTGCAATCGGCCCACAGTAGAGGGAGTTATTGACCGACATCGTGACACCGGTCGACGCGCAGGCAGCACTGATCTCTTCCAGGGCCAACGTGTAGGTCACCGTATCGAGACCCGCCCCATCCCATTCAGTTGGGACCATCATTCCCATCAGCCCCAACTCCGCCATCTTCTTAAGGTGCTGAGCGGGAAACTCACTGTTTGCATCGAGACCGGCGGCTGCAGGCGCCACTTCGCTTTGAGCAAAGTCACGCGCCATGTCACGGATCATCTTTTGTTCGTCGGTTAAGCTAAATTCCATAACACCTCGCCTGTCATTCTGAGCCCGAAGGGCGAAGAATCTCTTGTTGCTACGAGATCCTTCGGTCGCTTACGCTTCCTCAGGATGACACGGCCTTCGGCCGTGTCACTTTCCCTTAAAATTTGCCTTTCTTTTCTCCAGAAACGCGGCCAATCCCTCTTTCAGGTCCTCCGTGCTGAAACAAAGAGGAAAGGCACCCTTTTCGATCTCAAGACCGAGCTCCAACGATTCATCTTTGCCCCGATTGATCACTTTTTTAGCCAGCGAAACGGCAATGGGTCCATTTTGCCCGATCTCGGCAGCACACCCTTTGGCCACCTCAAGCAGTTGATCCGGCGAACAGATCTTATTGACGATTCCCCACTCGTAGGCCTCTTGGGCCCCGATCATCCGACCGGAGAAGATCAGCTCTTTGGCCCGATTGGGTCCGGCGGCGCGGGCCAGTCGTTGGGTCCCTCCAAAGCCGGGATAGAGACCTAAGCTCACTTCAGGGAGTCCTAATTTCGCCTTTTCAGACGCATAGATAAAATCACAACTTAAAGCTAATTCGAGACCACCGCCAAGGCAAAAACCATTCACCGCAGCGATGACCGGCTTGTCGCAGTTTGCAACTGCATTCATGGTCGCGTGCCCTAATTCAGTGAAGGCGGCCGCCTGACGGACCGTCATTTTACTCATGGCGGCGATATCGGCTCCCGCAACGAAGGCCTTATCTCCCGCTCCAGTAATGACCACGGAACGGATCTCTGGATTGCCGGTGAGGCTCGTGAAGGTGGCTTTCAGCTCCTTTAAGACGTCCTCATTGAGGGCATTGAGAGCCTTTTCGCGGTTGATGGTGACCACTGAAGTGGTTTCGGACGTCTCGATTTGGACGAAATCTCCCATAAAAGCCTCCTTGCTAGAATGAATAGTCGCTCGGGATTAGCAGAGCTGGGGGGTTAAATGCAAGTCCGTGGCAGCGGGTCCCGCCGCTAGATTTGCTCTACCACCAAGGCCACCCCTTCTCCACCGCCGATACAGAGACTGGCGAGGCCGGTCTTGGCCCCCCGGTCCTTCATCGCATAGAGGAGAGTCGTCAGGATGCGGGCTCCACTGGCCCCAATCGGATGGCCGATCGCAACGGCTCCGCCGCGTACATTGACGTTGTCGTGAGTGAGCCCCAGGATCTTGTTGTTGGCAAGACTCACTACAGCAAAGGCCTCGTTGATTTCATAAAGATCGATATCGTTGGCACCGATTCCTAACCGTTTCCAGACCTTTTTGATTGCCCCTGAAGGGCCGACTGTAAACCACTCTGGTTTGACCGAGGCCCCAGCATGCCCCTTGATGCGTGCGAGTGGAGTGATTCCAAGTGATTCTGCCTTCTCAGCACTCATAATGACCAAGGCAGCCGCACCATCATTAATCGAAGAAGCATTCCCAGCAGTCACCGTCCCCTCTTTTTGAAAGGCGGCGCGGAGTTTCGGCAGTTTATCTGGGTTACCCCGTCCCGGTTCTTCGTCGGCGTCAAAAATAATGGGGTCTCCTTTTCGTTGAGGGATTTCGACCGGGACGATTTCTGCCTTAAAGTCTCCGTTGGTAACGGCGGCCTGTGCGCGCCGATAGCTTTCAGCCGAGAAAGAATCTTGGGCTTCGCGGGTGATTTCATATTTTTCGGCACACATTTCAGCAGCGCTTCCCATATGAAAATCATTGTAGGCATCCCACAGCCCGTCGTTGACCATCGCATCCAGCACCTGGGCGTGCCCCATCCGGTAACCGGTTCGCGCCTTCGGCAGCAGGTACGGAGTCAGGCTCATGTTTTCCTGGCCCCCGGCGACGACTACATCGGCGTCACCAGTTTGAATCAGTTGATCGGCGAGCATCACCGCTTTTAGACCAGAACCGCAGACCTTATTGACGGTCATCGATCCGGTCGTTTCGGGGAGGCCGGCAAAGATCGTTGCCTGTCGGGCTGGATTCTGTCCGAGTCCCGCCGTAATCACATTTCCCATGATTACTTCATCGACATCTTCCGGCTTAAGGCCGGCGCGTTGAACCGCTTCTTTAATGACAATTGCCCCAAGCTTTGGGGCCGAAATGGATGCGAGCGACCCTTGGAAACTACCGACTGGAGTTCGGACCGCACTGACAATAACCGATTCTTTCATAATGAAATCTCCTAATCAAGGTTGAGGAAGTCTAATAGAAAAAGGCTGAGCTGAGGAATGTAGGTAATCAATAGTAAGCCAACCATGAGTACGATCAAAAATGGAACGGCCGCTCCATAGACCCGTAGGATCGATTTTTTGAAGCGATAACTGGAAATAAAGAGATTGAGTCCGACCGGTGGGGTCATGTAGCCGATCTCCAGGTTGGCCAGGAAGATAATGCCAAGATGGATTGGATTAACACCAAATTTATTAGCGATCGGTACGATCAGTGGGACCACCACGATAATGGCTGAGAAGATATCCATCAGGCAGCCAACAATCAGCAAAAAGATATTCAAGGCGACCAGGAACATCCATTGACTGGAGATAAACTGCTGGATCCAATTAAAGATCAGGTCGGGGACGCGGGCTTCGATTAGGTAACTGGTAAAGCCGAGTGCAACTGAAAGGATAACGATAATTCCACCAACCAAGACCATGCTGTCTTTAATGATCCGGGGAACATCCTTGAAGAGATGAAGGTCTCTATAGATCAGGACTTCTACGATCAAAACATAGACAGCACAGACCGCAGCGGCTTCGCTTGCCGTAAAATAACCACCGTAAATCCCAATCAGGATAATGAATGGAAGCGGGATTTCCCAGGCTCCTGCCTTGAGGGTCCGAAAGACTTCCTTGAGGTTAAAGGGGATGCGTTTAATGGGTCCGTGCTTGCCGCTCCAGATACTGTAGGCGGACAAAAGGACCATCAGGACGATGCCGGGAATCAGACCCGCCACAAAGAGTTTATCGACGTCAACCTTGGCGATCAGTCCATAGAGAATGAGTGGAAGACTGGGTGGAAAGAGGAGGCCCAAGCTCCCACCCGTCGTGACCAAGCCTAAGGAAAACTTTTCGCCGTAACCCCGTTTCTTCAGAATTGGATAAAGCAGGCCCCCCAGCGCGATGATGGTGACACCCGAGGCTCCCGTAAAGGCTGTGAAAAAAGAACAGGCGATCAGTGCAACGATGGCGAGTCCTCCCGGCATCCAACCAAAGAGGGCCTGGTTTAAATTGACCATCCTCTCCGGGGCCTTACTCTCGGCCATCAAATAACCGGCAAAGGTAAAGAGCGGAATAGCGACGAGGGCCGGTGCCGTCACCAGTCGGGAAATCTCAATAATAATAGCGACCGGGTTGACGTCTGCCTGATTAAAGAGAGTGAGCGCCGCAACGCCAAAAATAGTAAACAGAGGGGCGCCGAAAAAGGTCGCGAGCAGGATGCCCAGGACAATCAGGAGTGTCATATGGGTTCCTCAGGCGTTTTAGGCGCAGCAACCCCAAAGAGAAGCTCACCCATGCCCTGGATAATATGGATGAGGAAATGAAAGGAAATTAAGATAAAGGCCCCGGGGATTATGGTTTCAGTCGACCATGCCGGCAGCCCAAAGAGGGATTTTTCCCCCATTTCCATCTGTAGCACCATATAACTCCAAGAGGCCCTGGCGAGCAGAATGCAAACCACGACAGCAAAGATGCGTACCAAAAGTTTGACGACTTGTGACACCCGTGCCGGCAAGAACTTTGTGACGACATCGATGCTTAAATGCTGACTTTGATGGGTGGCGATGGAGGCTCCAAGCAAGCCAACCCATAAGACCAGAATGCGCACAAGTTGATCGGCCCAGAGATAGGAGAAGTCGTAGAAGTTGCGCAGCAGGACCTGGTAGAAGGCCACAAAGAGCATGGTCAAGAGGCAGACAGCCAAGAGGATCGCCTCGACCCTTGCCAACCCCGTACTGATGATTCGCAGCAACTTCACCGAATCGACAATTAACGGGCCGCTTTAACTTTATTCAATAGGGCTGTGGGATAAAGTGTTCCACCACCAAGCTCTACTTGAATTTTTTCGGAGGCCTGTTTCAGTGGCAGCAAGTTTTCTGGAGTCACTGAAACAGTCTGGATGCCCGCTGACTGCATCGCCTGAAGCGCCTGATCATTTTCGGCGCGAGTTTGACGCGTCAACTGACCCATGTACTGGCGTCCTAATTTTTTGACGATCTGTTGATGAGCCGAACTTAAAGACTGGAGAGTCTTGGTTCGGATCAGCATCGCCCCCATGGAATGAGAGAGATTGATGTCCGTCCGGTACTTGGTTTTGGTGTACCATTGCAGGGC
>CAZXZM010000119.1:0-4867 GCA_964645365.1 uncultured Pseudomonadota bacterium | reverse complement strand
CCAAGATGAAACCGATCTTGGCAAATTCGGACGGCTGGATAGAAAAGGAACCCAGCCTCAACCAACTCTGGTGACCTGAAATCTCCTGTCCCCAGAGCAAAACAGCGGCAAGCCCTGCTAAGGTAACGGCATAAAAAAGATAAGCCCCCCTTTGCAGGAGGTGATAATCAAAAATAGTGAGGAGTAGGCAAATGCCCCACCCAATCAGCATCCAGATAATTTGAGAATAAAAAGTGGAAGCGATTCCTTCCGTTCCCCAGATCGAAGTAGCGCTGTAGAGATTGACCAGACCAATCACCGATAAGGCTGCCGTGATCCCAATCACTGGACCATTGATCTGACTGAACCAAGAGCGTCTCTCCATTTAGTTCTCCGTCCTCAATTCCATAAATCGTTTCATCACCCCGCCAGCAATCGGAGCGGCCGCTGAAGAACCGTGTCCCCCATGTTCGACGACCACACCAATCGCAATTTCCGGCTCTTTGACTGGGGCGAAGGCAACATACCAGGCATGATCCCGGTAACGCGCCCCCGACAGGCCCGACTCATAGCCAACGACCTGAGCGGTGCCTGTCTTCCCTCCTGAGGTAAACGGAAGAGCCGACAGACGACGTGCCGTTCCTCCCGGTTCTTGAACCACCCCCGCCATCGCCTTCTGCAAGCGAGCAATGGTATCGGCAGACAGACCAACGGGCGTCCTTCTTTTCTGGAACAGACGCCCCGGTACTGGGAAGGGTTGTTTTTGTCGGTCCAGAAAATGCCGCGTCAAGGTGGGGCGCACTCGGTACCCCCCATTGGCCACCGCCGCCGCCATGACTGCGTTCTGGATCGGGCTCACCAAATCATACCCTTGCCCAATCGAGATGGACGGAGTCTCCCCTGGATACCACGGTTTCTTATAGACTCGTTGTTTCCAGGCCTTGGTTGGAATCAGACCCGTAGACTCAGGAAAGAGTTCGATGCCGGTACGTTTTCCAAATCCAAACTGACGTGCATAACGAGCAATCCGATCGACCCCTAGCCGCACCCCCATTGTGTAAAAATAAACGTCACAAGACTGAACAATGGCACGATGGAGATCGACCGAACCATGCCCCCCCGATTTCCAACAACGAAAGGGCCGTCTGCCAAATCGAAAAAAACCGGGGCAATAGACTGTCTCTTCTGGCGTGGTCACCTTCTCTTCCAAAGCAGCGGCAGCGATCACAATCTTGTAAGTCGAACCGGGTGGATAGGCAGCATTGATGGCTCGGTTGAGAAAGACCTTGCCAGGATCGATAGCGAGCGAGCGCCAATAATCGTGACTGATATGACTCACAAGCGAGGTCAGGTCAAAGGTGGGGCGACTCACCATCGCATAGATCTCACCAGTCTGAGGATTCATCGCAACCAGCCCCCCACTTTTACCAGCAAACAGTTCTTCGGCACGTTTTTGAAGATCGGCATCGAGGGTCGTGACTAGGTCATTGCCTGCCTGAGCATTCTGCCGCATGAGATGAGGATCTAAGTCTTCGGTAACCACTTCGCGCCCAACGGCATTCACGACCCGCTGTTGATAGCCATCCTGCCCCTTGAGAAGATGCTCCCATCGTCGCTCCAACCCGACCGAGCCAATTCGATCCCCTAAAAAATAGCGGCCGGGCACCTGCCCTTGGAGTCGCTTTAGGTCACGGCGGGAGGCCTCGCGAACATAACCAAGCGCAATCGTAGCAACACTGCCCGTTGGATAACGCCGCAGAGGATGCGGTAAAATTTCTACCCCCCGTAAATCATAGGGGTCAGTCGGTTCGTAGTTAATGGCACGGTAAACCTGAACGCGAGCCATCGAATCATAACCGACATCCTCTGCAATCACGAGAGGGTAAAATGGCGGAAGTTTGGCAACTTGCTGCCAAGCGCTCTTGATTTGCGTAGGATCGATCCCAATCAAATCCTGCAGGCCTTTTTCAAGGCGATGAACATCGTCAACATACTGCGGGATCACCGCCAAATCAAAGGCGGGACGATTGGAAGCAAGCGGTCGATAATAGCGATCCCGAATGACACCGCGCGGGGCCGGCATCCGGATTTCCTTTAGGGTGTTTTCATCTGCAAACGATCGGAATCGCTCCCCCTGTAGAACCTGTAGATAATAAAGGCGAATCAGGATAAAGAAAAAGAATAGCGACAGGGCGAGAACAACAAAGATAAATCGGCGCTGCCAGCGTGAGAGGTTTTCTTGAAAACTTGTTAGTGCCATCGCTCGTTATGCCGTTTGAATTGAAAAGGCACGCTCCAGCCTTTCGAGCAATGGAAAGAGAACCGCCGCTGCTATCATATTAAAGAGCGCTTGAACCAAGCCATGGGTCAGAAAAAAGCGATGTAACCCGGTTCCCATTCCCAAGAGTGACATCAATCCTTCTTCAACTAGGGTAGCCAGTAGACTCACTGCTCCAACCCACATCAACCGGGCCCACAACGTTTCCACGTAAAGGTTCGCAATAAAGGTGCGTAATAAAATAAAAAAAAGGAGGTAGAGAGTTGTGAAGAATCCTAGCACCGGGGTGCCCCATAGATCTTCAATGAGCCCCAATAAAATGACCAAGATCGCTCCTTCGCGAAGCGAAACAGAAAAACCAAGGTAGAGGACAAGGAGCCAGACCAGCTCGAGTCGCCACCGATCTGTCGGCCAGGCCGCGAACCAACTACTTTCCAGTAAAAGCGCTATTAAAGCTATGAGTAGGAATAAGAAAAAACGAATCATGAGGCTTCCCAGTCCAAAATCACCACGACCTCTTGCAGCTCCATCATTTCCACCTGCGGAAGGACCTGTGCCTCCTTAAAAAGTCCTTGCGAATCAATGGACACCTTTTGGACTATCCCGATTGGAATGCCGACTGGAAAGATTCCATCGAGCCCAGAAGTCAATACCGTAGATCCAGCAGGGACGACAGTCGCCCGATCCACAAACTCCAAGGCGGTCAAAAAGTGTCGCCGGTCCCAGGTAGTGGTCACAAGACGTCCCCGGATCAAACCACGTGCCCCGGTAGACTCAACGCGTCCATCGACGGCACTGGTCGGATCGGTAATCAAGAGAACTTGTGAAGCACGCGAACCGGTTCGATAAATTCGACCGACCAGGCCCTCGGCCGCGACCACTGGCATGTGACGACGAACTCCATCCCGCGTACCCCGGTTGATCGTCAGCAATCGAAATTCTGCCTGCGGACCATAGCCACTCACTCGAGCAGCCATGGTCTTCCACGTTGAAAATTTCTTAAACTCAAGGAGGGTTCGTAATCGATTCGCCTCCTCCAAAACAGACTGATGGAGCAATAACTTTTCTTGTAGCTGCTGGCCCTCCTTTTTTAAGACGCGATTCTCTTTTTCGACATCGACCAGATAGAAATAGCCAGTAACTACAGAGTGAACTTGATCACTCACAACGGTCGTGACCCGCTGGAAGGGAGAGAGAAGAGCAAAGAAAAGGGTCTCATGCCAGCGAGGGGCACGATCTTGAGGAGGACTGACTGTCAGCGACAGCAAGACCAAACTGAACAGGAGCAGAAGACTGACCCAAAGGATAGAACGGAATTTAGCAGGGCGGCGTATCATCCCGCGAAAGGTTAAGAAATCGTAATCCCTCTTAAGACATCGAGCTGATCCAGAGCCTTACCGGAACCAATAACGACGCAGGTCAGCGGATCATCGGCGACCATGACTGGCAGACCTGTCTCATCACGAATAAGGGTATCGAGGTTTCGCAACAAGGCCCCACCCCCTGCAAGCACAATCCCCCGATCAACGATATCCGCTGCCAATTCGGGAGGCATCCGTTCAAGAGCGGTCTTAACGGCATCAACGATGGCATTGAGCGGGTCCTGTAAGGCCTCACGTATCTCCTCCGAGTTAATCTCAAGGATCTTTGGAACCCCCGCCACCAGATGACGCCCCTTAATTTCCATCGTCTGTACTTCTTTTTCCGGAGAGGCATTGCCGATATTGATCTTAATCTGTTCAGCAGTCCGTTCCCCGATCAACATGTTATACTTCCGCTTCAGATAGTGGATGACGGCGTCATCCATTTTGTCGCCGGCGACCCGCACCGACTTACTGTAAACAATTCCTGATAAGGAAATAACGGCAACCTCTGTCGTCCCCCCACCAATATCGACAATCATATTTCCAGAGGGCTCCGAAATGGGAAGGCCGGCACCAATCGCCGCCGCCGTCGGCTCTTCAATCAGATAGACCTCTCTCGCTCCGGCTGATTCAGCCGACTCACGCACCGCTCGTTTTTCAACCTCCGTCACCCCATAAGGGACACAGATAATGATGCGAGGGCGAATGAGTGTCTTCCGGTTATGAACCTTGCGAATAAAGTAGCGGAGCATCGCCTCTGTCACTTCAAAGTCGGCAATGACGCCATCTTTCATGGGACGAATGGCTTCGATCGAGTCCGATGTGCGCCCCACCATCGCCTTGGCCTCCTTGCCGATCGCCAAGACCTTTTTGCCACCACGCACATCTCTCTGGACAGCGACGACGGATGGCTCAAAGGCGAGGATGCCCTTCCCCTTGACGTAGACGAGGGTATTGGCAGTACCGAGATCGATCGCAAGGTCGCTAGAGAAGAGTCCAAAAAGTGAATCGAGTATCATCGGTAACGGAGGTGGGTACCTCAAAACCCCCCGAAAACACAAGAAATTTGTTGATTTCCAACCGAGTGGCCATTACTTTTTAAAGCAATGCTCGACTTCATGCGCCGCAATGCTGCTTCTTGGGGAATCAAGATTTTACTGGGGTTTATCGCCTTAAGCTTTGCCCTTTTCTTTGGCTATTCGGCCTATCAAGGACAATCGCTTAGTCCACAAACCGCTGTTATCGT
>CAZXZM010000118.1:0-4883 GCA_964645365.1 uncultured Pseudomonadota bacterium | reverse complement strand
GATGTCGTGTTCATGACGACGAGATCCTCAATGCGATTTTGCAAGGCACTGAGTCGGCTTCTCCTGGGCCAAACGGGGTGATGGGGCATCCCTATCACGAACATGCTAGCCATTTGATTCCTGTGTTTCGCGAATCATTTGAAGAAATCCAAAAGCTAATGTGGCGCTTCATTGATGACCTTGTTCGCTACCTTAACAAGAAAGAAGGCGCGAAAGGTGCGACCCAGAAAGTGCCGGCGCAAGAACTTTATATGCTCAATATGCAATTGCTCCCCTTTACCAAATTTAAGGAAGGGGAGTTTATGGAGGAAAAGTCATGAAAGTAACCATCATCAAAACAATTACTACCTTAATACTTACTGCAATCCTAGCCGCTTGTGGCGATGCAACGACCGTTGGTGATCCCAGTGAACCAACCGTCGGAGAAGCTGTGATAGCGGTTTCCACGGCTGGCTTTGCTAGCGGTTCAGCCGGAACGGGTGGCGTGTCATTCAGTAGCCTGACCACCTCGTTACCAGGCCTTGTCGAAATCAACGACCAGCTGTTGGCTGCTACGGAAACACGCGACCTTACCGACAGTGGCACTTGCGCTAGCGGCGGAACCTATTCTGTTTCCGGGTCCGTTGACGTAACAACCAATAGTGGTAGTTCATCGACCGACGCAACCTATTCCATTACCTATGACGATTGCCGGAGTACGGTCATGCAGGCGGCCCTCGATGGGCTCTGCACATTTACCCTGACTGTCGATGGGACCATCGAAATAGATGGTGAAGGAAGTCAGACGGGGGGTTCAAGCACAGCGACAGCAACAAACCAAATTACGACTTCTGCTCCCTTGACCATCACCTATGAATCAACCGGAAATACATCCACTGTAGATCTAGCGATTACCCAAACGGTAAGCGTTGCCGGGATAACAAATACCGGCTTGGTGACAATTGATGGCAATACGGTTGATATCGATACGGCCGCAACAATCTTTGAGCAGACCAGCACGAATTCTGCCTGTCCTTAGGATTCCATCTCAAGCCGCGCCCAACCCGCGTGCAAAACCCCTCGTGCTTCAAGCCGAGGGGTTTTTTCTTAGCGTTTGTTAAATTCAGCCCAGACGGGGAGATGATCGCTGGCGATCAGCCTAAGATTTCCTCCCTGCTTCAGTTGGAGAGAAAAATCATCGTAGAGGATGTGATCGATTTTTTTGATCGGATCCCAACTGGGCATACTGAAGTAAGGGGGCTTTCCCTCGACATTTTTCAGTCCAGTTTCCTCAAGAATGAGCTGGATAGATTCTCCTCGATCTTCCAGTTTTGCCTTCTTCTCGGCCGTCAGATCGTTCCGGTAAGCCGAAACGCTATTGAAGTCTCCGGCTACAATGTGTGCCGATCCTGTTTGTTTTTGAAACTGATCGATGAGGACTTTAGCCTGTTCAAGACGCGCTTCTCGGCGAAAGGCCTCCAGATGAAGATTCCAGACGCCCAGTAGCTTTTTCCCCCACTGAATCGTGACCTTTTGTACGACCTTGTCGGGATAGAACCAGTTATACCAAAAGGCGTTGGCAGAGGGCTTTTTGAAATAAAAAATGTCCTGCGACTTGATAGGAAAACGGCTCAAGATCGCCTGGCCCGAGACGATTCGTCCATAGTGGGCCGTCGGCGGCCAATAGGGCCAGGGAAGATAATTTTTATTCCAAACAACAACATAGGCGGTGTAGGGCAAATCGAGCCCCTTCGCAAGGTACTCCAGTTGGTTGATATCCAGCGTCCGTTCGGCACGAAAGTCAACCTCTTGGAGACAGAGGATATCGGCGTTGCGCTCCCGTAAATTCTGAATCATCCAGTCGAGATTGCTGATGACTTCTTCTTCCGTTAAGACTTCCGGTTGGTTATTCTTTTTCCCGGACGCGTAACCGATGTTATAATTCACAACTGTCAGCCGATTAGATATCGGGAGCGAGGAACGCGGAGCGCGGGTCTGAAAAGTAATGATCTCTTGAGCAGGAAATTGACTGGCCGAAACCGCTGGCCGCATCGCATAAGCGACGAAAAAACCTATAAAGGTGGCCGAAGCGATAACGGCATAAAGAACGGTGCGAAACATAATCTGAATCGGGCCATCATATGCTATTTAAGAGGGACTTACCAGGACCAGGCCATTGGGAATGGCTTGCAAAAGACCCGATGCGGTTAGCTCAGAAGGTCCAGCGCTCCCTTCTGTCGTCACCTGAACCGATTGCAAAAAGGCGAGGTCGTGGAGATTGAAGACAAAGACCTGGCCAGTATTAAAATCAGTGACATAGAAAAGGTTTTCATCTGCCTTGATACTGGAATGAAAGAAGGCCCCTTCGGTCTGGAGTGTCGTGATTTCACTATTTTCAATATCGACGACCAAGACTTGGCCGGCGTGTGGCGCACTCGAATCAAAGGCGGCTGTTCCAATGATCACCCGGCCGTCGGCGGTCACGGTCAATTCGCCACCCACTTGAGCCGTCAGATTGCCTAAAGGGATGCTTCGCTCCACGACCTCTGTCCAAATATTGATGATATCAAGAGAGGCGGAAGGGTTCGCTCCAAAGTCACCACTATTGAGCACCAGAATATGGTCGTCATCGAGCTTGGCGGTGCCGGTCGGATTCAGAGCAGTCGTTGTCAGAAAGCGGACATTGAGAGTCCCCAAAGTCCCATTCGGGTGGATACCATAGACCAGGACCGTTCCCGGATTATAGAAGCTATCTTCAAAGTTGGCGGTTGGGATGAACAATTTATTTTGGGCAACAATCGGCCCCCCAGCAAAGGTATGACCCGGGGGGAAAGGAATGAAGGTCGGCTCTTCGCTTCCATCGAGAGGAAAGTGATAAAGCCCGGATTCACCTCCACCCCAGTCATCAGAAACAACGACCGCCATTCCGTCCGGGAGTACCGTGAGGTGGCTGATCGTTCTCGTTCCAAGGTCACCGAAACTGCGTAGTACGTCGACTGGAATAGGACGCTCTGTTGCCTGAGGGTTCAGTGAGAAGACTTCGCTTGATTCCCCAGCTCCATCCTGAGGACAAGAACCGAGGATCCCGTCAGCGTAGGTGTCAATATCGGCGAGAAAGGTGCAGGATAGATTTGCCACCCCTGCTTCAACGGAAAAATCAGTGGGGGGAATAAAAACATCGGGGGTTGGACCGGTATCGGGGCCGACTCCTCCGTCGATCCCTCCGTCCTGAGTCCCGTCCCCACAACCAATAATTGGCAAGGCAAAGAGTGCGGCAATGGCAGGAATTGCCTCGCGCCGAGTCATTCCGGCCGCCATGACAGCGGTTGTTTGACCTAAAATAGATGAAGAAAATGCAGTGAGCATACCCAAACCCCCTTTGAACCCTCTTTGTCGCAAACCCCGGGCACAGGTTGCGAATTTTTTTATAATTCATTAAAAAAACAGCGATGAGAGATCATGCCCGTCAAGTCAGAGTTCCCAAGGGTTACCCACTCAGTGATTACGGTGATTTCCCTGGCCTCTCCCCCCTGATCGATGAGATCAAAGGGGAGGCAGAACTCGTCCGGAAAAAGCTGCGAAAACGGCGGATTTGGATGGTCAATTCGACTGAAACCGGCGGCGGCGTTGCGGAGATGCTTCCAACCCTCATTGATCTCTTCAGGCAACTGAAGATTCCGGTCTCATGGCTGGTGGTCTCCCCAGAAGATCCCGCTTTCTTTCTACTCACCAAAAAGATTCATCACCTCCTCCATGGTCGTACCGATGGCGGGAAAACCCTCTTGGAACAAGAAAAGGCGCTCTATCGTCTCGACAGCGAAAAGATGGCCCATGGACTGGGTCGCTTCATTGGCCCGAACGACCTTGCGGTCATTCATGACCCCCAACCGCTTGCTGCCGCTTCTTTCCTTGCCGAGAAGCAAAAGAAGCTGCGATTGATCTGGCGCTGTCACATTGGAACTGAACTGAGTAATGTTTATTACCGAAAGGCCTGGGACTTTCTAAGGCCTTACTTAAAACCGTATCGAAAAGCCCTCTTTACCCATCCGGATTATGTCCCGAGTTTTTTGAAGAAAAAAAGTCAGATCCTCTACCCCGCCATTGATCCCCTGATCGACAAAAATGCGACGCTGACAACCGAAGACACTGTGGAAATACTTCGCATGGCGGGCCTTTACGGCAAAAGGCAGCCTGGTTTCACCAAAACGGTAAAGCGCCTACTTGCCGATGGAAGTCAGGTCGCTGTACGCGGTTTCGACCCCTTTAATATGCCAATTATTTTACAGGTCTCACGCTGGGATCACCTGAAGGGCTTTATCCCTCTCATGAAGGGCTTTCTCCATATGAAGCGGAAGGCCAAAGAGACTCGTTATAGGGGATTGCGTGAGATTACCCGGCAGATGATCCAAGAGTCGGTCTTGGTCTTGGCTGGACCTGAAGTCGGAACTGTCGCCGACGACCCGGAACCGGAACTGGTCCTGAAGGAGATTGAGTCTTTCTATCGAACCCTCTCCAAAAAGGAACGGGATCAGATCTATCTCTTTCTCTTACCGATGGCGTCAAAGAAAGAAAACTCATTAATTGTTAATGCGTTACAGAGGTCTTCTGAAGTTATCGTTCAAAATTCAGTGCGGGAAGGTTTTGGCCTGACCGTCACCGAAGCGCTCTGGAAAGAGGTTCCGATTCTGGCGACTAATGTCGGAGGAATCCGTCTCCAAGTCATCGATCAAGAAACAGGGCTTCTCATTCAAAACCCTCTTAATGCCCGCGAGGTAGGTCAAAAACTGCTCTATCTATTGACCCATAAGCGTGAAAAGATGGCAATGGCACGGCGGGGTTGGTTGCGATCGATCGAAATGTTTTTGATCCCGGTCCTACTCCGAAATTATCTAAAACTTTTTAGG
>CAZXZM010000117.1:4313-4918 GCA_964645365.1 uncultured Pseudomonadota bacterium | reverse complement strand
CGAAGCTGGCGAGTGTAATCGGGATTTCATAGGCCACCGCCCAGACCACCTCTTTCTGAGGGGTGATGCAGATGGCTGAACGACGTGCGGGGCGTTGCTGTTGAAAGGACGGTGTCTTACCAGCAATCACCAGTCGTGGTCCGGTCTGGATTGCGAGCGAACGGCGGCCATTTTTCCGGTAGTTGCGTGTGTGGATGATGGAAGGGGTTCCATCGATAATCTGAAAAACCCCCCATGAGGTTCGGCGCAACGAACTTTTCTCTTGAGAATTATCGATCGTTAATCCCATTGCCTTTCCATCGACATCAAAAAAACTGGCATTCATGGCAGCGACCGCCTTGGTTCCTATCACCATTTGGTCCAGGAAGGCCCGGCCGGGGGGTTGACCGGAAGCTTGCAGTAGACCGAGTCGGTAATGGGCGAGATCTATTTTTAACAGCTGGATGGTTCCCTGTTCCGCGGAAAGGGCGAGGTCCCGAAAGGCGAGTCCCTTCGTCAGTGGTCGCCAATTGCCCGCTGTGAGTGACAGCGGCAGGCAAAACAGAAAAACGAAACCAGTCCACTTCCAGATTGTTTTGGAACTCATGGCCTTAGAGAACCGGTTC
>CAZXZM010000117.1:1959-4298 GCA_964645365.1 uncultured Pseudomonadota bacterium | reverse complement strand
AGTTGGGGCGGTTTGAATGGTGATCTTGCCGTTGTGTTGGAGTTCTTCCGGTGGGTCGAGGACAATGATGTCCCCTTCTTCAATCCCTTTTTGCACAGTTACTTCGTCTTGATACGGTTGGCCCAATCGGACCAGAATCTTCTTCGCAACATTGTTGTCGACTCGGAACACAACTACCTTATTATCACGCAGAGTTACGGTACGTTTTGGGATCGCAATGATACGGGTCTTACGGTCTGTCTGGAATACTACTTTCGCCTCTATTCCCGCTTTCAAGCGTCCTTCACGATTACCCAGCTTGGCCAGGATCTCAAAGCTGCGGGTGAGAGGGTCAACATCTACTCCCACTTCCGAAACTTTCGCGGTTACCTCTCCCATATCAAGTAATTTTGGGAATTCTACTTGCAGCAATTGGCCACGATGTGCGGCAGGAATAAATTCTTCAGGGAGTCGGATTCGTATCTTGATTGGGTCGATTTGGGTGACTTCCATTAAAGTTTGTCCCTCAACGACTGTCATGCCATCAGTAACGCTTCGACGAGTAACAATACCACCGATGGAACTAGCGATTTCGGAACTCCGGGTTGCTTTTTGTAAATAGGCAACCTCTGCGCGCGCCCGTTTCAGGCGCGCTTTTTCAAAATCAATCTTTCGTTCCAACATGTCGTAGACGACCGAATTGATCTCTTCTTCTTCTAAAAGCTCATCCCGACGATCGAGGCGGTATTGGTCATAATCAATAGCCGCATCCGCCTCATCTTCTTCCGCTTGAGCCAGTTCCAGCTTGGCCTTTGAGAGGACATTGTCATAGCGCGCGACCGTTGTGCCGGCGGTGATCTTTTGCCCCTCTTTAGCCAAGACGCGACTAATGGTGCCGCTGGTGGGGGCGGCAATTTTGATCTGATTGGCGGGGACGACTTCCCCATCGGTTTGATAGACCAAGGGGACCTCTTTGGCGGTAGCGATTGCCGCCAGAACCTCTACCTTTCCCTTGCTGTGGCGCTTTCCTTCCGTCTCCGGTCCTTGCGGGACGCAGGCTACCACCAAGGGGAGGAACAGGCTGAACAGTGCAAAGAGACCCTGTTTCATGAATGATTGATAGTTAAGAAAAAGGGGATAAAAATCAATAAAAATAAGAACTTATGCGGATTCCTTGACACTCGATTCGGGTGAATGATACCGCTTGGCGCTCCCGCTTAAGAGGAGAAGGAGTTCCCTTTGAATTCACAGGTGTCCATGGAGTTATTGGTGTCGCTTTGTAAGCGACGCGGAATCATCTTTCAGTCGAGTGAGCCCTACAGCGGTATCAGCGGTTTTTGGGACTATGGGCCGGTGGGGGTCGAGCTGAAAAAGAGGATCAAGGACTTTTGGTGGCGGCATATGGTGGAGCTACGCGATGATGTCGTTGGAGTCGACACTTCGATTATCGCCCACCCACGGATTTGGGAGGCTTCTGGGCATGTCGGTCATTTTTCCGATCCGATGGTCGATTGCAAAAAATGCAAAAAACGTTTTCGTAGTGATGATATGGAGGGAGATGGATCGCAATGTCCCGCCTGTGGTGGCGAATTGACCGAACCGCGCCAATTCAATCTGATGTTCAAGACCTTTGTCGGGCCGGTTGAAGATGACAGCGCGGTTGCTTACTTGCGTCCCGAAACCTGCCAATCGATTTTTGTGCAATTTAAGACAGTCCAAAATACGGCGCGCAAGAAAATACCTTTCGGTATTGCGCAGATTGGAAAAAGTTTTCGCAATGAGATCACACCGCGCAATTTTATTTTTCGAAGTCGCGAATTCGAACAGATGGAAATGGAATACTTTGTGCAGCCCGGTCGTTCAGAGGAAACGTATCGTCACTGGGTCCAGGAGCGATTCGATTGGTTTGTGAAACTTGGAGTGCGCAAAGAAAATTTGCGTCTCCGTCCCCATGAAAAGGATGAACTGGCTCATTATGCTAATGGCTGCACCGATGTCGAATATGAATTCCCCTTTGGCTGGTCAGAACTAGAGGGAATCGCCGATCGCGGTAATTACGATTTGTCACAACACGCCGAGTTTTCCGGGAAGGATTTTTCTTATTTTGACGATGAAAGCAAAGAAAAATATGTTCCCAGTGTGGTCGAAACTTCTCTGGGAGTCGATCGGACTCTATTGACGACACTCGCCGACGCCTATTGTGAAGAAGCGGCACCGACGACTGAAAAAGGGGAGACGGAAAAGCGGGTCGTTTTAAAACTCAACCCAGAGATTGTGGCCTATCAAGTCGCGGTCTTTCCTCTATCGCGAAAATTGGGGGAACCGGCGCGCAAGCTGGAGCATGCCCTACGTCAGGATTT
>CAZXZM010000117.1:0-1949 GCA_964645365.1 uncultured Pseudomonadota bacterium | reverse complement strand
CTATGATGATACCGGTAGCATTGGAAAACGGTACCGTCGCCATGATGAAATCGGTACGCCGTTTTGTGCGACTTATGATTTTGATTCAGAGCAGGACTCGCAGGTGACGATACGCCACCGCGATACCATGAAGCAGGATCGGATTGCGATTGATCAGGTCGGGACTTACTTGCGAGATCAATTGAAATAGCAAACATCTTAAGGAGGCAGAAAGTCGTGGCAGAGCAATTTGTTTATACCTTCGGGGGAGATCGGACGGAAGGGCAGGCCGATCAAAAAAATCTTCTCGGGGGAAAAGGGGTCAATTTGGCCGAAATGAATCGTCTCGGTATTCCGGTCCCTCCCGGCTTCACCATCACGACGGAAGTCTGCAACCTTTATTATGAGAACAAGCAAAATTACCCGGCTGGCTTAGAGGCACAGGCCGAGGCGGCGCTCGCCCACATCGAAAAAATCATGCAGGCACAATTCGGGAACACAGAAAATCCACTGCTCGTTTCGGTCCGTTCTGGGGCGCGCGTCAGCATGCCGGGAATGATGGATACAGTGTTGAACTTGGGTCTTAATGATGAAACCGTATTGGGGTTGGCTGAGCGGAGCCAGGACGCACGCTTTGCCTTTGATAGCTACCGTCGCTTTATCCAGATGTATGGGAATGTTGTGTTGGGACTTGCCGGGGAACATTTCGGGGGGGCGATCGATGCTCTCAAAAGAGAAAAAGGGGTGGCGCAAGATACGGAACTGGATGTTGATGACCTCAAACGCCTCGTCAAGCAATTTAAGGAAATCATTGCGACCGAGCAAAAAAATCCCTTTCCACAGGATCCCAAAGAGCAGCTGTGGGGAGCGGTTGGAGCGGTCTTTCAGTCGTGGCATAACAAACGGGCAATTGATTACCGTAGCATCCACAATATTCCGGAACAATGGGGGACGGCCGTCAACATTCAGGCAATGGTCTTTGGGAACATGGGAGAGGATTGTGGGACAGGTGTCGCCTTTACGCGCGATCCCGCAACGGGCGAAAAAATCTTTTTTGGTGAATATCTCTCCAATGCACAAGGAGAAGATGTCGTTGCCGGTATCCGCACCCCACAGCCGATTCGGAAAAAATCAGGACTCCCTTCTGAGGCCCAACCGATGGAGGATGTCTTTCCGAAGGCCTATCAAGAGCTTGTCACTATCTACCAGACGTTAGAGAAACACTACCATGACATGCAGGATATCGAGTTTACGATTCAACAGGGAAAGGTCTGGATGTTGCAGACTCGCACTGGCAAACGGACTGCACAGGCAGCGGTCAAGATTGCCGTTGATATGGTGGGAGAGGGCTTGATCGATAAGAAAGAGGCGGTCTTGCGCGTTGCGCCGGAACAGATCGATCGACTCTTACATCCACGACTCGATCCCGATGCCAAACGAAAGGTTTTGACTAAGGGGTTGCCCGCTTCCCCCGGTGCAGCCGTCGGCAAAGTTGTCTTGAATGCCGACGAGGCACAAGCGAAGGCGGCGAATGGCGAACGGGTTATCTTGGTTCGGCTGGAGACCTCTCCGGAAGACGTCCATGGCATGCATGCTGCCGAGGGGGTCTTGACCGCTCGCGGTGGAATGACTTCACATGCGGCTGTTGTAGCTCGCGGGATGGGAAAGTGTTGTGTCAGCGGGGCGGGGGAGATTGAGATTGATTACGACAAGAAACTGTTTCGGGTGAGGGATACTATCGTGAAGGCCGGAGATTCGATTACTCTCGATGGGGGAACCGGTGAAGTGATGCTCGGAGCTTTACCGACGATTCACTCGGAACTGTCGGACGACTTTGGAACGCTCATGGAATGGGTCGATGAATTTCGTCGGCTCAAGGTGCGCACCAACGCCGATACACCCGAAGATTGTAAAGTGGCTCGCGAATTTGGAGCGGAGGGGATTGGACTCTGTCGTACCGAACACATGTT
>CAZXZM010000116.1:4728-4970 GCA_964645365.1 uncultured Pseudomonadota bacterium | reverse complement strand
GATTACAGCTTACTTTGGAATAGTGCTCTTGTCCTTAACGCAACCAATGCGCCAATTAATATCAATAACACCGGGGGCTTGCCTGGTTTTGTTCAAAACCAAAACGATCATCGCGTTCGATTGCAGGCGCAGATCTACTTCTAGGAAAGCTGATGTCTGAGACAAATTTATCAAAAACAATATTGCGTTGTCTTTCCATTGTTGCGGTTCTGTTTATTTTTCTGACCGCTATCAACCTCCTG
>CAZXZM010000116.1:0-4718 GCA_964645365.1 uncultured Pseudomonadota bacterium | reverse complement strand
ACGACGACCCTAAACCCCTTTACGGGCCTGTTTATCGGAATCTTGGCCACTGTCCTCGTCCAAAGCTCTTCAGTCACTACTTCCATTGTTGTCGGCCTTGTTTCCGGAGGAGCGCTTTCCGTTGCAAATGCTGTTCCTATTATTATGGGGGCCAATATCGGGACCACGGTGACTAATCTGATCGTCTCATTCGGTCATGTCTCGCAACGGGATGAATTTCGAAAGGCCTTTGGAGGATCGGTTATTCACGACTTCTTTAATCTGATCGTGGTCGCCGTCCTTCTTCCTTTAGAATTGCTGACCGGATACCTTGAAAAAAGCGCTGCCTTTCTATCGCACCTTTTTTATGGCGCCGGAGGAATTGAATATAAAAGTCCCATCAAGGTCGTTGTCAAAAACATCACGAAGACCATTCAAGAACAGGCATTGGAATCGCTTCCCCTTTCCGAAAAAGTCGTCGGCATTCTATTGATCCTTCTTTCAATGGCCCTCATTTTCTTCTGCCTCTTCAGCCTAATCAAATTACTCAAAACGATCATGATTGATCGTGTGGTCCACATGCTCAATCGAGCCCTCTCCAAAAGTGCTATCGTAACGATCGCCATTGGAGTCGTGATGACCGTTCTGGTGCAATCCAGTTCGATTACGACATCGCTTCTGGTCCCTCTGATCGGCGGGGGAATCATTACGCTCGAGGTAGCCTTCCCTATCATTTTGGGGGCCAATATCGGGACCACGATAACAGCGCTACTTGCTGCCATGGCAGGAACAGAGGCCGGTCTGACGATTGCACTCGTCCATCTTTTATTTAATATTTCAGGAATTCTAATGATTTATCCAATCAAACCAATCCGGCGCATTCCCTTGGCAATGGCGCGCTGGATGGGGGATCATGTTTATCGCAAAAAACGTATCGCCGTTTTGTTTGTACTGGTCGTCTTTTTTGTGATCCCCTTTGGAGTCATGCTCGCATCGAGAGCAATACAGTAAGGAGCTTACTATGTTTAAGGAACTTATTAGCGTTTGGAAGGGGCGGCCCACGTTTTTAGACGAAATCGTACGTGATTTCGAAAATATGCTTGGGACGGGGCATCAGATGTTTGATCAGGTAACCGGCGCCCTCTTCGAAGGTAGAACCATGGAAGATCTTAAAAAAGAAATCTACAAGCAGGATTCTGCAATCAATATGCAAGAACAGACTATTCGACAAAAGATAGTCACACAACTTGTCGGAGGAGCGGAACAACCGATTGCTGCCTGTCTCATCCTAATGAGCATTTCCAAAGACGCGGAACGTCTTGGCGACTATATTAAAAATATTTTAGAAATTTTCGAGGTACGACCTCGTCTAGGCAAAGAGGGGGCCCACTATGACCGACTCGAAACGGTCAAGGTAGTTATTTCCTCTCTCTTCGCAGAAGTGACGAGGGCCTATCATAACTCCAACAAAAAACTGGCACGCAAATTGGTCAAAGATTCCTATGAGCAGCAGAAGATTTGTGATCAGAACATCAAAGAGCTCCTGTTGGCCTCTCCGGCCGAGGACTACGTCGCTTACGCGGTCTTGTCGCGATTCTTCAAGAGAATCCTGGCCCACCTTGCCAACATCGCCAGCAGTATCTTTATGCCGGTCACTAAGATCGATTTCTTTGACGAAAGACTACGGGACGAAGAACTGAAGAAGCTTGAGCCATAATTTTCCTCACTTAAAGCTCTCTGGAAAGACCGCAACTAAAATAGACTCTCGTCGATAAGGGCGCGAAATAGTGTCATTTTTCCCCATTGCACAAGTGGGGCCGAGTGGTTAGATTGACCCCGTTTGGGATGGATGGTATCTCGGGTGCGTCCGTATTCCTTTGGGCTTTTTTTCATCGTCTTATTGGCTGCTGCGACCGGCTACGCCGATTCGGCAAGTTGGACCTTCGACGATCCAGCTAACTATACCTTCTCCAATTCCGATCGCTCGGAGGTCGCCAGCGGTGTTACCCGCCTAACCCCTCTCGATCAAACCGATAACGACAACGATTCCGACAATGGCTTCGATGCCGGAATTCACTCCGATACCGAATGGGACACCGGCAACGATTGGCTCGAACTCACCGAAACTGGCCAGGCCAATGGGAGCGGTGATTTTACTTCGCGGGTTTTGGATGCGGGAGGAGAGGTTTCGTGGGAAACACTGACTTGGACACCGCAAGCCCCCTATTGCAAAGAGCTCCCCGATAGCGCTCAAACCGAAAACGCTTACGCAGAGGGGAATGCCGATATGACTGGTAATACCCTCCTCTTGCACTTGAACGAAGCCGCTGGTGCGACCAGCTTTAGCGACACCTCCGGGAATAGCAATGATGCCAGTTGTTCGGCGAGCACTTGCCCAACCGCTGAAATCGACGCCCGCCTCGATACGGGAATCGATCTCGATGGAACGGATGATTTTCTGACGGTGAGTGATGCCGCTAGCCTTGATTTCACCAGTGGTCTGACCATTGAGTTTTGGTTAAAGCTTGACACCACCTTCGACGACAATAGCGATTACAACATTGGGCTGGTTGACAAAGGGGGCTATCAACTCTTTTTAGATAAATCAGACGGCAAGCTGAAATTTTCACTCGCCGATGCCGCCGCTGCGACTACCTGGTCCACTTCCTACGATGGTTCTGCCGATACGATGGAGTCCTTGGCGGTCTTTGATGGCAAACTGTATGCCGGCCAAGGAAATGACAATGGCGAAGGGGATGTCTTGGTCTTTGATGGAAGCAGTTGGTCGACCTCGCACAATGGTTCTAATAATAATTTCACCTCCTTGGCCGTCTATAACGGTGCCCTCTATACCGGTGAAGGCCGTGGCAATGGGGACGGGGATGTCTTGGTCACGGGAGGGAACGAAGTGGTGGCCAGCAGCGAAACCTCCTGGTCGACCGACTGGCACCATGTTGCCGCTACCTTCGATGGAAGCACGCTCGCGCTCTATGTCGATGGAACTTTAAGCAATTCGGAGTCAGCCACCTTTACCATCGATACCAATGATGAAGATCTTTTGATCGGCAAAGGCTATGGCTCGCAGATGGCAGGGGGGAGCGGAGAGCAACTGCCGGGACTACTCGATGAACTGGCACTCTACAATGAAGCCCTCTCGGCATCGGAAGCAACCGATCGCTACGAGCGCGGGGCCCTTTGCCTACAGTTCCAGGTTCGTTCCTGCGATGATGCCGCCTGCGATACCGAAACTTTTATCGGCCCCGATGGAACCAATGCCACCTTCTTATGGTGAGCTCGATAACACAGCGATCGCCCTCCCCTCCTTAAATCTCACCAATATCGTTGATAATCGCTACTTTCAATACAAGGCCTTTTTCGAGACCGATACCGCCACCGAATCACCCGAACTCACTTCGATCGTCATCGGTCCCACCCACTATGATGCAGGGCAACCGACTGTAATAAACGGTACCGGTGAGGACTTCACCGCCCTCAATAGTTTTTCAGAAACATTGGGCGGTAACAATGAGGGGACAACCCAATATCAAGTCTCCCACAATGGAACCGACTGGTATTACCATGACGGCAGTGCCTGGACAGTCGCCGTTAGCTTTATCGAATCAAACACCGCCAATGCGATCAACGCAGCCTTAAGTTCTTTCGTAACAGAGATCGGTACCGGTACTTTTTACTATAAAGCCTTCTTGAATTCGGACGGAACCCAGCAGGTAGAAATCGATCAGGTCGATCTCGATTTCACGCTGACGGTGGCATCTGGAGACGATGACGACGATGACAGCACCGATGATGACGATGACGACAGTGGCGGTGAAAGCGATGATGATGACGATTCCACTGGCGATGATGACGACGATTCCGAGTCGGGAGAGAGTGGAGAAGAGGACTCCAGCACGGTAACGACGGTGGTCGCCGATGCCGGGGCTGATCAAACAATTATGACGGGGCAATCATTCCAACTGGATGGCCATGGCTCAACTGGTAACAGTCTCATCTATTTTTGGGAAATCCTCTCCGGAGCGGGAACACTGACCGATCCGAATTCAGCAACTCCCACTTTTTATTCGGAAGGGTCGGATTCTAACCAACATGTCACCATCCGGCTTCTGGTCAGTGACGACAGCAATGAAGTTTCTCTGGATACAGTCACCATTCATGTCATCGGCACAACATCCGATCCTCTGGAGATAATCCCCGATCGTCTCGTCGCCTGGGATAACGGTTTTACCTTCTATGAAGGAGTGATTGTCGACAATGATGGTCTCGAGCGCATTACCCTCAGCACCGACAATGTTACGATCCTGCTTCCTGCTGGGCTGGATTTTCGCGGCCTTCCTACTGTTGCTAAGCTACCGGTTGCATCGCAAAATCGGGAAGCGATAGAAAAAATTCGGCCTCCTCGTGACGGACTCCATCGATCGGCTGTGTCATCATCACGCTGGGCCACCAAGAAGATCGAGGAGAATTGTACCGATCCCGATAACCATTGAGCATTGCTAGGTCAATATTAAAGGCAATTTCTCCTTCGTCGTACCAATAATCTTTTTGTTTCATGTAACGAAGCTGCGCAATCAGCATCGCAAGTCCTATTGGGGCAATATGTGTTCCTTTATTTTGATCAATCTTTCGCGCTCGATCCCATTGCAAAGTGAGACACATCTCGTCATAGGAAACAAGATAGGCAATTGAAATGGCCTGCACCTCTCCGTCGAAGGTACGAC
>CAZXZM010000115.1:3787-4992 GCA_964645365.1 uncultured Pseudomonadota bacterium | reverse complement strand
CAATGAGCATTTCATCAGCATCAAGGTCGATCGTGAAGAACGCCCCGACGTCGATCGCATTTACATGGATGCCGTGGTGGCCATGCGTGGTCGAGGAGGATGGCCCATCTCGGTTTTTTTAACGCCTGACCTGAAGCCATTTTTCGGAGGAACCTATTTTCCGCGCCAAGATTTTTTGAAGATTCTCAATAACCTCCAAATGGCCTGGCAAGAAAAACGTTCGCAAATTACCCAGTCGAGCGAACGACTCACTGATTTTTTGGAAGGAACGGATTCAACCACCAGGACAGCCCCTGTCGACCTCTCTCTTCTCAAGGAAGCCTTTGCTGGTTTTCAAGAGAGCTTTGACAAAGAATGGGGCGGGTTTGGTCGTGCACCGAAATTTCCTCGTAGCATGGGCTTTTCCGTTTTATTGCGCATTCATCGCCGGACCGGAAACCACCAGGCCTTGAAGATGGCCACTCAAACACTCGACAAGATGGCGGCCGGGGGGCTGTATGACCATCTGGGGGGTGGCTTTCACCGTTACTCCACCGATGAATTCTGGCACGTCCCCCATTTCGAAAAGATGCTCTACGACAATGCCCTCCTCGCTTGGACCTATCTGGAAGCTTTTCAAGTCACCGAACGGGAAAGCTATGCCGCAATCGCTCGCGAAACGCTCGATTACGTATTGCGCGACATGACCCACCCAGAAGGGAGCTTTTATTCGGCAGAAGATGCAGGAGAGGTAAAACGCGAAGGAGAATACTATGTCTGGTCGGAACAGGAATTAAACGACCACCTGCTCCCGAAAGAATTGGAGGCCCTCAAAAATGTCTTTGCCATCAGCTCAAAAGGAAACTTCGAAAACGGACACAACATCCTCTATTTAAAACAGGACAAAACGGGACAGGATAAAAAGGGCCCTTTAGTAACGGAAGCGATGAAAAAATTATTCGAGGCCCGTAGCAAGCGCCCCCGTCCCCATCTCGATGACAAAATTCTGACCGCCTGGAATGGCCTGATGATTGCAGCGTTGGCCAAGGGGGCCCAGGTGTTAGGGGAAAGCAAATATCGCGCCGCTGCCATTCGCGCAGCGCGTTTTATTCAAAAGCGGCTCTATCAAGACGGGACATTAAAACGACGCTTTCGTGAAGGGGAAAGTCGCTATGCCGGTAACATTAATGATTTAGTATTAAGCCCTATGAATTATGGTGAAGTAT
>CAZXZM010000115.1:0-3777 GCA_964645365.1 uncultured Pseudomonadota bacterium | reverse complement strand
CCGAACTGGCTCGATTGGGCTCGAAAGCTCCAGAAAACACAGGAGACTCTCTTTTGGGATTCCCAGAAAGGGGGTTACTATTTTCATGTTGCCGATGATCCAACATTGTTGGTTCGGACCAAAGAGGTCGACGATGGAGCCCTTCCTTCTGGCAATGCGATTGCCGCCTTGAATTTATTGCGACTCTACAACCTAACCTTTGAAACTCCTTATAAGGAAAGTGCTGAGACGCTGTTGACCTTCTTGGCCCCACACGTCAAGCGATACCCACCAGGATATGCCCAGGCCCTCTCCGCAATCGATTTTTACCTCGACCGAAGCAAGGAAATCGCCGTGATTGGCCTCGCAACCGATCCGAAACGGAAAGAGGTTCAAGACTACCTCTTTCACAGCTTCCTTCCCAATAAAGTGGTGGCTATTAGTGAACCGATCCCTAAAAAAGACGCCCCCCTCCCCTTGCTAGAAGGTAAACCGATGCAAGAGGGTCAAACAACGATTTATGTTTGCGAGGAAAATATCTGCAAACAACCAACGACTGATCTTGATCAAGCCAAACGACTGATTTCAGATTTTGAGAAATACTCTCTCTAGCCTACGACAAAATGTTTGAAAGCGCTGCGGAAAGTTCGGGAAATTTAAAGGAAAAGCCTGCTTCGGTGAGTCGCTGCGGGATCGCCTTTTGGCCACGGACCATGAGATGGGCCAGCTGACCTAGCAAAGTTTCTAGAACAACAGTCGGGATTGGGGGCCAACAGGGACGATGTAACATCTTGGCGAGGGCCTGACTGAATTCCTTCATCGTCACCGGATTAGGGGCGGTCAGATTTAAGGCCCCGGCTAAATCGTCTTGGGTCAGCGCAAACCGAATGGCCGCAACGACATCCTGCAGATGAATCCACGGAAACCATTGCTTTCCCCCCGAACCGAGCGGCGCCCCGACAAAGAGACGAAACGCCGGAAGCATCTTCTGTAAAGCCCCTCCTCCGGTCCCCAAGACGATTCCAGTCCGCAACTTAACTACTCTTAAGCCCAAATAGACGGCAAACTGAGCCTCGGCCTCCCACTGGGTACAAATCGTCGCCAAAAAATCATCGCCGGCCGGAGTTACCTCAGTCACCTCTCCAGAGGGCACATTTCCGTAATAGCCAACCGCCGAGGCATTGATCAGTACCTTCGGTTTCACGATCGCCCCACCGATTGCATCAACGAGGGCCCGAGTTGCATAGATGCGGCTATGTGAAATCCGCTCCCTCTGCTTAGAAGACCAGCGGCGGGCCGCAATCGGCTCTCCGGCCAGATTGATCACCGCATCCGCACCATCAACCAACTTTGTCCAGGAACCGACAGTCTTGGCATCCCAAGCGATCGTCTGCAGATCATTGACCTTCTCGGGAGAGGTCTCCGGGTGGCGTGTGAGCAGAATTACTTCATGCCCATCGGCAAGCAGAGCCTGACGAAGCGGAGTGCCGATAAATCCACTGCCACCCGCCAAGACAATCTTCATAGAAGAGACTGGGGCTTATATTCGTGGCGATACCACGCGACAAGGGGTGAATCGGCTGGGGTCGTCTTCGTCAGTTGAATCGTTTCCAGCAAGGCACCTACCTGGTCTAAGAAATGGCGGGCCTGATGGGCCACCCAATCAGGATCATTCAATCTTTCCAGGGCGGGACGCAAGCCACCCCACCACTCTGTCATCCCCTGAGCCACCTCGGTCTTTTGTTCGGAGCGAAGCGCCTCCACATCTTTTTGAATGAACTCATCGAGGAACTCAGCGAACGGAAAGCGAAGTCCATCACGACAGACCTGTAAGGCCAGAGTGTTATGGCTCCCTTCCCAGGTCTCGATCACGAGACTATCACGGTAGAGACGAGGCAAAATCGAAAAGTCCTCAATCGTCCCATTCCCACCGAACAGCAGAATCGCTTCATGGGTACATTCGGAAGCGCCAATGGACGTACGGTATTTACAAAGATTGATCAAAAAACGCTGTGCGAAGGCCTCATCGCTTCCCAGATCGGTCAGTGGATTTTCATCTCCCCGTGCAACGGTCCGAAAGAAGAGGGCCCGACGGGCACTGAGGATCGCCTCTATCTTGTTCAGGCTTTCCTGCACCAGCGGATAGCTCGCAATCTTTTTCCCAAAAGCGCTTCGCTGTCGCGTGTAGCTACTAGCTTCTAGCCAGGCACGTGCCATCACTCCCGAACCACTCGCCGCATTCATCAATCGTGAGGTATTGATCACGTAGCTCATCAAATTCTTAAAACCCTGTTCGATCGGTCCAATATTGTAGGCCAAGGCTCCATTGAGATCGATTTCTGCAGTCGGAAGTTCCTGCGTTCCAATTTTATTCTTCAATCGCTTGATCCGTAGATCGTTCAGACGACCATCGATCATTCGCGGGACAAAAAAGATCGCCACCCCTCTGGTGCCCTCCGGTGCCCCTTCTGGACGCGCCGCAATCAGAAAGAATTCATCGATCGCAGAACAAAACCACTTTTCTCCAAAGAGCTGCCACTTTCCCTCTCCTGCTGGCTTGGCCACTGTCGTCAGCGCACCGACGTCGGAACCCATATCTTTTTCCGTTATAAATTGAGCTCCTGCGAGCGGCGTTTTAGCCGACAGTAATTGAGGAAGGTAAATCTCCTGTAGAAAATCAGAACCAACCGCCTGAATGACCCGAATCAATCCAGCCGTACAGGCCAAAGGACAAACGACCGAAATCTCACCAAGATGGGACAGGAGATAGGTCTTAGCAAGTTGTTCAAACTGCGAATCGTTTTCAAAGATGCCCGCCTCGACCACTTCGCGACGGAGTGTCCGAATTGGCGGTGGCAACCAAACCTCATCGATCGGGTGTCCTTGAAAATCATACGATTCAATTTTCGGGCCCAGGTAATCATGCGCCGCCTCTTCGGCAAGACGGTCCCAGCGATCCGAAACAAAACCGGAAAAATTCTGAAGCTTTTTTTCCAGCGCGCATCGGTGCTCCGGTGGAACAAGTTGCTCTAAGAGAGAACGGAAACGGGCATCGGCCTGATAGAAATCGGTTCCTCGTAAGGGCTGGATACCTTCGAGTTCTTTTGGAGAGGTAGCGGAATCCATGGGAAAAGGTACCCTCCTCTTAAGTCAGCGGACAGGCGAATTCAAGAAAAACCCTCCGTTGCCCTTTAAAGGAGCATCCCTTATGATGAACCTACATGCGCGAACACCTCAAACGCTACCTGGACCGTGGGGAAGCCACGAATCTACGGGGTTTGCGCATGCTTCTCGAGTATTTTTACGCCTCTGAAAAATTTGATCCTGTCAGGAAAGATAAGACTCCCATTGTCTCTATCTTTGGATCGGCACGCAGCCAAACCAATTCACCCGATTACAAACGCGCCCATGAATTAGGGCGTCAGCTCTACCAAAATGGTTTCGCGGTGGTGACCGGGGCGAGTCGCGGCATCATGGAAGCCGCCAACCAAGGGGTCGCTACCGCGATTACCGAAGAAATCGTCCGCCGCAAATTAGCACCCGATAAAAAAGGAGCCGAGCAGACAAAGGCCTATCAAAGACGGCTCAAGAAATACTCCTTGGGTCTGCGCATTTCCCTCCCCTTTGAAGAAGGGAACAATCCCTACGTCGGACGGGGGGCCACCTTTCACTATTTTATGATTCGTAAGTACTTTTTTGCCAGCCTGTCAGATGCCTTCGTTGCCTGTGAAGGAGGATGGGGGACGCGAGACGAACTCTTTGAAATTTTAACATTGGTCCAAACGGGCAAGGCCCCTT
>CAZXZM010000114.1:0-5137 GCA_964645365.1 uncultured Pseudomonadota bacterium | reverse complement strand
ACCGAAATGAAGGATATTGCCAAAAACTTTAACCCCCTCACAATCCGAATCTTCGACGATGTCTTTAACCTTAAAAAGGATCGGGTCCGCGAGCTCACCTCCCGTATGATCGCCGAAGGGCTCACCAAGGATATTTCTTACATGTGCTGGGTTCGTGCCGAACTGCTCGATCAGGAATATGTCGACCTCCTAAAGGCAGCCAACTTTGTTCATGTCTCTTTTGGCATCGAATCAGCGGCGGATGACCTGATGAAAAAAAATGAAGGGGGGGCGAATCAATCAAAAAGCAGTTCAGAGAGCCATTGACCTATTGCATGACGCCGGCATCAAGGTTGGCTGCACCTTTATTATTGGCATCCCGGGCGAAACCGCAAAGGAGCTCGATGAAACCTACGCCTTTATCGAAAAAAATGCGGATAAAATGTTGGACGTCGAGCTCAATCCGCTCACCCCCCTCCCCTCCACTCCACTGTGGGACTATGCCGAAGAGGGGGGGCTGGTTAGCGCAAATATGGATTGGGAAGCCCTTTCAGATACCGGTGTTCTCTTGAACTACGACTTCGACAACTACATCTATTTGAACGACCAGATGCCCCGAGAGAATTTTTTCCGGTACGTCGAAAAGTTTAAGGCCCTCTTTCAGCAGATCAACTTAAGGCCTGAAAATTCTGAATTTGGCGAACAGACCTTTCCGATATCCCTCTTCCCTGCAACCCTCAAGAGGATTTCTGGATCTGGTACTTCTCAAAAATAGCCGCCGGGTCTCCCCCCAACTTCCGGATCAACACCTCCAAGTCATCAATATCGTAAAGAATGATGTCGGGAAGCGCCGCAAAGGCGTCGATCACTTCGAAGGGGGATTTGTTGCATTCTTGGGCCAGTATATCGATCAATTTCAAAGGATAGAGATCACGGCGGTAGGAGGCGAGATAATAGGTTGCCCATGGTGGTGGAGAATGATCGGGAAAGAGGGGGCGGACATATTCTCCCGCCAAGATCAGCTTTTTCAGGTCGATCCCGGTCGGGATCTTGAGTTGTTCGAGGACAATAACGAGTGCTTCCAGAAAGACGTTCCCGGCGTCCCGTCCCACCCCGAGTAGGCTCGCATCGGCCCACGCTACCCCCGCCTGGATCGCCTCGATAGTATTGGCGAGGGCCAGCTGTAGAGTGTTGTGGGCGTGGAAACCGAGAGGCAAATCGCTCACCTTTCGGATCGCCTCGATAGCGCGGGTCACCTCCCCCGGTAGCATGCAGCCAGTCGTATCGACCAGATAGACACAGTCGGCTCCCCACCCCGAAAGCCTTTGAACAGACGCAGCAAGTACCTGCGGGGAAACGGCATAGCTCCGAGTCAGCTGGATAAAGGTCTCCAGGCCTTCCTTTTTGCATTGTTCAAGTAACCCTTTAACTGCATCTGGATCGTCTGGCAGGGCGATCAGGCGGAAGAAATCGAGATGTTCGGCAAGCTGGGTGATGTCCTCCGCCGTCGTGATCTTGGGGTCTCCGATCGCCCCAACCTTCGCCCTCTTTTTGGCTGCGGCGGCTGCTTTGGCATAAGCGAGGTCCGAGGCCCCCTGGGGATAACCGACCCGGTGGGCCCCGACTCCCACCCCATGGCTCGCCTCAATGTAGGGGAGTCCCGCCCCCGCGAGTCCGGCGACAATCTCCCCCACCTGCTCTGGGGTATAGGCAAAGTCGATCCGGTAGCTCCCGTCCCGAATCGTGACATCCATAATCTGCAGCTGCGATGTATTTTCCATAACTATATGATATTATTAAATAAATTTAAATTACTGCTATTCGGGGGGCTCAGATCTGGTTTGGCAGGAATCCTCAAATCAGCTATACTATAGCATATTCGATCCCCGACGCTGAATTTCAATGATAACCGCAACTTGAGGGCATTCGGGGGCCGATAAGTTCTGTAGGAAAGGTAGGACTATGTACGGAGCCATCGCCAACGGTATCGCCTCACTTCTTAATACGGGAATCAAGCTGGGGAGCAAGGCTGCAGAAGATTCCGCGAAAGCGGAACACGAGGAAACAATGGGAACTATTGCGGCCAATGGTGAGGCGGCCGACGCACATCATGACGCCGCTGCCGAAGCCCTTGGAGTTGGAGAGGCTGGCGGTGCCGATGAAGCCGAAGGTGCCACCGAAGGGACCGAGGAAGCCCCCCCTGCCGAACAGGCACAAGGGGAACAGGGCGGTCAAGGGGATGAACCGGTAGCACTCGATCCGGCAGCAGCCAATGAAACGGCCCGGATGGGATTTGCTGGACTCAGTTTTTTATATCGCGGTCGATAAGAGAATTTTGAATAAAGGAGAAATGCTATGGAAAGATATCTATTTTCATTCGGACCCGAGATCATCCTGGCACGACCGGGCCTTCTCGTCGGCGACGTTGGTGGCGTCAGTGACGGAGGAGGAGGCGGTGATGCCGGCGCAGCCGATGATGTAGTCACCGCTGAAGATGCCGAGGGTGCCGATGGCGCAGGTGACGTCGATGGCACAGATGGCACAGAGAGTGACGAAGTAGAAGAAACAGACGAAGAGGGTGGCGGAGGTGAGGCCAGCGCTTATATCGGCCTCGGAAAACAGGTTGCCGCATCGGGAATGGAATTTGCAGAACTGGCGATGAATGCAGAAAGAAATAAGGCTGAAATACGAGCCGTGGAAACGGCCTCTAGAAACGATGCCGCCGCCCGTACCGCAGAAACCATGTACGAGGCCGCCGCCGGCATGGATGCGGGGCTAAACGCCCTGATCCGAGGACGAGGCGGTCGCTAAAAGCAGGGAATAATAACTATGGGAGCCGCCGCAATAGCCTCGATTGTTACCGCAGCCGTCGCCGTCACCACGACGGCAGTCACCGCGGGCGTCCAGGCAGACCAGGCCAAGAAAAAACAACAGGCGAGCCAAAACGCCGCGACGATGGAACAGAACAACGCGGCGGCCAACCAACTCTTCGCCGATCTGGCCGGATCGATGAATGACGTCGACGCATTTGCCATGGGGGGCGGAGGTCAACAAGGTCAAGGGGGACAGGGCGGAAACGATCCCTTTGGTATGGGGGGTGACCCCTTCGGCATGGGAGAAGATCCATTCGGTGGTGGCAATGACCCCTTCTCTGGCGGTGGAATGGGAATCGCCTAGTAAGTGTAAATCTTTTCGTACGGAACCTCACGCTGATACAGGCTCAACGGAAAAGTCCCCACAAACAGATCCCAATGATCTTTTAGCTTCTTCGGCTTGAAGCGCTTCCATCCACAGTCTTCAATGACCTTCTGGAGGGCCGGGATAGAACTTGCGCAGATCAGACGGCGGACACCGAGGTGTCGGTTGAGATGGTCGAAGACATCGTGGTGTTTCCGTGGGGCCCCTTTTCTCGTGTTGGGATCGATCCCCCTCTCGAGGCACTGCTCCCTCGTCAGAAAGCCCCAGTATTGGACATAGATCTCCTGCCTGTCGGTAAAATAATGAAAGTTGCCGGCACCAATATAGGGGCGCTCCTCCTTTAGGAGGCTCCCATCGATGATACTGGGACAGATCCGGAGATAGTAGCTCATAGGGTTAAAGAACCACTTGAAGTATTTTTTCTTCTCTTTGCTCGGGTCAAAACCGATATTGCACCATTCAAAATGGCTGTGCCAGTCGTCGGTAATGTAGGCGGAAAATGGAATCGTCGTGCCAGGCGGAAAGGAAGGGAGGACGATGTTGTCGACCTGGTTCTCTTCGATGATGTAGGCAGGAGGGGCCTCTCCCCGGTCGATCACCTGCGGCAGGCAGGCCTCGATTCCGTCCCCTGGCTGTGATGAAGGTGTGCTCATATCCCTTTGTTTTTATTGAGTTTTATAGTACCTTCTTTTAGGGTCCTTGCCCAGCAAAAATCTATGGAAGAGGTCGAAATCATCCGGAAGGAAGAGAGTCGCTTGATGCGAGCGATCGGGAAGATCCTCCCCTCCTACTATCATTCGGTCGTCACCACCTACGGAAACAAGATCTACCTCCCAACGAACTGGGACTCCTGGCCGGAAGAGCACCGCTTCCTCATGCTAGCGCACGAAAAGGTCCATGTCCGCCAACAGTCTAAGATACCGAAATTACTATACTTATTCCTCTATTTCTTCATCTTCCCGGTCTTATGGGCCCCCTTCCGTCGCCGCTGGGAACGGGAGGCCTTTGAAGAAACGATCCAAGTCGCCGCCAAGACCTACGGCCCCGATTTCGTCCGCCACCCGCCCCTCCGGGAGTTTATCGCCAAGCAGTTTTATACCGGAGTCTACGGTTGGATGTGGCCCTGCAGGAGGGCCGTTTATCGCTGGCTGGATGCCACTATTGAGCAGGCGATCCAGAAGGCCTCAAAGGGCCCTCAGGGGCCGATTTTAGGCTAAAATAGCTGTTTTATTAGGGGTTTTTTATAGTAAAATGACCCCAGGACGAAACTCGACACCCCCCACGGGGCGATAAATAGTTAAGAGCTTAGGAGAGAATACTATGCATAAAAAGAACGCAGCAGCCCCACCCCCGCCGCCCGATCCGACAGCCGGTATCGTGGCTATGGCCGGTGCGTCTGTCGATAAGATGGCGATGTTTACCGGTGGTCAGGTCATGCAGGCCCAGATGCAGACCAACATGATGAACCTGATGGGTATGCGAATGCAGATGATGGAGTCGGATAAGCTCGACGCCAAAGTCGAAATCGCTTCCCTCAACTATGAGCTACGGATGCGCGAAATGACCATGACGCATAAAGAAAATATGACCGAGCTCGCCAATGACCACGTGGAAGCCCTAGCCTTAAACGATGAGATCGAACTCGATTCGACCAACTATCGTTATCCTTATCAGCAGGGGCAGCAGTCGGCTGGGTAACGCGTAAGAAATCAAAAGCCCTTTTAAAAGGACCATACGCCTCTTGTTTCGTCTATCAAAAGAGGAAGTATGGTCTTTTTTTGCCTTCTTCACGGTAAATCGACGAAACTCGATGGGTCTCAAGAGACGATAATATTAGTGAGGAAGAACGGCAGAATCGCTATAATCGGAACCACGCAGGAGAATTTGTATGCATAAGAAAAATGAAGCAGCCCCACCCCCGCCGCCCGATCCGACAGCCGGTATCGTGGCTATGGCCGGT
>CAZXZM010000113.1:0-5391 GCA_964645365.1 uncultured Pseudomonadota bacterium | reverse complement strand
GAACCGAGGGAGCATTGAGGTTCGTGCCCTCAAGCTGAAAGGGAAGGATCTTAATCTTAATCTTGGCGGCAAGATTTATTTGGCCCAACGAGTTGATAACTTTCGCTTCAATCTCCGTGGCAAAATTGGGTTGGCCGATCGCCTGATTGAAGAACTCCCCTTTCTGATGGTCGTCGCAAAGCAGAAGGGTTCCGATGGCAAATATCCCGTGACCATCACGGGTCAAATGCGCCGTCCTAGTTTTCGTATCGGCGACTTCCGCTTGCCGCTATAGCCCTTTTTAAAAACCTTGACCCGCGAGCCTTTTTTTAGTGCAAAAGTCTCTATGCCGCAGCTTGTCTTCTTTCGCGAGGGGCGGGAGGTTCTGTGTTTTCCCCTGACCGCCCAGCAGGTCCGTATTGGACGCCATCCTGACAATGACATCAGCCTTCCCGATCTCGAGATCAGTCGTTTTCATCTTCTCCTGATGGGAGGGGAAGAGGGGTATGGCCTTGAAAACTGTGGTCGTGGGGGGACCCAGGTCAATGGCCAGTCGATTGAAAAAACGACTCTCCAAGATCAGGACTCTATTCTTCTCGGTGGTTGGGAGATTCGCTACCAGACAGAATCGAAGGAGGAGGAACGGGAGACCGTGATCCATTCATTGCAAGAAACCTTTAAGCCCGTTCCCTCATTTTACGGTCTGATCGGACAGAGTTCGGTCATGCAGCAGCTCTATCGCCTCATTGAGAAGGTGGCTTCCAGCGCACTTCCGGTCATTATTTACGGCGAAACCGGAACAGGAAAGGAATTGGTGGGTCGGGCACTCCATCAGCATGGGAAACGGGCCTCGGGCCCCTTTGTGCCCCTCAATTGTGGAGCGATTGCAGAAAATCTGATTGAGAGTGAATTGTTTGGTCACGAGCGAGGGTCTTTTACCGGGGCGGTCACCCAGCATGCGGGCGCCTTTGAGCAGGCGGCTGAAGGAACCCTTTTTCTAGATGAAATTGGTGAGCTTCCGATAGCTCTTCAGCCGAAGCTACTCCGCGTTCTGGAGGAAGGGACCTTTCGGCGCGTTGGGGGAAATCGCGAGTTCGAGGCCCCCGTTCGTATCGTTGCGGCAACCCACCGTCGCCTTCCTGAAGAGATAGCAGGGGGAGGGTTCCGTGAAGATCTTTACTATCGCTTGAGCGGTCTTGCGATCGAACTCCCGCCACTCCGGGCGCGACGTGAGGACATTCCCCTCTTGGTTGAGCATTTTCTGCAGGGGACTGGAGAGGGTGCTGTCGGGCGGCATTTTTCACCCGCCGCACTCGAGCGACTTCAGGAACACTTTTGGCCCGGCAATGTCCGAGAACTCCGTAATGTAATCGCCCGCAGTCTTTTGCTCAGCGATAGCCCGCAATTAGCTCCCGCCGATCTCCACTTTCTTGAAAGGGTCCCCCTTGCAAAGGAAGAGGAGGAGCGTTCTCTCTCGAATGCGGAACGGGAGGTAATTCTCGCCAAACTGACAGAAACTGACTGGAATAAAACGGAGACAGCAGCCCAGCTCGGGATCGCCAAATCGACCCTCTTTCGTAAATTAAAAGAGTACGGGATCTCAAAAGATTGAGACTCCTGCGCCTGAAAAGCATCCAATTTCAAGAAATGTTCGACCAACAAGGTTATCAGATTCCTCGTAAACCGCTCGAGGCTTTACAGATCAATGTCGGCAAACGGTGCAATCAGACCTGTCGCCACTGCCATGTCGATGCCGGGCCAACTCGTACGGAGGTCATGACACGCAAAACAGCGGAGCGAATCGTGGCCCTGCTGGCCCAGGCTCCAGCCGTCCATACGGTTGATGTTACCGGTGGGGCTCCCGAGCTTCATCCCGAATTTCGTTACCTCGTCGAGCGGGCTCGAGCGCTTGGCAAAGACGTGATTGATCGCTGCAACCTGACCGTCTTCTTCGAACCGGGACAAAAGGAGACCCCTTTTTTCTTAAGGCACCATCAAGTTCAGATCATCGCTTCACTCCCCTGCTACTCCAAAGAAAATGTTGAAAGGCAGCGGGGGCACGGTGTCTTTGATAAAAGCATCAAGGCGTTACGGCTCTTAAATAATCTGGGTTATGGAAAGGAGGGGAGTGGGCTGACTCTGGATTTGGTCTATAATCCCACGGGACCTTCTTTGCCGCCGCCACAAAATGAATTAGAAAATGATTACAAGCGGGAACTCAAAGATTTTTTCGGTATTGAGTTTAATCGTCTACTCACGATCACCAATATGCCGATTCAACGGTTTTTAGCGGACCTAAGACGCAATGGCTCTCTGGAGGGGTATATGGATTTGCTCGTTCAAAATTTTAATCCCCAGGCGGCCGATGGTATTATGTGTCGGTATTTGATTTCGATCGGTTGGGATGGTCAGATCTATGACTGCGATTTTAATCAAATGTTGGAAATTCCACTTGGAAGAAAAAAACGAACCGTTTGGGAGATTGACTCATTCGATGAGTTCCGCGATGAAGCGATTGCGTTTGAGGATCATTGTTATGGATGCACGGCTGGTGCCGGCAGTTCTTGCGGTTGGGTGGTCGTAAAAGGAGAGTGACGGATATGATAGAAAAGAACGAGACCCTTGAAACGGTGAAAAAGTACTATGGCCAGATCCTGAAGACGAACCAGGACCTGAAGACGAGCGCCTGCTGTCCAGCAGAGGGATTTTCTTCCTATCTATCTAATATTATTAAGGAAATACATCCAGAGGTGCTGGAACGCTTTTATGGCTGCGGTTCACCAATCCCGACTGCTCTCGAGGGGCAGACGGTCCTGGATCTGGGCTGTGGAACGGGGCGTGATTGCTTTATCTTATCAAAGTTGGTGGGCTCAAGCGGGCAGGTTCTCGGTGTCGATATGACGCCGGAACAGTTGGCTGTCGCTCGACAGTACACCCCTTATCATATGGAAAGGTTTGGTTTCACCGATCCCAATATCGTCTTTCATGAAGGGTTGATTGAGGACCTCGAATCGTTAGGAATTGATAATGGATCGATCGATGTCGTTGTTTCAAATTGTGTACTTAATCTCTCTCCAGCGAAGTCGCGTGTCTTTAGGGAAATTTTTCGCGTTCTCAAGCCGGGGGGTGAACTTTATTTTTCAGACGTCTTTGCCAGTCGACGGCTTCCAAGGCATCTGGCCGAGGATCCGATTTTGATCGGAGAATGTCTAGGGGGCGCCCTGTATATCCAAGATTTTCGTCGATTGCTCGCGGGTCTTGGCTGTCCGGATTATCGTATTATGGATCAAAGAAGGTTGCAGATTGATGATCCTCAGATTGCGCGTCAAGTTGAGCCCACCGAATTTTATTCCATGACGATCCGCGCCTTTAAGTTAGAGTTAGAAGATCGTTGCGAGGATTACGGTCAAAAGGTAACTTACCGGGGAACGATACCGGAATGTTCCCAAACCTTTCTATTGGATAATCATCACCATTTTGATAAGGGAGAGTCAGTGGCTATTTGCGGCAATACAGCAGCGATGCTTGCGCAAACCCGCTACCAGACTCACTTTAGGGTGACAGGAGATCGATCGATTCATTATGGACTTTTTGATTGCGGCCCTGCTGCTGAGGGCCCAGAGGTTCCCACCGCCTGCTGCTAATCCGAAGGAGATATGCCGACCTCCCCTTTGAAAAATTTAGCAGTCATTATTCCAGTTGCCAGTCGTGAACGAGCCTGGAAAAATTTGCTATCCGACCTAAAGGGGTTACCGAAAGAGGCCGAAGTGATTTTGGTTGGACCCAAAGAACCCACACTCCAACTGTTTCGTTTTCATCAATCCTCTGCCTGGAAGGGGCGTCTGCGATGGGTCGATTCTGCAGAAGATCGTGGAACCCAACTCAATGCTGGTGCCCAAGCGACACGAAAGCGATTTTTGTGGTTCTTGCATGCCGATACTCGCGTTGAACCTCCGGCGATACTCGCTTTGGACCAATCATTACGTTCGGATTCAAAAAAACTCTACTATTTTGATCTTCAATTTCTTTCGGACGGTCCTTTTTGGATGTGGATCAATGAGATTGGTTGCTGGTTTCGCTCCCGGTTACTCAGTGTTCCGTTTGGCGATCAAGGTTTTTGTGTCAGTCGTGCAACATTTCGAAAGATTGAGGGTTTTCCGGAAGAGGTTTCGTATGGTGAAGATCACCTGTTTGTTTGGCGGGCTCGCCAGCGAGGTATTGCTCTTCACTCAACGGGTACCATCATTAAGACAAGTGCACGCCGCTATGCCCAGACCGGCTGGGCCCGTCTCACCATTCGTTATGCCCAGCTTTGGGTTCGTCAGGCCGTTCCGGAGTGGCTTCGTTTGGTCCGGTGGGTTTGAGTGAATCGCCTCCTTCTCTTCGCCAAATATCCAGAGCCGGGGCTGGTCAAGACGCGTCTGGCGGCGGAAGTGGGGCCCGAGACAGCAGCCCGTCTCTATCGAGACATGGTGGAAGAAGTCGTGCGCGTCACCCAGCCAAGCGCTAAAGAATATGAGCGCGTTCTCTATATTGATCCCCCCGAAAAACGAGAAGCATTTCAAGGCTGGTTTCCTGAATTGGCTTTGGCGGTCCAACGAGGGGATGATTTGGGGGAGCGGCTTGCCCATGCCTGCGAAGAGTCTTTGCGTGCCTGCAATCGGGTTGCGATCATCGGGACTGATTGCATTGAGCTAGATGCAGCGCTCATCGGCCAAGCCTTTGCTAGTTTGGCTGAAAATGACCTCGTCATCGGTCCGGCCCGCGATGGGGGCTATTATTTGATTGCCTGCAAGAAGATGCATCGCGAACTCTTTACCGGTATTCCGTGGAGTACTGAACGAGTTTTGGAAGAGACTTGCACTCGGGCAAACGATTTGGGATTAACGGTTCATCAGCTCCCCTTATTATCGGATTATGACGAAATCACTCAATAAACGTTTCTGGATTTCGACCCTGCTCGGTAGTGTTGCCATGGTACTGTTTAGCTGTTTGATGTGGGGAGGGCTCCAGGTCTGGGCCCCTTTCTTCGAACCGGTCCAAAAGATCTTTGGAGCCATGGAGCCCCATCCCGGTTGGGTCTTGGGGGTCGGGATGTCGCTTTTGGTTTCACAGGTCGTGGCCCTCAATCTCCTCTTGTGGCTCTTTGTGCGGTGGGGAGGATGCCTTGGTTGGACCGGGGTGCTTCGGATCACCCTCCTGTTTGCCTTTGCGATCCATGTCCCGACCCATTTGGGCTATGCCCTCTGGGTGACCTTTCCCGGACCGGCTGCTGTGGCCCTGATGACGCAAGGGTTCTTAGAAATTTTATTGGCCGGTCTGATCGCCTCCTACTTTATCCGTTCTGAGGCCTGCGCTATTCGATGAAACGACTCCTGAAGAAACGATTTATCGGGGCAGGAATCATTGCCC
>CAZXZM010000112.1:0-5471 GCA_964645365.1 uncultured Pseudomonadota bacterium | reverse complement strand
TACCGGATGAAGGACACGGCAGGACGGTATCTTTACATCGGCAAGGCGAAGGAACTGAAAAAGCGAGTCGCCAGTTATTGGTCCAAGCAAGCCCAAGACCGCTACCAAGTTCAGTTTCTTCTTAAAAAAGTAGCCGATGTCGACTGCATCGTTACAGATACTGAAAAGGAGGCACTCCTTCTCGAAGATACCCTGATCAAAAAACATAAACCTCGTTACAATATCGACTTAAAGGACAACAAAACTTATTTGAGCCTAAAACTTTCCATTCAAGATCGTTTTCCTCGTTTGTATGCTACCCGCCACATTGAATCAGACGGCAACCCTTATTACGGACCCTATACGTCCGCTCTGGCCTGTCGGCAGGTTGCCGATTTCATCGAAAAATATTTTCAATTGCGTACCTGTTCCGATCGTGAGCTCGCCTCCCGCAAGCGCTCTTGTATTCAGTATCAGATCAAGCGTTGTTCGGCTCCGTGTGTCGGTAAAATTGACGGGGGGGCTTACCGAGAGATCGTGGGAGAAGTGCGCCAGATTTTAGAAGGAAAGAGCGGAGCGATTCGCGCAAACATGACGGCGCGGATGAAAGAGATGGCTGCAGCGATGAACTATGAAGAGGCAGCACGTTACCGCGACCTGATTGCCGGTCTCGATATCACGATGGAGCAACAAAAGATGGCGTCCCATCGTTCTGGTGACCAGGACTTTGTCGGCCTCTATCGCGAGGGAGAACGAGGAATGATTGCGGTGATGATGGTGCGAGAAGGAAAGGTAGTTGAAAATCGTTGGTTTTCTCTCAAGGACGTTTCAGAGGAGGACGAACTCTTGACGACTTTCTTGTTGCAGTTTTACCAGACCGGTCGTTTTGTGCCGGCGCAAGTTTTTCTACAGGTGTCTTCGACGCACCCAGAGATCTTGGGAGAGATTTTGGGGGAGGTGCGCGGGCAAAGAGTGCTCCTGACTGTCCCGCAACGGGGTGAAAAGGCAGATCTGGTCCGACTGGCGATACGGAATGCCCGGGAACACTATCAGCGCTCTGCCGAACGGGAGGTCGATACAGAAGAAGTTCTGCAAAATTTGCAGAGCTCTCTCCAGCTCGGCCGCCTTCCCCGACGGATGGAGTGTTTCGATATTTCCAATCTGCAAGGAAAGCAGGCGGTCGGTTCGCAGGCCTGTTTTGTTGATGGGGCGCCGGATAAGAATCAGTACCGTCGCTTTAAGATCAAGACCGTGCCGGAATCTCCCAATGATTATGCCATGATGTACGAAGTCTTGACACGTCGCCTGAAAAAGTCGGCTGATTGGGGATTGCCCGATCTCCTGGTTGTCGACGGCGGGAAAGGACAGCTGGCGATTGCCGAACGAGCCTTAAAGGAGCTTGATGTCCTGTCGGTCGATCTTTGTGCACTGGCGAAGAAGAAAGAGGGGGAAGATCGGGACAAGGTCTTTATTCCGGGACGAAAAAATCCAATCCGGTTGTCGAAAAATTCATCGGAGCTCCACCTCTTGATGCGCCTGCGGGATGAGGCACACCGTTTTGCGATCACCTACCACAAAAAATTGCGCGGGGATCAGCTGACTCGTTCTGCGCTCGATACGATTCCTGGGGTGGGCCCACAACGCCGGCAACGGCTGGTCCGTCACTTTGGGAGCGTTAAGAAGGTGAAGCAGGCGGGGGCAGGCAAGCTGGCTGAGATTCCAGGCATTTCTCCCAGCCTTGCTGAGACGATTTACCGACACCTTCATTCGACCGGGACTTGAGACCTCAATTTGAGGCAGAAACCCCCGTGCAGCGGGTGGCGCGGTGATGCCTTTCGGCCGGTCACCCCGCTGCGGGGTACCGCTGACGGAAGGTCTTCGCCGCGACAGGACCCGCCCAATGGACCTCTGCTACGATTGTTTCGAATTCTTGCTATTCCTCTGATGGCCACTCCTTCTTGGCACGGAACTTGCTCATTAATAGGGTCAGGAGGAGGTCCCCATGGAGCAAAGAGGCGAGATTAAGGCGCAGGATATCTTAGAGGCAGTGTCGGAGATGATCTCTTCTCCCCAGGGGGTAGCCGACGATAATCCAGCTGTTTTGTCCTGTGGGGGGATCTACCTGCGTGGCCGCAAGATTCCAAAAAGCCTCTCTTCCTTCAAATTGCCTGTTTTTCTCCCTAACGCAGGGGTTCGTGTCTATCGTATCCGTGCTCAGTCGACCCGCCAATCATTCAAGAAGATCCTGGAGGGGGAATCGCTCAACTAGTTTTCCCCTACTTTCCGTCAAAAAATTGACAGAATCGGTTTGAAACTACCTCACTTTTTGAGAATTAGAGAAGGTCGAGCCAGTTGCTATGCCGATCTTCACGCCCCGCGACGATTTTGAAGAAGGTCTCTTGGACCTGTTGAGTGATGGGTCCCGGTTTTCCGGTCCCGATGGTGCGGTTGTCGACCTCACGGATCGGTGTCACCTCGGCCGCGGTTCCGGTCAAAAATATTTCGTCCGCTAGATAGAGTTCGTCACGGGTAAACTTTCGTTTACAAACTTCAATTTTTTGAGCGGCTAAAATCGTTTCAACGGATGCAGCTGTAATACCGTCGAGCACCGAAGCCCCTGGTGGGGTGGTGATGGCCCGACCATTTTTGATCAGGAAGATATTTTCTCCGGTCCCCTCCGCCACGTAGCCTTCCGGGTCGAGCAGAATTGCTTCGTCATACCCCGCCATCAGCGCCTCTCGTTTGGCCAGGATCGAATTTACGTAATTAGCGCAGGCCTTAGCCTTGTTCATCGTGACATGGACCGGATTGCGGGCGTATGACGAGATCTTGGCGCGGATCCCTTTTTTGAGCCCCTCTTCTCCAAGGTAGGTCCCCCAAGGCCAGGCGGCGATTGCGACCTGGATCGGGTTGTCGATTGCATACAGTCCCATCGCTCCTGCCCCGACAAAGGCGATTGGGCGAATATAGCCATGCTTGAGCTTGTTGACCCGTATTGTTTCGCGGCAGGCCTCCGCTAATTCTTCCGGAGTAAACGGAATCTTCATCATCATGATGTGCGCCGAATCGAAGAGTCTCTTGATGTGATCGGTCAGACGAAAGATGGCCGTTTTGCCGTTGTGTAATTCGTAGGCGCGGATTCCTTCGAAGACGCCCAGTCCATAGTGGAGGGTATGGGTGAGGACATGGACCTGTGCCTTGTCCCAATCAACGAGTTTTCCATCGAGCCAGATTTTGTCACTTTTTGGAATCATGATTGATCAAAAATTTTCTGGATCGCCTTATCAAATGGCGGCTCCAAAATGCCTCGTTCCGTTACAATCGCTGTCACCAATCGGTGCGGTGTCACATCGAAGGCCGGGTTTTTTACCTGAATACCTTGGGGGGCGATGACCTGTCCATAAAAATGAGTTACTTCTTGTGGCTCGCGCTCTTCAATTGGGATCTGTTCGCCCGTCGGTGTCTTGAGGTCGATCGTAGAAGTTGGCGCAGCAACGTAAAAAGGAATTTCATGTTCTTTGGCGAGCACCGCGACGCCGTAGGTTCCAATTTTATTGGCGACATCTCCGTTGGCTGCGATTCGGTCGGCCCCCACAATGACACAGTCGATCGCCTTTTTTTGCATAAAGTGTCCCGCCATATTGTCGGTAATCAAGGTGACGTCGACCCCATTCTTGGCCAATTCCCAGGCGGTCAGACGGGCCCCTTGCAGGAAGGGGCGGGTTTCATCGGCAAAGACCTGAAATGATTTTCCCGCCTCGCGTGCGGAATAAAGAACGCCGAGAGCGGTGCCATGGCCGGCGGTTGCCAGAGCGCCGGCATTGCAATGGGTGAGTACCGTTCCATTGTCTGGAATCAGTGGCGCCCCCTGTTTACCGAGCTGACGATTAATTTCGATATCTTCGGTGAGGATCGTTTCCGCCTCTCGCAAGAGAGCCTTTTTGAGTTCGGCAACTGTCAGTGATTCTCCTTGTTGGCAACACCGCTTCATTCGTTCCAGTCCCCACCGGAGGTTGACGGCGGTCGGGCGTGTCGCAAAGAGTTCATCACAGGCCGATTCAATATCACGTTGGAAATCGCTAAAAGTAGAGGCTTTGGAGTCGCGGGCGGCGAGAGCGACGCCAAAGGCAGCGGTTACCCCAATCGCTGGGGCGCCCCGGACCACCATCTCTCGGATGGCGACTGCTACCTCGGCCACGGTTTGGCAGATGAAGTCGGCCTCTTTTTGTGGCAGTTTGCGCTGATCGATTAAGATCAGCTTTCCCTCTTTCCATTCGATTGTTTTAAAATTCATGATTCCAGTTTCTTTTTAAGGAGTTCGTTCACTAATTTTGGATTGGCCTTTCCCTTGGTTTCTTTCATCACCTGGCCAACAAAAAATCCGATCAGTTGGGTTCTCCCCTCCCGATACTTTGAAGTTTCATCGGGATTGGCCTCGATAATCTTATCAATCATCGGCTCCAGGGCTCCAGCATCGGATACTTGCTGTATCCCTTCTTGTTTGATGATTTTTTTTGGGTCGTGACCCGTCCGGTAGATTTTAACAAAAACCTCTTTGCCAATTTTACCACTGATTGTTTCATTATCGATTAATTCAAGAAGGTTCGCCAATTGTTGTGGAGTCATTTTGGCGGCTGTGATTTCGATTCCCTCTTGGTTTAATTCCCGCAACAACTCCGTCAATATCCAGTTACTGATCTTCCGGGGGTTTTTTTTATACAGTTTTGACGCTTCTTCAAAAAAATCGGCCAATTCTTTTGATTGAGTGAGAATCGCTGCATCGGTTGAGGGGAGATCGTAATCGGCTATAAATCGTTCGATCTTCGCCGTCTGCAATTCGGGCAGTGAACCGCGAATTTTCTCGATGCGTTCCGGGGAGGCGACGAGAGGAGGCAGATCGGGATCTGGAAAATAGCGGTAATCGTGGGCCTCCTCTTTGCTCCGCATCGCCTCGGTCACGTTACGGTCGGCATGCCACAGCCGCGTTTCCTGCATGACCTTTCCCCCTTCTTCGACAATTTCAGTCTGGCGGTTGATTTCATAGTGAATGGCCCGCTCAACATTTTTGAATGAATTCATGTTTTTTAATTCGGCCTTCGTGCCAAGTTCTTTTTGTCCAACCGGTCGGATTGAAATATTGGCATCACAACGCAAACTACCCTCTTCCATATTGCCGTCACAGATTTCGAGATAGCGAACGATATTGCGTATTTTTTTTAGGTACGCGACCGCCTCTTGCGGGGAACGAAGGTCTGGCTCGCTGACAATTTCAATCAAGGGGACTCCCGCTCGATTCAAGTCGACCCAACTTGCTTCTGTTGAGCGGGACTCCGGATGTTCATGGAGGAGCTTGCCCGCATCTTCTTCCATATGGATTCGCGTAATTCCAATGGTCTTTGTTCCAGATTCCGTTTCTATTGTGAGGGATCCTTTGCCACAGAGCGGGAGTTCATACTGGGAGATCTGATAACCCTTGGGCAGGTCCGGGTAGA
>CAZXZM010000111.1:1520-5554 GCA_964645365.1 uncultured Pseudomonadota bacterium | reverse complement strand
GCCCTTCTTCTTTTTCCTGTTTTCTCAAGGCACTCCCCTTAATTCCCCCATAATAAAGGGCGCGCCAGAGAGAGACTCCGACTGAACTCTTGGGACCATAACGAAGCACATCAAAAAAGGCCCACTCCAGATACATCTGGCCACGTCGAGTCGTGTCATCAACATCGGCCAAAACAATCTCTAGCGGTTTGTCTTGGAATTCTTCCGGATGGGCCACAATATAATCGAGCGAAAGTGCAGGAGGAACCTCAGCAACACGAACACCAGCGCGCGCTTCGGCCATACGAAAGAGTCGCGCCACCGCTGCATCGACTTGCCCCCGCTGCGCCGCCAAGGCTTCGGCTCGCCGACGTGGTTCGTACTCGAGTGGGCCGGCAGGGGGGGCTTGTTCTTCTGTCGCCCCTGCAGCCGCCGCTCGAATCACTTCGGTCAGGCCGACCGATTGTAAAGCCACGCGTAACGCTTCAATGTCTGTTTGTAACGCGCGGAGTAAACCTTCAGAGGGAGAGCGATCTGCTTCAGACAAAAAGAGATCAAAATCGACACGTTTTTCTGCTGGAAGATGAAGCTCATCGATTAGTTCGCCGCGACCCGATAACGGGAGTAGGGTTTCACGCAGTACACCGATCGCCTGTTCCGGTTCATGTTCAATGGTCAGGCCATCAAGAACAGACGAAGCCAGATCCTGGATGACCGCCGACGTCGCCAAGACGGGCGCAAACGAAGTCGATACGATCGATGCCGCTAAAAAGCTCATTGTTTTCCCCTAGTTCCCGGAAGGAAGATAGACCTCTCCCTCACTATTTACCTTTTCGTCGGAAAAACCGATTTGTTGCTATTATTATAGCCTATTGGAATTATTAGATATTTCTAATAAAAGCGGCCGTTTGCGGGATCGACCGCGAGGGAATCTATCCCTCCATCATTGGGGCGATGGCCTGTCACCGGAACCTGACTGTTATCTAGGGTCAGCAGGATACGGTAGAGAGTATCGCGCGAACCGGGGCTCCCATCCCCTCCAGCGATCACTGCCTCCGTTTCGCCACTTCCCAACTGCACCAAGAGGCCCGGCAACATTTTTTCGACATCTTCGGGGGCCGAGGCATGCAAGAGGACGGCGCGCCCATTCGTCCGATTGAGAACAGCCACCCCGACGCAAGGCCACATGCCATTGGTGTAAAGAATCTCTTGAGTCGAGAAGGCCCCATGTCCAATGTCGACATAGTGGTGGGGCCCTTCCGTCATCGCTGTCTCTTGTCGAAACGTAAAGTCCGGAATCTGCGGTCCCCGATCAAATCGCTCCAACCGTTCCGTCCGATAGCGAGACCAACCCCCGGCGGCAGTGCCCGCCCATCAAATTCATGACGCAATTGAAATGAGGTATCGAGTTCCTCTCATGATGGTTCCGCAGCCGCAACAAAGGGGGCATAACCGTAATAAACTTCTCCGGAACGAGCATCGATCGCCAACTGTGACGGATGAGCCTTGTCGATAATATCGACCTGTATCGGTTCTAGGCCTAACTCCTGAAGCGATCTCAAAATGCGGATTGCAAGCGAGCGAGATGAGGGTTCTCCACCAATCAGCCTGACTTCAACGTCGGGATTACCAGGTTCGACACCCATTTCATCAAGCATGTCACGAAGAGAATCAGTATCGGTCATCGAATCGACATGGGCGAGAGCCGCCACCCCTTCATGATAAAAAGTAACAGCGATGCAAGGACCCAACCCGCTCGTTCCAATCACCGGTGTTTCACTATCGGCATCGGTGATTCCATAGGCGCGCTGGGAAATATTACGCGCCAACTCTTGCGGCGGACCCGCGACATATTCAATCCTTGCTGGAGCGCGCTGAGGGAACTGTAAGTGAGATTCCAAAAAATCCCAATCTGCGATCGCCTCGCGGCGGGCCTCCTGAAAATCACTTAAAACGACTTCATCGATGGCGGGAAGATCGAGTAATTGAAATAGCTCTGTTCGTTCTTCTTCGGGGAGGCTCGCCAACCACCCCGCCAATTCATTTGGGGGAAGCGGACTGTAAACGCGATCGAATCCCCCCTCCGCTGCTGGTTGAAACCAGAGGATTGTTCGACCATCAATCGCGGTAACTTGCTGTCCAATTTCGCCCACGTCTTCGTAGCCGCTCAAGGGAATGTGCTCCGATAACTCCTCAACATCGATTTCGATCGGCTCGGCCAACTGAACCCACCCCACCTCGGGTGGTGATTCGACCGTTCCCATAACAGGGGCTTCTTGAAACAAGCGAGTATCGATTGTTCGGTTGCCTTGCGGAAAGTGCTGGCGGTATTCGCGGGCCAGTGCCGAAAATTCCGATTCAGTCAGAGGATCTGCTTGTTCGCCATGGAGACGCCGGTCCTGCTCATCGATATGACGGCTGGTCGGATCGTGGACATCCAACAGCTGACCAAGCTCGGTCTCGGAAAAATCGGTATCCCCATCAGCGCTCTCACCCAATTTTTCCAAGGCCCGCAGCACCTCGGGGTCGGTCACCCTCTGATTGCCGATCGTATAGTCCGCCACTACTCCCTCATGAGATAGTTTACCACGCCCCCTTTCTCTTATCGACAGAGTGCCAGGCACACGTTGCGATCCTGAAAAAACCTAATAATAGTAGTATGTTATGCTAGGGGTTGCCGAGTTTCTGCGGAAAAGTTATTCCTGACCTTCGGCACTACCGGTCAGGAAACGGAAATGGTCAATTTCAGGGACGAAGGTACCGAGTTCATTGTCAGTCCAGGTCACGATCCCTATAAAAAGAGGTTCGCTATCACCTCCCAGAATGTCGCCGCCACTGTTGCGGTCTTCGGTGGCGAGGACCGTATAATCCGCCCCCGCAGATATCTTGTAGGCGTAGGTGAGTGTCGTGCCACTTCTGGCCAAACGAAGATAGATGGTATTGGTCGTCAATTCTGCCGCTTCCTCGATACCCTCTACGCCATTCACCATGGAAAAGGCATGGACAGCCAGACCATCATCCCCACTGTCAAAATCATACACCAAAATGGCAACATCGAAGATATCAGAGGCCCCCGAAAGAACGAGTGCAACTGCTTCACTGTCAATGTTCGTCGGCAATCCTCCGGTGACCAAGATCTCGACAGAGAAGTCTCCACCACTGATCTCTTTGAAGAAAGCGGGAACCCCATTACCACCGGGACCGCTGTTGGTAGTATTGTGGTCGAGTGTGAGAAGCCCGCCGGCGACCGTGGCGTCATCCAGGAAAGAACCGGGGAGGGTCTCCTGCGAAACTCCTTCCATTGCGACATTGAATAAGGTAAAACATCCCAACTCATTCTCATTATCGAATTCCGCACCACTCGAGCAGTCCGTGGTAAAGCAGGTCTCATGGGCACTCCCTAAGGCATTGCCCGCCTCGTCGGTAACATCGGTAGCGATATTGAGACAGTGCTCTGTGTTTTGAGGCAGATCATCATCCGGGGTAAAGGTAATTTCAGTGCCATCATCATTGAGGGCCACAGTTCCGGAGACCGCACTGGAGGCATCATCGGCGAGTGTTACACTGCTAGCGGAGATGGTGGATTCATCGAGAGCTTCGGAGAGGGTGCAGGTAATTGTCGTTGCCTTGGTGACATCGGTCTCGTCATCATCGGGAGTGCATGAAGAGACGGTTGGGGCTGTCTGATCGTTTCACATCCCTTCTAACGTTTCAGAAAGATCAATTGTAAAGGGGGTATCGCAAACCGACAGGCATCCCGAAAGGGTTGCATCGTTACACTCACGAGCCACCGTCATATTGAGAACGACATCGCAGGAGGCCCCATCATCAAAAGTCATCGTCAGGTCTTCTGAAGTGATGGTATCGGTGGCATCGTCTTCATCCCCCGCGCTGGTCAACCCAATCGTCCCATCGAGCACCGCTCCATCGCCATTATCAAAATCGGTACAGTCTAAGAGAGCTGATCCTGATTCGGCTGTACCGGTACAACTCCCCCCTTCGCTCCCCGTCAAGGTGAAGGAGCTCCCGGAAGGAGCAGGAAGGGTCCCTTCATC
>CAZXZM010000111.1:0-1510 GCA_964645365.1 uncultured Pseudomonadota bacterium | reverse complement strand
CCAGGAGGGTTACTGGCGGGGTCTCTTCGCTACTTAAAACAAACTCATCGAGATCGGAGACTTCTTGAATGGCGGAGACACTAGCGGAGACAGCGGCGGTAGCGGCGGACTCGGCCTGGACCTCGGTCCCCTCAGAAGTCTCCTCCTCCTCTTCCTCCTCCTCTTCCTCCTCCTCTTCCTCCTCATCCAGCTGTAACCCGCTTCCGCAGCTGGCGAGGACGAGGGACCCTATTAAAACGACCCCAAGAAGCCCAGTCGGTAATCGGCCACCCATGGGGCATATTGTAGCAGAAACCCCATGCAAAAAAAAAAGGGGGGGGTTGCCGAGCCTCTCTGGAAGCACTAGTATGTCTCAGGTTGGAAGTTTTGGGGGCGATCGGGTTCGACAGAAAGTCCTGAAACGCCTGACAGCAGGTCGAGGTTGTTTGGCCCTCGTAATAAAACAAACACTGGCTTAACTGCCAAATCAAACGTCGTGCATGTCGACTTCGCCCGCAAGGCGGAGCCGCTTGCGCTTGCTGCTTAAATAAGCAGCCGTCTCTTGGATTCATGTCTGCTGGATTCTTGAGACGCCAACTGCAGGCTGGCCCAGAGGACACTGTCCTCGAAAATCTGGGTGAGATCCTCTGAGGACTCGCTCACTGATCCCTGTCGTTGGGGCCCCAGTGGGTTAAAGCAAAACGGCAACTAAACCTGTAGCGGTCAGCGTGGAAGCTTTTTGGACGGGGGTTCGATTCCCCCCGCCTCCACCAAAAACCAGCAAGCCCCCTTGTGGGGCGCGCTGGTTTTTTTGGTTGTGGGAAGCGAACCCTCTGCCGAAGGCAGCCGGGTTCGACGAGCCTTTCGCGGAACGCGAAAATTTACAATGTGCGATTGCCGAAATAGGCAATCACATCCTTACGAAGCGGCGAGCCCGACCCAAGGGAGGGCGAGCAAATCCCCCCGCCTCCACATAACATTACGAAGTTACCTTCCCCTTCGAAATTGTTCGGATGAGCTGCTGGAAAATACGTACGGTAGTTTGCGTTTTCTTATCTTCGAAAGCCCTAGCGTAAGGAAAGGAAAGGGAGTGGTCTGTATCCTTCTTCGCAGTCGCAACTCGAATTGTAATCGTCGCCGCATCCCGTGTTGTACCTCCGGTAGAAGCTTTGGCTGTCCAATAGCGATCCTCAAACATCGTCTTGAAAAGCGCCTGTATGCCGGAGGGGGTAATCGCCTTCGTGAACTTCTTCGTCTTCTTCCCCTCGGTCCATGTCAGGACAGCCTTGCCATTACCATCGATCGAAAGCTTCGTCTCTCCTCCGTGGAAGTCGGGATTGCCAGCGGTGTAAGTGATCGTAACATCGGATACCGGACGCGACCCGGCGACTACCTCCTTCAGTAAGGTCTCGACGCTACCTGCCGCACCCACCGAGGACGCCCAGCAAAGCAGAAGAAAAACTATGACGCGTTTCATGCCAACTCCGTTCATTGGATCTTGTATTTCGTTTTCGTCGCCTTCCCTAACCAA
>CAZXZM010000110.1:1374-5564 GCA_964645365.1 uncultured Pseudomonadota bacterium | reverse complement strand
GCTGCCAGCACCGCATCGATTCGGGCGGTTGCTAGAGCCTTTAAGGAGGGGAAGCGCTGCAGGAAACGTCGGTAGTAGGGGAGGACCGTCTTGACCGTCGTCTGTTGCAACATGATTTCACTCACCCAGACCCGGTAGGGAGTGGGATGCCGGCGCCACGGAAGATCGCGGGCGTGACTTCGATACCATCGCAATAGTTTTGTTTGCCAAGTCATCTTGCTTTTGTTAGTTCGATCCCACCTTGAAGATCAAGACCCTCATTCACCTGTCGGCTCTTTTGGCCCTTTTTCTTGTCGGGGGTTGCCAGCAAGAGCCTCCTCAGTCGCCAACGCTATCCGGGCTCATTCACCTGGATGCTTCTTTGGCTCAAGAGGCGTCGCCCCAACATACCCTCTACATTATTGCGCGTAAATCGGCTGGCCCGCCGTTGGCAGTGAAACGGCTTTCCAATCCCTCTTTTCCTACGTCCTACACGCTTGGTCCGGAAGATGCGATGTTTCCGGGCGCTGTTTTTCAGGGAGAGGTCTTCCTTAAAGTCCGCTTGGACAAAGATGGGGATGCCGGTCCCTTGCAACCGGGAGACATGACGGGTCAACGCGCCGATGCGACTACGATTGGCTCCCGTGGTGTCGATGTCACGATCGACACACTCGTTCGTTAGGTGAGATAGTTCAGGAAGACTGTTCCAAGTCCCAGAAAAACTAGAAAACTCAAGATATCAGTGGTGGCGATAACGACGACACCGGAGCCGAGTGCTGGGTCAAGGTGTAATGCACGCAAGGTGAGGGGAATGAGTGAACCGAGAGCGCCAGCGACCGCCATCGTCAGGACCATGGAAAGGAATAGGATCAGACCGAGATACGCATTGCCGATCCACAGGTAGCCCACCAGTCCCGTCAACAGGCCGAGACTAGTTCCGATTGCCAGACCCGTCCCCATTTCTTTAAAAATCGCTCGCCATGCCTTTGCAAATTCGAGCTCTTCCAGGGCAATGGAACGGGTAATGACGGTCAATGTCTGAATTCCGACGTTTCCTGCCAGCTGTGCGACGACTGGCATAAAAATCGCGAGCGAAATTGCCTTGACGATCGAATCTTGAAACAGCCCGACAATCCAAGCAGCAACAAAAGCGGTCGCCAAGTTCAGGACCATCCAGGGGAGACGTCGTCGGGTTGATTCCCGGAGAGGTGAAAAGGCGCGATCCGCTTCCGACAGCCCCGCCATGTAATACATGTCCTCGGTCGCTTCTTCTTTGACAATGTCGATGACGTCATCAACGGTGATCATCCCAAGCAATTTGCGGTTTTCATCAAGAACCGGCATTCCGAGCAGGTTATACTTGGCAAACATCTGTGCCACCTTCTCTTTATCTTCAGTTGGCTGGACGTTCATTACCTCCCGCATCATTAGTGTGGAGACCTTGACGTCAGGTCGGGAGAGCAAGAGATCACGCATGCTGAGGAGGCCCGCGAGTCGCCCTTCGGTATCGATGACGTAGAGATAATAGATTCCCATCTGCCCTCGATTCTCTCGCAGATGGTCAATAGCTTCATGGGCCTGCATCTCTTCCTGGAGAGTGACAACATTAACGTTCATGATGCTGCCGGCCGAATCTTCCGGATAAAGAATCATTTGCTGCAAGTAGTTTCGATTGGCGCCAGGAATGAGGTCGAATAGTTCCTGTTGGCGCTCTTCGCCGATATGTTCGAGTAAAAAGAGGGCGTCGTCTGGCTCTAGGTTTCCTAGGACATTGGCCAAACGCTGGTCTTCAATTTTTGGAAGGATTCCAGGTAGAAAATATTCCGGCATTTCCCGCAATACCTTCCCCCCTTTTTTGAGTGAAAAGAGGACCTCCAGGACACGCATCATGTCCCCGGGTGCTAATTCGGAAAAAAGGGTAGCGATATCGGAGGGGTGCAGCTTGTCCAGACTACGGCGCAGGTTTTCCGGTGAGCCGATGTCGATCAGGCGTCGTAACATCTTTTGTTGGATCGAGGAAAGCGGCATCGGCCCTTATGTAGAGGAAATGACGCGCAGAAGGCAACTAGTCTTTGGAAGGTTTCAGTTGGGATGAATCGGTAACATCCGGCAGGTCCAGGTAACTTTCTCCTCGCTGGATTCGTTCTTCAATGGTGCGCACATCGGCGGCACTCATTTGGCTGGGTTGCCCCAAGGCCTCCATCAATTCGTTGGTCATCCGCGCCGTTACTTTTTGGTTAAAACTGCCGGTTTGATCGAGATCGGTGTCCAGAAATTTTTCGATCTTTGCAGGAGAGACACCCGTTGCTTCCAGGGTTTCGAGGAGGGTGCGGTAGCCGTATGAGTCGCCCAGTTCTTTGACGGCAGCAATCAATCGGCGACATTCCCTGCAGACGCGGGAAAAGAAACTGGCACGTTCTTGGCAGTAAACGCAGGCAGCCATGATGACTTTTTAAGGCAAGGCCTCTGTAATGATCTCTTTAAGAATCGTTACCCCCCGCTCCAATTGGTCGACAGGGACTCGCTCGTCGATACCATGTAGACCCGCCAAGTCCGATTCAGGAAGCAGGAGAGGGATAATACCGTAGGCGGGAATATTGCGAGCGCGGAAAAAGCGGGAATCACTCGCACCAGCCGACAAGATTGGCGTGACAATTGCTTGCGGAAAGTGTCGTTGAAAAACGCTCGTCATCGTTCGGTAGAGATCGGTTTGCAATGAACTTTCGTTCGGTTCGCTCTGCATCGTGATTTTGAGTGTTACGGTATCTCCGACGAGACCCTGTAAAAAGTCACGGAAACGTTCGGGGTTCATGCCGGGGAGGATGCGGGCATCGATTCCTCCTGTCGCATGGCTCGGGATGACATTGATTTTAGTTCCTGCCGCGAGCTGTGTGGGGGTAGCAGTATGGGTCAGCATTGCATGGAGCGCCTTATCTTGTTGGATGGTTGATGCGGCTAGACGACGCATCAACCCGCCGATGCCGGGGGTAAAGAGATATCGCATGAACCAGGAATCGGGAAAGGAAAGTGAACGGCTGACGGTGCGCGTGAATTCCTTCATGACGGAGGTTTCTTGAACCGGAAAGGGGTAATCGCCGATTTGCTGCAGGGCACGGGCTACTTTCAGTACCGCATTTTCGGCATGTGGCATCGAGCCGTGCCCTGGCTGACCAGTCGCGGTGACTTCGAGCCAACAGACCCCCTTTTCAGCGACCTGAATAGGGATGAGATTAAAATTTTTCTTCCGGATTCCGACCGACCCCTCATTGATAACGCCCCATGCCTGCAAGCGGTCACCGTAATTCTTGAGGAGCCATTCGGCTCCTTGTGCTCCGCCGGTCTCTTCATCGGCGACGGCGACCAAGACTAAGTCTCCGGCGAGTTTTTTTCCGCTCTCGGCTAGCTCACGCAGGGCGACCGCTTCCATTGCGACCATCCCCTTCATGTCGATGGCCCCCCGTCCCCAGAGGTACCCTCCTTTTTGTATTCCCGAGAAGGGGGGAGTGGACCACTCCGCCGCCACTGCGGGGACGACATCGAGGTGTCCCAACAGGATGAGTGGCGCCTGTTTTCCACGCCCCCGTAAACGGGCGATCAGGTTAGCGCGGCCAGGCGCTGAAGAAATAATTTCCGTTTCTAGTTGTGGCGTTGTTGCGAAAAATCTCTGGAGCACTTCGGCAGCCAGGATTTCGTTACCGGGCGGATTGGTGGTGTCGGCACGAATTAAGTCTTGAAGGAGGGTAACAACCGGTTTTTCTTGGGCCGACGCAAAGATCGGCAAGAACAGGATACTGACAACAAGAAGCAATTTCTTCATTGAAGCTTCTTTTCCAGTTTTTCTATCAGCTCATGCCATGTCTTTTTGTCCTCGCGTGAAAACTGATTCGCTGGCAGCTGTCGCCGCGCTTCCCCGAGATGTTGTTTGGCGGACTCTCGTTCTTCCAGCTCGAGCAACGTCTCCGCTAAAAAGAGATGATTTTCGGGATAATCGGGTGCCACCTGAATCGCCTGCTGGAGATAATGACGTGATTTCTCAAGATCGCGCTGGATCTGATTGGTTCCCAGGTTAAAGGCGGGGGCCTCCAGGTAGAGCTTACCGAGAACGCGGTAGCCGCCCCCCTCTTCAAAGTGAGGGTCCAGGGCGATAACCTTCTCCGCAGCGGCGGCAATCCGAACCATCCCGCTTGGGTAGCCGAGGACACGCGCTTGGT
>CAZXZM010000110.1:0-1364 GCA_964645365.1 uncultured Pseudomonadota bacterium | reverse complement strand
GAGGCCGGTATTCAGGGCCTCGTAAAAATGACAGTCGGCTTTGCGTGGGGCCAGCTCCGTACAACGGCGGGCATAGAAGACCCCCTTCTTAGCCAGCCCCATCTGAGCCCCACGGGTTTCGGTCTGGCTGGCCAAATGAAAGGCATCGCGAGCCGCCTTCAATTGATCGGCGACGTTGAATTCGCGCACTGCGTACTGAGGAAATTCACGTGCGACGCGAGAACAGGCCCCGAATAAAAAAAGGGCCGCCAGGAAAAGAACGCTCCACTTCATAATTCGCTCTACATAGGGATTTACCGCCAAAAGGTCAAATGAAGGGAGGTAGGTACTAGGTTGACGCTCCAGCTCTCTACACTATATAAGCGGGCCCTCTATGCCTGCACTCGCCACTATTATTCTTGCTGCCGGTAAAGGGGAGAGGATGCGGTCACAGCTCCCCAAGGTTTTACATCCGATAGCGGGTGATCCGCTGCTTACTTACCCAGTGGAGGCGGCCCGTGGACTCGGAGCGAATCCGTTGGTCTGCGTGCTGGGGCACGGCATCGAGGAAGTCAAAGCAGCCCTCGGCCAGGATTCACGGGTCAAGATCGTTCACCAGAAGACACAAAACGGAACCGCCGATGCGGTTACCTGTGCCCAGTCCGCTTTGCGTTCCTTCCGAGGCGAGGTTCTCATTCTCTATGGGGATGTTCCCTTTATTGGTGAACGCACTCTGCGTGAATTTCTTCAGTATCATCGCCGGGGTGGATTTACGATGAGTCTGCTCACGGCCCTGTTTGATAATCCGACTGGTTACGGTCGCATCATTCGGGATCCGGAAGGAAAAGTCGTTCGCATTGTCGAAGAACCTGATTTAGCTAGCGAAGAGGAACGAGAGATCAGCGAAATCAATTCTGGAATCTATCTGCTCGATAAAGAACAACTTTTTAAAAGTCTCCGTTCGATTGCCCGCAATAAACGCAAAGGGGAATATTATTTAACCGACCTAGTCGATGTGTTTGCGACAGCTGGAAAGTCAGTCGGGGGGCTCTGCGTGTCGGATCCGATTGAGGTGATGGGGATCAATACCCGGGCGCAGCTAGCCTTGGCGAATCACATCGCACGGGAACGGATCAATCATGCCTGGATGGAGCGTGGGGTGACCCTACAGGATCCGAATACGACCTATATTGATCGTTCGGTGACCCTGGAATCGAATGTTGTTATCGGACCGGGCTGCGTGTTGCGAGGCCAGACATTGGTGAAAAAAGGAACGACGATTGATGCAGGGAGCGTTCTTGAGGACATGAGGATCGATGCAGACGTGACGATCCTGCCCTACTGTGTTTTGGAATCGAGCCATATGGAGGCAGAAAGTCACATCG
>CAZXZM010000109.1:0-5578 GCA_964645365.1 uncultured Pseudomonadota bacterium | reverse complement strand
TTAGAGTCGATAGAAGAAGAGGAGATGGAAGAGGTCCGTCGGATGATCCTGAAACACAATGAATATACTGGGAGCCAGCGGGCCTGGAAAATTCTTTCTTCCTGGAAAGAATATGTTCCCCGCTTTGTTAAAGTTTATCCAACAGATTACAAGCGGGTGATGGAGGCGCTGAAAAAGATCAAGACCAGCGGGCTCTCCGGTGATGAAGCGATTATGGCCGCCTTTGAAGAAAATACTCGTGCCGTGGCCCGCGTGGCTGGAAACTGACGCCGAAGGCGTCATCCTGAGCAGGGCGAAGGATCTTCTGGAATAACGAGGAACTACAAATGGGAAAACCAACTGGATTCATGGAGTATCAACGGCAGGTGCCCGGGGCGCGTCCCCCTGCCGAACGTTTGCAGGATTGGGGTGAGTATTACCTTCCCGTTGCGGAGGAAGATCTGCAGAAACAAGGGGCGCGTTGTATGGATTGTGGAGTCCCCTTTTGTCATTCTGGTTCGTTGATCAAGGGGATGGCCTCTGGCTGTCCGATCAATAATCTGATTCCGGAATGGAATGACCTCATCTATCGCGGGTTGTGGCGAGAAGCACTCGATCGCCTCCACAAGACAAACAACTTCCCCGAATTTACCGGCCGCATTTGTCCCGCTCCTTGTGAGGGCTCTTGCGTGTTAGGGATTAACGAACCTCCAGTTACGATCAAGAATATTGAAAACTCCATTGTCGATAAGGGCTTTGAAGAGGGATGGATTATTGCAGAGCCCCCGGCCAAAAGGACCGGCAAGAAGGTGGCGGTGGTTGGTTCCGGACCGTCGGGGCTCGCTTGCGCGGCTCAACTCAATAAGGCGGGTCATTCGGTGACGGTCTTTGAGCGTGCTGATCGCATTGGGGGATTGCTGATGTATGGCATTCCCAATCCCCACCTCGACAAAAAAATAGTGCAGCGCCGTGTCGACTTGTTGACCGAGGAGGGAATTAAGTTCGTCACTAAGACCGAAGTTGGAAAAGATTATCCTGCCGAAAAACTTTTAAAGGAATTCGATGCAACGGTGCTTTGTGGGGGGGCGACCAAGCCGCGTGACCTTTCCATTGAGGGGCGTGATCTTAAAGGGGTTCATTTTGCGATGGAGTTTCTAGGCAAGAACACCAAGTCGTTTCTCGACAGCGATCATGGAGACGGGGCCTACATCGATGCGAAAAACAAAGATGTCATTGTGATTGGTGGCGGGGATACGGGTACCGATTGCGTTGCAACCTCGATGCGCCATGGCTGCAAGAGTTTGGTTCAGTTTGAGATCATGCCGCAACCCCCCGACGAACGGGCCCCCGATAATCCGTGGCCACAGTGGCCCAAGGTCTACAAGCTCGATTATGGCCAGGAAGAGGCCAAGCATGTCTTTGGGGATGATCCGCGCAAATATTGCGTGATGACCAAGCGCTTTGTCGGAGATGAGGCCGGTCAACTCAAAGAACTGCATACGATCGAGATCGAATGGGTCCCTAGCGAAGGGGGACGTCCAGAACTCAAAGAGGTTCCCGGCACAGAGAAGGTGTGGCCCGCCCAATTAGTTTTTCTCGCCTTGGGTTTTCTAGGCCCCGAAGATACTGTTCTGGAATCACTGAAGGTAGAACGCGATGGACGTTCCAATGCCAAGGCAGAGTACGGCCGGTTTGCAACGAATATTGAAGGGATCTTTGCGGCGGGAGATATGCGTCGCGGCCAATCCTTAGTCGTTTGGGCCATCAATGAAGGGCGGGGGGCGGCCCGGGAAGTCGATCATTACCTGATGGGCCAAACCCAACTCCCCTAATCGAATCTCCCTCAGCTCCGTACCGGGGAACAAGCTTCTCTGTCATTCTGGGCCACACCATTTGTCATTCTGAGGGAGTGAAACGACCGAAGAATCTCGTCATCTTAAGGTAAGATCCTTCGTCGCTAACGCTCCTCAGGATGACAGACGAGCCAAAGGAAACCTGGTCTGTTGTCTTCAGAAATACAAACACACCAGCCGAGGATACTTCCCCCCAGCGAAGCCGAGGACTGTCTGAGACCCACCTTAATAGAAGCGAGTGAGTGCCAAGGGAGGGCTCGGACCGGGCGCGAACGAGCGTAATGATGATTGGGTGAGTCCCGCAGGCCGTTGGGGGGAAGGATGTGAGGATGGGGGCTCATCGGTCGTTATGAAAACTCGATATCGAGCTTATCTTTCAGGTGGGTTGTCGGTCGGCGCAGTGAGCGGATGGCATCGATTATCAGCCAGAGAGCTAAAAAGAGCAGGATGCATCCGACAATTAAAAGTAATATATTTTCACTCACCCAAAAACGGCGGAGTTGTCCGACCATCGCTACCACGGTTGTTCCCAACATAAAGAACATCGGAAGGAGGGTGAACCAGTAATTGCGCCCCCGTTGCTTGAGATAGAGAGTGACGACCAACAGGGCCAATCCTGCCAACAGTTGGTTGGTCGTTCCAAATAGTTGCCATAGGGTGAGACCGGCTGGGCGACCGTCGATCTGATAGAAGGCAAAAAATCCAATTGCGGCGACCGCTAACAGTGAAGAGGAGTAACGATTGATATGTCGATGCCAGCCCACAGTTTCAGACATCTCTTCGATATTGTAACGGAGCAGGCGAGTTGCCGAATCAAGTGTTGTCAAAGCAAAGCTGACCACAACCACGGCGACAAAGGAGGAAGCTAACTCCGGGGCCACTCCCAGGCTACTGATAAAGCGAGACGACCCTTCAATGAAGGCACTAATCGTGTTGCCGAGCCCTTGAACACTTTGCCAGTCGGTGTAGTGCGCCTGCCAATGTTCCGGCGAAATAAAACCGGCTGTGCAGGCCAACACCGCCATCAAACCGAGTAGCGATTCGCCGATCATTCCCCCATAACCGATAAAACGGGCATCCGTTTCCTTGTTCAGTTGTTTGGCGGTTGTGCCGGAGCTGACCAAGGAGTGAAATCCGCTAGCGGCCCCACAGGCGATTACAATAAATACGAAAGGGAAGAGGGAAGGGGCCCCTTCCGGATGGGGGTTCACCGGGGGGGAGGCAAATTCAGGTCGCAGGACAAAAAAGCCGACATACATCATTCCTAAGCCCAAGTAGAGAAGGAGTGAGTTGATAAAGTCGCGGCTCTGCAGCAAGGCCCAGACTGGCAGGATGCTGGCGATGTAGGCATAGGCAAGCAGAATCCAAGACCAGGTGTTGGCTGCGGGCCAGGTCTGCGGAGTCAGTCCAAGCGTTGGAATTTCCATTCCGACCCAGACACCGGCCAGGGTCAATAAAAATGCGCCCCAGACGGTGATTTGGAGCGGAAACCCCCTTTTAAATAATAGGTATCCCAAGATCATGGCGAGGATCATGAGTAGACCGGAAGGAAAGACCGCTTGTGGGTAGAATTGTTCGGTGAAGAGTTTTGCGATGACAAAGACAAACACACCCATCGCCAGCGCGATGCCGAAAAAAATCAACAAATGAAATAAAGTCTTGGCGCGAGGGCCGATGATTGATTCGGTTACCTTTCCAATGCTGAACCCCCGGGCGCGTATCGAGACGACCAGCGCTCCGAAGTCATGAACACATCCGACCAGTAAGGCTCCCAGAACAACCCACAGCATAGCGGGAACCCATCCCCAGATGACGGCGACCGCCGGTCCCAACATCGGCGCCAGCCCGGTAATCGAGGCGTAGTGATGGCCGAACAAGATGTATTTGGGAGATGGGACGTAATCAATGTCATCGCGCAGAGTGTGGGCCGGGGTCAGATGATCCGGTCGTAAGGAAAAAATCCTTTTTGCTAAAAAGTCAGAATAGAAACGATAACCGATTCCATAAAGAAGAAGGCAGACAACGGTTGCGATTACAGCCGTCACCGTTTTATTGAATTTGGGTTACTTTATCGCGCAGTTCATCAATGCAGGTTTCGATCGTGGGGCGATCCGGGGACGAGGGCTGTTTCATCAGGTAGGCCTCTAGATCCTGGAGGGCTAGGTTGAAACACTCCAGTTCGTAATAGATAAGGCCCCGCTCTTTTAGTTCCGGTGCTCCGTCGGGACTAAAGAGAAGAATATGGTTCAGGGTTTCCAAGGCCGCCTGAAAATCCTTTTGCAGCATATGGATCATCTTTAAGTTGGTCAGCATGCGGATCAGGATTTCCCGATTGGAGGACGCGTATAGAAATTCCGGTCGGTAGGTCAGAGAACCCCGGGTCATATCGTTCAGGCGCTTCTTGCAGTCGTCCTCATTTAATAGCTTTCCGCGATTGAAGGGATCGATGAAAAAGGTTTGCTCGCGGTCGTCATAGCGCACTAAAAAATGACCAGGAAAACTGACTCCCGAAACCGGAAGCCCCAGTCGGCGCCCTACCGCGACATAAACAATAGAGAGAGTCAGCGGAATGCCGGCTCGCTGATCCAAAACATCATTTAAGAAACTATTGGAAGGGTTGTAGTAATCTTGCTTGTTGCCACGAAAGCCCTCTTCTTGGAACAGATAGTGACTCAATCCCCGGGCAATGGCGGGTCCTCCCAAGACTCCATCGATCCGGAGTCGCGCCTGCTCGGCAAAGCGATCCAGGTGGGCCAGATAGGCCTGGCAGTCGAGGCCGGGGTAAGGATCGCGTGCCAAAAGGAGGGCGATTTCCTCAATTGGAACCGCTTCGATATCAGCGAGCGATAGGTCTGTTAAGGAGTCCAAAGTCACGTGATTAGGAAAATTTTATCAGATTGCCGGGGATTCCACTAGCGACTTGTCCAAGGTGGCCAGGAGCTTGGGAATTATGGAGGAGGTGGGGAGGGAGGCGATCTGAGGGGCCGTGACCCAGCGGCTCCGCGCAGGGCGATGGCGGGGCGGGAGGTCTTGTCCAGGGATCAACCATGGGGTGATCGTGATCCGGCGATTCATGATGCTGTGGGCAATGACCGGGAGCTGTTGTTCTCCGCGGAGCGGGAACTGGTAGAGTTCTCGCAGGTCGGCCAAATCCCCTTCGACCATTGGAAACTCCCACAGCCCTGCCAGTAGTCGTTGGGACGATCGTTGCACCATCAGGAACTTCCCGTTCTTGCGGATCAGGGCGGCAGTCATTTTGATTTTTTGGTAGTTTATTTTTTGTGAGCCTTGGGGCCAACGCGCTGGCTCTCCTTGGGCAAAGGCCTGGCAATTTTTAATGAGGGGGCAAAGGGTGCAGTTTGGTTGAAGGGGGGTGCAGACGGTCGCCCCTAATTCCATCAAGGCCTGATTGAAGTCACCGCACTGTCGAGAAGGTAGGATCGATTCGGCTTGTCCCCAAAAACGTTTGATTCATGCAGTTGTTTTTGGATCGACAGGGATCACAAAAAGACGGGCGAGCACCCGAATGACGTTACCGTCCACGATCGGAGCGCGGATATCAAAGGCGATTGAAGCGATCGCTCCCGCCGTATACCGCCCAATGCCCGGCAAAGTTTGCAGTATTTCTGGGTCGCGGGGGAGACGTCCTCCAAATTGTTTCCGGCAAAGTTTAGCCGCGCGATGCAGATTACGGCCCCGCGCGTTATAACCGAGTCCCGACCAGGCTGGCAGCACCGCATCGATTC
>CAZXZM010000108.1:0-5603 GCA_964645365.1 uncultured Pseudomonadota bacterium | reverse complement strand
TTAATCAAATCTATGATCGCTCCCTGCAGGGTCTACGCCAAAATAAGGATCAAGAAGTCCCGGAAGATCTGGCGCGATTTTTAAGATCCAACGTCTTAGAACAAATCGTACAGAGGGCCGTCTGGCAGCTCTTTGCCGAGTCGATTGACTTTCGCGTTGCCGATCTAGAAGTCGCTCGCATGATCCGTCGCCAAGAACAATTCAAGCGCGACGGGGTCTTCAACTATGAATTTTATAACGATCAGTTCCGGCCTTACTATCGTCGGCAATACGGTCAAGATTACGAAGAGGCTTTACGTGAAGATCTGCTCCTCGACAGCTTTCGTAGCTTTCTTGATACTGCCTACCTTGTCTCCCCTGAAGAGGAAAAATGGCAACGCCAACGCGTTCAAGAAAAAGAAAAGGAATCTGATCTTACTGCGGAATGGGCTCGTAACCGATCGCAATGGGTTAATCTCTGGCTTGATGACTTCCGAAAAAAACTCAGCATCCAAAAAAACCCCGGACTTTAAGGCTTCTGGACTCCCGATTTATCTGCAAGAGCTCCTCGCCGCTGGCGGTGAAATCTATGAAGTGGGGGGACCGGTGCGCGATCGCCTACTTGACCGCCCTCACAAAGACCATGACCTATTGATCCGAAAACTCCCTCTGGAAAAAATTCAGAAGACTCTCAAAAAATTCGGGGATGTTTTTGTTGTCGGCCGCGCCTTTGGCATTTTGAAATTCTACCCTACAGCGGCCACCGATATCGAATACGATATTGCCCTGCCCCGGACCGAGCGCTCGACCGGAACTCAGCACCGTGATTTTGAAATTACCTTTGACCCGGAACTTCCGATCGAAGAAGACCTGCAGCGACGTGATTTCACGATCAATGCAATGGCTATGGGGTATGAAACAGGACGCCTCATTGATCCTTACGGAGGACAGAAGGATTTGCAGGAGAAAATTTTACGTCAAGTTTCTCCTCAGTCTTTCGAGGAAGACCCGCTGCGACTGCTACGTGCCGTACAATTTACGGCGCGGCTTCACCTACAAATCGAACCAGAAACCTGGAAAGCGATGCAACGTCATGCCGCACTGATTGAAACGGTGAGCGCTGAAAGGGTTACCGAAGAAATCGGCAAACTCTTAACGGCCCCCAAGCCCTCTATCGGGTTTTGTATCATGCGAGATACGGGCCTGCTCCCGTATATTTTTCCTGAACTCCAGAAAACGGTCGGGGTTGAACAGGGGCGGAAATTTCGTAACGATGATGTCTTTATGCACACGATGCGCGTCCTGGACGCTTCCCGCAAAGATGACGCCATTCCTTATGCGGGTGACATGGAATTGATGCTGGCCGCACTGTTTCATGATGTCGGCAAACCGCAAACGAAGCGGTACAATAAAGAAAAGGATCGGCTGACTTTCTACGGGCACCAAACGATTTCAAAACGTCTGGCCAAGAAACGGATGAAAGATTTAAAGATGACCACCTTAGGAATTAACCCGCAGCGCATCTCAACATTAGTCGAAAATCACATGTTCCAAGCTAAATCCTTCTTTAGTGACAAGGCGATCCGTCGTTTCATTCGAATCATTGGAAGTGATCTCATTCTGAAACTTGTCGATCTGCGAATTGCCGATAATCGCGGCGGAAAATACCCGGAAGGAATTCGCGGAGTACAGAAATTGCGTCGTCGTATCGAAGAAACGTTAGCACAAGAGCCCCCTTTCAATGTCGGCGACCTGGTGATCAGCGGTCATGATCTGATCGAACTTGGCATTCCAGAGGGACCAATGATCGGAGAGATTCTTAATAATCTGGTCGAGGTAGTACTCGACTACCCTGAAAAAAATAACCGAGAAACTCTAACAAAAATCATTACGGAGGACTTTGGTCATGCCCCCCAAACGTCGCACCAAGAAAACAAAGAAAAAGACAAAAAAGTCAGCTGAAAAAAAGAAAAACGAAGGAACTTTAGAGGACTTTATTGTTGAGGTAAGCAAAGTCATGGAAGCGCAAGCCGAGGAAAACCCGCAGGTGGCGCGCCTCCACGAAAGATTACATCCCCTCTTTCAGGAAATTACCGATCACATCTTCCAATTTATTGAGGCAGCCGATGAGAAACGGGAAGAAGAGAAAATAGAAGACATAATTGCTTACGGTGAAAAGTCTCTGCTTCCATTGATTGAATTCATCCGCCAATTAAAAAAACAAGAAGAAGAATCCACTGAACCATGAAAAAGATTGGATTAACGGGGGGCTTTGGGTCTGGAAAAACAACCGTCACGGCAATTTTCCGTAAATGCAAGGTTCCCGTGATCGATGCCGATGAAATTGCCCGCCAAGTCGTCAAAGCGAATTCAGTGACGGCCCGTCGCTTACGGCGAGCCTTTGGCGCTACTTTTTTTGACTCCCGTGGAGCCTTGAAGCGTGACAAGCTGGCGACTTACGTTTTTGAAAACAAAAGTCGTTTAAAAAAATTAAATGCACTCACCCACCCCGCTATCCTGCGTGAAATCAATTGCCAGCTCAAAAAATACCGAAAGAAAAAGGTCCCTTTCGTTGTTATTGATGCCGCCCTTCTCTACGAAGTGGGGATGGAAAAAGAAATGGATGAGGTTATCGTTGTCTGGGCCCCACAGACAACACGACTCGAACGGCTGGCCCGCTACCGTCACACCCCGAAACGGGAAGCGCAGCGCAGGATCGACCAACAATGGCCCCTTCGGAAGAAACGAATCTGGGCCGATTACGTCATCGATAATTCAGAGGGGCGAGCAGCGACACGCCGCCAAACACTCAAGCTGATTCGGAATCTTTGCTAGCCTTCTGGCCCTGCTCTTCAAGGGCCTCCTTGCGAGAAAGTGAGACCTTGCCCGAAGGATCCACTTTGATCACTTTGACAGGAATGCGATCTCCCTCTTTCAGAACATCCTCTACCTTGTCCGTTCTCTTGGAATCAATCTGCGAGATGTGGAGAAGCCCATCAAAGCCAGGAATGATCTCAACGAAGGCCCCATATTCCGTAATCTTTTGGACCTTACCGTCATAGATCTTGCCCATTTCCGGTTCAGCGGTTAGCTCGCTGATGCGGGCCAACGCCTGTTCGAGCGCCTCTTGCGAGCTCGAAAAAACATTCACCTTGCCGCTATCCTCAACATCCAGTTTCACGCCGGTTTCGCTGACGATCCCCTTAATGTTCTTTCCTCCGGGTCCAATGAGATCCCTGATACGAGCCGGTTTGATTTGAACCGTCGTCAGGCGCGGAGCGTATTGCGACATCTCCGGCCGAGATTCCGACAAGGTCTCCGCCATCTTCTGTAAGATATGCAAACGGCCTTGGAGGGCCTGCTCCAAGGCCCGCTCCAACAGTTCCGCACTGAGGCCCTTGATCTTGATATCCATTTGGAGGGCCGTAATCCCCTGATCGGTCCCTGCCACTTTAAAATCCATATCTCCGAGATGGTCTTCGTCTCCCAGGATGTCGGATAAGATAGCGGTCTCATCCCCTTGAGCCACCAGTCCCATCGCAATACCGGCCACCGGACGATCGATCTGAATCCCGGCATCCATCAGCGAAAGACTGGCGCCACAAACCGTTGCCATCGAAGAGGAACCATTAGATTCTAAAACTTCGGAAACAATACGAACCGTATACGGAAAGCTCTCATCGATCGGAATCATCGGCCGCAAGGCCCGTTCCGCAAGGGCTCCATGGCCAATTTCGCGACGCCCTGGAGAACCGAGGCGACGGACCTCCCCCACCGAAAAGGAAGGGAAGTTATAGTGCAGCATAAAACGTTTCCGCGTCTCACCGGCGATGCTATCGATAATCTGCGCCTCGGCTGCAGCCCCAAGCGTTGCCACTACAAGGGCCTGGGTTTCTCCCCGCGTAAAAAGGGCCGATCCGTGAGCCCGAGGAAGCAGTGTGGTTTCGCAACTGATCGGTCGGATTTCATCAAACTTGCGCCCATCGATACGCTTTCCTTCCTTTAAAATCATCTCTCGCATCAGTGTCGATTCTACTGCCTTGAAGGCCTCACTTACCTTAGGAGCAATGACACCATCATCGTCTTCGGGGACGAGGGCCTGAACGACCTCTTCCTTGGAAGCAGCAACCTGTTCAGTTCGTTCCTGCTTGTCGGCTACCCGAAAAGCTTTGCTAATCTTGGCGCCAAAATCTCCTTGGATCTTCTCAACCAGTTCCGTATCAGGCCCCTCTTCGGAAACCTCGAGCTTGGCCTTGCCAACTTTTTCAGCCAATTCTTTTTGCAGGACGAGCAAGGGCTGAATCGCTTCTTGACCAAAGAGGATGGCCTCCAACATGTCCTTCTCTGAAACCTCCAGGCTTCCCCCTTCAACCATCACCACCGCTTCTTCGCTAGCAGCGACAATCAGGTCAATGTCACTTTCGTCCAGTTGTCCTGGTAAGGGATTGCAAATCAGCTTGCCATCCACGCGTCCGACCCGCACACCGGCAATGGGTCCAGCAAAAGGGGCCTCTGAAATCATCAGGGATGTCGAAGCCCCCAGCATCGCTAAGATATCGGGTTCGTTCTCTTGGTCGGCCGATAAGACAGTCGCAATAATCTGAATTTCGTGACGAAAATTTTTGGGAAAGAGGGGACGAATTGGGCGATCGATAAAACGACTGGTCAGGGTTTCCCATTCCGAGGGGCGTCCTTCTCGTTTAAAAAATCCACCGGGAATTTTGCCAGCCGCAAAGGTTTTCTCAACGTACTGAACAGTCAAAGGAAGAAAATCAAATTCATCCCGAGAATTGCGTGATAAAGTGGAGGCTACGAGAACAATCGTATCCCCATATCGGAGTGTAACCGCACCCCCCGCCTGCTTGGCGAGTTTTCCAGTTTCAATAGTCAGGGGACGTCCCCCAAAATCGGTGGTCAGAGTATGAACGGACATAACAATCTCCTTGTCTGACTAGGGCCTGAACTGAGAATGAAGTGTCGAAAAAGAGCGGGTTGCTAGCGTAGGAGGGGCAACTGATAACTTAAAACGAACTCCTTAATCGCTTAAGAAATTGATTTAAATTATCAGTTGTCGAAACTCCTAGAGGCCCACTCTTCTGGTCTACTTCCGTAGGCCTAGTTCTTTGGTTAAGCGACGATAGCGCTCGATATTTTTCCTTTTTAGATAGGCGAGGAGTTGTCGACGTTGTCCGACCAATTTCAACAGACCCCGGCGTGACTGATGGTCTTTGCCATGCTTTTTGAAGTGTCCTGTGAGGTACTGGATCCGACCACTCATTAAAGCAATCTGAACCTCCGGCGAACCGGTGTCCCCCTCATGGGTCTGAAATTTCTTGATCATCTCTTCCTTGACTGGCTCCGTCGCCATTAATCTCTCCTGTCTGTGAATCTAACCACTTTGAAATTTCATTGTAAAGGGGCAAATCCCGCTACAAGGGCACTGGAAGCAAGAGCGAACCCCAATCCACACCTGAACCAGAAAGACTTTGTTCTAAATGTTCGAGTGAGATCGCAGCCGTCAAATCATAGGCACCAACGGCAAGTCGTCGCAGAGAGGCCAGATGGGCTGGGAGACCCAGTTCACTACCGATGTCTTCGGCTAAGGCCCGAATATAGGTCCCCTT
>CAZXZM010000107.1:3039-5612 GCA_964645365.1 uncultured Pseudomonadota bacterium | reverse complement strand
CTGCCTGACCATTGAAGGGGTTGACGTCATTGAGACTGTGGTCGTGGCGCCCTTCCAGGCGGAGTTGAAAGCCTTCTGGCAGATGGAAATTCAATCCCCCGGTGATTCCAATGACGCGCATGTCGGGGATATCGGTTCGGACCCCATCGCTGTCTTCAAAGTACTCTTCGCGAAAGACCAGTTGGACAACATCTCCTAATTGAAAGCTCTGATAGAGATTGAGGCCACGCCAGTGGCTCCAGGCGCCATCGAACTGTTCGGCCCCTTCATCGTAGTTGACACCAAGTGCGACCGCTGAGGAGACCTGCCAGTTCAGGACGAAATCTCCCAAGAGGCGGAGGTCTTCATTATTGTCTTCCTGTTCGGGCCCGACATAGAAAGTGGCGGCAATCGTCACTGGATCAAGATCGAGGGACAGGTTGGCAAAGCCCGACGGGGTGTCGTTATTCATCTCGACCGTATCCCAGCCATTGACCACTCCGACCGTAAAGTCGGCCCGGTCCCCACCGTAGCCGATCCTCAGGCCGGTATCGGTAAAGTTGATACAGTTATAAAAACACAAGCTGCGAGTAATATTGGGGTTGTCGCCGACATTGATCACTTCAGCGCCGACCATCGTGTTGATTTTGCCGAACTGTAGGTGAAATCCACTGTGCTGGAAGGCAATGAAGGCCTGAACGAGATCGAAGGGGAAGTCTCCATCCATTCCCGATGATTGGGTGACATAGGCGTTGGGTCCCAATAGAATGTCCACAGTTCCTGAAAAATGCTCGCTGACATGTTCGCTTGGAAGGTGGAGTAAAAGCTGTCCATTGGGGACGAAAAGGCGGCGTGCACTGCCATAAAATCCGAGGTTCGGATTTTCTGGTTCCCAGCCGGTGTTGACCACCCAGCCAGAATCAATCGTCGCCTGGAGGCCGATTGGCCAGGGAGGAGAAGTCGGTTCTGCTTCCGGTTCCGGCGCTCGTGGTTGCGGTGGCAGCGGGACGTTAATTGTTCCCGGTTCCGCTGGCTCACGATCCTGTCGCGGTTGGGAAGGCCCTAGGGGGACGTTGATTGGCTCAGGGGGTGTCATCAAGACTCCTCAATATTATCGGTCCCCTACTATCGCGTTGCGTCATAGAAGGTTGCTAGCTTTTGTGAGGAAGAGTGATTTCGTTGACAGACAAGGGAGCCTTCAGGCAACTTGTTGATCTTACTTATGTTTCAGCGATTTACTCAGAAATTTTTGCGCGGTTCCCTCCGGTTGTGGCCCCTGATTTTATTGGTGGCGATTGGATCGGCTATTCCCGCCTTTCAAGGAACGGTCCACCTCTTCAAAAATATTGATACCGATTTGGCAAACCTGCTTCCCGACTCCTACAGCAGTGTCCAGTTAATCAAACAGGTGCGGGATAAACTTGCGGGCAAGGGAAGCTTGAGCGTTTTGATCGAGGGGCCCGATCGCGACGCCGTTCTCCCATTTCTCCATGATCTGATTGCTCACCTGGAGGGCCACGAAGAGATACAGAAACTGGAGCATCTCAAACCGGGCCATGGTTTTATCGACGAACATAAAATGCTCTACGTTTCGCTCGCAGACCTTAAGGATATTCGCGAACGAATTGATCGCAAGATTCAGCGGGAAAAATTGGGGGGGCTCTATATCAATCTTGAAGAGGAGGAGCCCCAGACCTTTGATGAAATGCTTGAGAAATATAAGGGGGAATACTCTTCGGGAGTGCGTAGCCGTTATTACGAAAGTGATGATGGGACGTTGTTCCGCTTAAAAATTACCCCAAAGGGAAACGCCAGCGATTTTGCCTATGCGAAACGCTTCTATCGTTCGATGCGCCAAATCATCGCAGATTTCCAGCCCCCCTCGCGGAGCCAGGCGATTCAGATTTATTATGCTGGTTCGATTCGAACCCGTGTCGATGAATATAAATCTTTAATGCACGATCTAAGCATAGCCGGTTATGTTGCCGGGATTGGGGTTTTGTTGTTGTTGGTTTTGGTATTGCGTGGTCTGCGGCCGATTCTGATGGTGCTGGGTCCTCTGACGTTAGGTATTTTTTATACCTTCGGGATTGCCAGTCTTTTTATTGATAGCTTGAATACCGTCACTGCCTTCATGTTTGCAATCATGACCGGCCTGGGGATCGATTTTGGGGTCCATAAAGTCTCGCGTTACCTATCAGAGCGAAGTTCGAATCAATCCATTGCTGATTCACTTTTTTCAGTCGCCTATTTTATTGGGCGTGCCTCGGCGACTTCCGCCGTGACCACCTCAATTGCTTTCTTGTTGCTGTTACTCGTCGACTTTAAAGGTTTTTCGGAATTCGGTTTTATTGCCGGCATTGGCGTCATCGTTATCTTTCTGACCTATTGGATTTATTTCCCGGCCTGGACCGCTTTACTGGAAAAGCTAGGACCGATCCGCCGCCCTCCCGTTCCCTTTTTAAAATTTTTGGAACGAGTGATCCATTTTCCGCGTCCAAAATTAGTCTTTGGAATCACGGCGGCGATTAGCCTACTGAGCCTTTTTTTACTGACTCAAGTTCGGTTTGAATACGATTATGGAAAATTGCGCG
>CAZXZM010000107.1:0-3029 GCA_964645365.1 uncultured Pseudomonadota bacterium | reverse complement strand
GACCCGCAGTCATTATTTTGAAGGATGCGGAGGAGGCAGCGGCGATTGATGCCGCCATTGATGAATTAAAAAAGAACCCCGACTCGATGATTGATCGTTTTGGGTCTCTTTACTCGCTGGTTCCAAAGCGGCAGGACGAAAAACAGGCCGTGATCAGGGAAATCGATACTCTCTTGAAAGATGACGTCATCCAGAAGCTGGCCAAGGGGAAAGATAAGGAACGAATCGATGAATTCCAGGAGTCGTTACAGGTGTCATCGATTTCTTTTCAGGATATTCCAGAAGAGATTAAGGAGAACTTTATTGGAAATCCCGATCTTCCCGGAAGTCTGGGGCTGATTATTCCGAAGGAGGGGATTGAGCTCCATGATGGGCGCAGTGCGATTCGTTTTGCTGAAGAAATCCAAAAGATTGAAACCGAGCAGGGGGTTTTTGAATTTTCGAGTGACGCGATTATTTTTGCTAATGTCCTGACAGTGATGTTGGAGGAGACGAAAATTGCCATTCCACTCGCTTTCTTGGGAGTGCTCTTCTTTCTGATTCTCGATTTTCGTCGTTTTCGCGATGTGGCGGCAGTGGCAGTTCCCTGGGTTTCTGGTGTTGCCTGGATGTCGGCCGCGATGGTTTTAACCGGCATCGAGCTTAATTTTTACAACGTTTTTATTCCAGCAGCGATTTTTGGAATGGGAATCGACTATTCGGTCCATCTCTTTCACCGTTACCGGGAAGATTCAACCGATGTGATGGAGGCGCTTCGTTCCGCCGGGGTCGCTATTATTATTGCCGGTCTGACGACGATCATTGGCTTTTTGGGGCTGGCTCTGGCGGAACACCGTGGGTTACGATCGATGGGACTGCTCGCGGTGATGGGGATCGCCTGTTGTATGGTCTGTTCTCTTACCATGTTGCCGGCGGGGCTGGCCATTTGGCACCAGAAAAAAACGGTAAACGGCAAATGACCTTTCAACAATTTCAAAAGCGAGCCCAAAAATACAATGTGATCACCCTGCAAAAAGAGTTGGTGGTCGACGCCGAAACGCCGGTTTCTATTTTTCAGCGCTTTCGCGATGAGCCTTATTCTTTCCTTTTTGAAAGCGTTGAAGGGGGAGAGCGGTGGGCTCGCTATACCTTTATGGGTTTTCAGGCACTGGAACTGTTTCGCAGTTCTGGCAAACGCTTTGAATGGAAGAAGCAGGGAAAGAATTGGAATCGGACGCGGGCAAAAGACCCGCTGCGTGAATTAGAAAAAAGGATTCGTCATTACCGACACGCACCGGTGCCGGGAGACCTCCCATTGACGGCCGGCGCGATCGGTTATTTTGGTTACGATACGGTTCGTTTTATTGAACGATTGCCGATTCGTGGAAAAACACGCGTTGATACCTGGGATTTTTACCTGATGGTGCCGCAGATTCTCCTGATCTTTGATAATCGCGAACAACTCTTACGTGTTCTCTATCAGGTGCCGGTTGGGCAGACACGGAATCTACGCCGTCGCTATGACGATGCAGTGCAAGCCTTGAAAGAGGTTTGCCAAAAGATTCAAGAGCCGCAGGGCAAAGCGGGTCGAGGCAAACGCCCCCGCCAACCAAGTCGACGCTTTCGGACGCTCTGGAATCAGCGTTCTTATGAGGCGGGGGTGCGCAAGATTCAAGAATACATCCGGGCGGGCGATTGCATCCAGACCGTCTTAAGTATGCGTCTGCAAGCTCCTTTTCATGCCGACCCCTTTGATATTTACAGGGCTTTGCGTCATCTCAATCCGTCTCCTTATATGTTTTATCTCCATTTGAAAGATCATCAGGTCGTGGGGGCCTCTCCAGAGACGATGGTTCGTCTGGAAGGAAAAGAACTGATCATTCGTCCCATTGCGGGGACCCGGCCACGAGGAAAGACAAAGTTGGCCGATCGTGCCCTTGAAAAAGAGCTGTTGGCCGATCCAAAAGAACGTGCGGAACATATTATGTTGGTCGATCTGGCACGAAACGATTTAGGGCGGATCGCGCGGAAAAATTCGGTTGAGGTCGACGAACTGATGAGGGTCGAGCGCTATTCCCATGTCATGCATATCGTATCGAATGTTCGGGCCCAGCTGGCGGCAGGGCAGACCGCTTTTGATGTGTTACGCGCCAGCTTTCCTGCCGGGACTTTAAGTGGGGCCCCCAAGGTACGGGCGATGCAAATCATCGATGAGCTGGAGCCAATCCAGCGGGGAATCTATGGGGGGTGCGTTGGGTATATTGATTTTCTAGGAAATCTCGATACAGCCATTACCATCCGGACGGCGATTGTTCGAGGGAATGTCGTGTCGGTGCAGGCGGGGGCGGGGATTGTTACGGATTCCAAGCCACGGCAGGAATTTCAGGAGTGTATCAACAAGGCCAAAGGGGTCTTGCGGGCAGTAGAGATGGCCGAAAAAGGACTATAGAATTTTCTATGTTGTTGATGATCGATAATTACGATTCCTTTACCTATAACCTGGTTCAATATTTTTTGGAGTTGGGCGAAACGGTTCAGGTGTATCGTAATGATGAGATTACCGTGGCTGCGATCGAAAAAAAGCGCCCCAAGAAAATTGTTATTTCTCCGGGCCCCTGCACCCCTAATGAGGCGGGCATTTCTCTCGGGGTTATTAAAAAGTATGCAGGGCGTATCCCGATCCTGGGGGTTTGCCTGGGACACCAAGCGTTGGGTCAGGTCTTTGGGGGAAAGATTGTGCGTGCCGATCGAATCATGCATGGCAAAACCTCTCCGATTTATCATGACAGGAGAACTCTTTTTTCTGCGGTTCAGGATCCTTTTGAGGCAACGCGCTACCACTCCCTCGTTGTTGAGCGAAAAAGTCTGCCACAATGTTTGGAAATCAGTGCCTGGACTGAAGAGGAAGAGATTATGGGGCTTCGTCACCGGGACTATTTATTGGAAGGGATCCAGTTTCATCCGGAATCAATCCTAACTTCTGAAGGTAAAAAAATCCTGAAAAATTTTCTAAAACAATGCTCGCGGCAATAAACCAAAAATTGAAAAAC